>NZ_JAWODO010000126.1:0-3975 GCF_046483245.1 Desulfosalsimonas sp. | reverse complement strand
GCAAGTCCCCCTGATGCCGGCAAACACAGACCCCTGCGGCTATCAATTCCGCTCCATCTACGAGCTTCATCACCTCGTCGTAAGGCAGTATGGTGGGTCGGTCGGTGATGTCCTGCTCGACGGAGATCTTCCTTGTGCCGGAGGCCTCAGTACCCGTAGGCTGGGCCAGTGCTCTCGTCATGAGGGTCTTTACGACTTTGCTGTAGCTCTTCATCAACTGTGCCAGTCGCTTCGTACGGTCATCGGTATGCCCATGCATGAACTGCAGCTCGATGATCCCGGGCACCAGAGGCAGCAACCTGTAGGACCTATCGCCGTTCCTGTCCTCCGCCCGTACGGTACCAGTGCGCGCCATATCCTCTAACTGCCTCTGCAGACTCTCAACATCGGCGCCTTTGATATACACTGTTGAAAAAGCCGAGGGCATGAACGCGGTGCTGTCCGCGCGCGGCAAAACCAATGACACCGATGCCTCAAGAATCAAGGAGATTTAAGCGATGAATGAATGGAATCAGGCCTCTGGGGGATCGCCGCCGACTTTTGAAGAAGTGGCGGCAAAAATACGACAGCAGTTTAACGCATTCAAGGGCCGTTCGGTACTGATCATTGCCGCATTGGCGGTGGTGGTTGTCTTCTGGACCGCATGGTTCACGGTCCAGCCGGAAGAAACCGGGATCGTGCAGCGCTTTGGAAAAGTGGTTCGCACGGCCGGGCCGGGACTGCATTTCAAACTGCCGTTTGGCATCGAGACAGCCCGTATGCTGCCCACTGCCCGGGTGCTCAAGGAAGAATTCGGTTTTCGGACCGTGGCCAGCACTCCCGGGGAAAAGACCCGCTATGATCCCAGCGGAGCTTATAAAGACGAGTCATTGATGCTCACCGGAGATTTAAACGTCATCGATGTCCAGTGGATTATCCAGTACCGCATTGAAGACCCGATTCGATTTTTGTTTCATGTACGCGAGACCCCCAAAACAATCCGGGATATCACCGAAGCGGTCATGCGCCGGGCCGTGGGCAACCGCATCGGCAGCGAGGTGCTGACCACCGGCCGGGTGGACGTTGCCAGTGAAGCAAAAATTGAGATACAAAAGATTTTGACGGAATATGAGTCCGGAGTTCGTCTGGTCACCATTGAGCTCCAGGACGTAACTCCGCCGGATACCGTAAAACCCGCCTTCAATGAGGTCAACGAGTCGCGCCAGGACAAAGAACGAACAATCAACAGGGCCGAGGAACAGGCCAACAGGGAGATCCCCAAGGCCCGGGGAGTGGCGGAACAAAGTATCAGCGAGGCCGAAGGATACGCCCTGGAGCGCGTCAACCGTGCCCAGGGAGAGGCCACCCGGTTTGAGTCCATTTTAAAACAATACCTGGGAGCCCCCCAGGTCACACGCCGGCGTCTTTACCTGGAGGCCATGACCGGCCTGCTGGCAGACATGAAGGGGCTTTATATCGTGGACCAGGATCAGCAGGCCATGGTGCCGTGGGTTTCAATGGAGTCAGGCGCACAACCATCAGTGCAGCGGAGACAATAATGAGATTTACCTTGAAAGCAGCAGGCATTGCGATATCGGTAGTCATCGTTATCGTTCTCTATAGCGCCCTTTACACTCTGGAGGAAGGCCGGCAGGCAATCGTGGTGCAGTTTGGCAAACCCGTTGGCCAAACCGTGACCGAGGCGGGCCTTCACATGAAACTTCCCTTTATCCAGGAGGTCAGGCGATTTGAAAAGCGGCTGCTGGTCTGGGACGGAGATCCCAACCAGGTGCCCACCAAGGGGCGCGAGTTCATATGGGTGGACACCACGGCCCGGTGGCGGATTGCAGATGCCAAAAAATTTCTTGAAAACGTGGCCAGCGAAGAAGGCGCCCAGTCCCGCCTAAACGATATTCTCGATTCAGTGGTACGCGACCAGGTCTCAAGCAGTGAACTCGTTGAGCTCGTGCGCAGTGCATCATGGGAGGTTCCGGAAGACGATGTGTTAAAGGAAGTCCCAAAGGAGCGGGAAGAAGAGCTTAAAAAAGAGATCGCCCAAGGCAGAGAGCAAATTACCCGAACGATACTGGCTGAAGCGCAAAAGATCATCCCCCAGTACGGCATTGAGCTGGTGGATGTGCGTATAAAGCGCCTCGATTACGTGGAAAGCGTCCGGGAAAAGGTCTATGAGCGCATGATTTCAGAGCGTAAACGCATTGCCGCGCAGTTCCGCTCCGAAGGAGAGGGACGCAGTGCGGAGATCCTCGGTGAAATGGAAAAAGAACTGCGCCAGATCCGCTCCACAGCCTATCGCCGGGTGCAGGAGATCCAGGGCAAGGCGGATGCCGAGGCCACAAAAATATACGGTCAGGCTTACAACAAAAATCCGGAGTTTTATGCGTTTTTGCAAACACTTGAAAGCTACAAGGAAAAGACAAACATGAACTCCGTACTGATCCTCACAACCGACAGCGATTTTTACCAGTACGTCAAGCATGCAAGCCCGGGCCAGGCGCAGAGACCATTGGGTGTGGAGTAACAAGGGCGCCGGCCGTCTCGGCTTTTAAAGCGGAAAGGAAAAACTGCCATGTCAGAGAATTTGGAATCCAAAAATATCGAAGAATTACTGGCAGAGGCGGATGATCTCCTCGGACAGATTGACTCTGATCTCATCAGCGAACTGGAGGAGGAACATCGCCTGCAGGTTGAAATCAATGCACAGAAACTGGAAAAAATCAAATCCGAGGTGCATGACAAAACCGAAAACAAACAAACCCCGGACACAGGCTATGGTGCAGAAGGCATGCATGAAGCGGTTGTTGAAATCGTAAAGACCATGCGGAATTTAAAATTTTTTTCCTGATTTCGGCAAGGCTTTTTTATGGGAAAGCAGCTAAAAATACAGGAGAATTTAGAAGAACTGGTTTTTAACAGGCTCGACATGATGAAAACCCATCTGGACCTAAAATCAGCAGGATATATCGATGCCACTGTCGATTATGCGGAAAAACTGCTGGGCATTGTTTTCAAACCCGTCAAAAAAAACCGGTATAACGCCCTGTGTCCATTCCACGCTGACACCGAAGACAAATTTATGGTGTATGTGGACAAAAAAGATGAGGTCCGGTTCCATTGCTTTGGTGCCTGCAGGGGGGATTGGGATATTTACGATCTGATCATGCTGCGGACGAAACAAGGGTTTGCAACGGCGCAGCAGATGTGGGCCGATCATCTGGGTATCAGGGATTTCAAGCCCTATGCCGGTGCCGCCCCATCTGTTCCCGAACCCGGAGAAACACCGGAGCCTGATGAGCCGGTGGTTTTTGCCGAGTCCGGCAAGCCTGATGAAAAGATTGTTGCCGCCATGAATAATGCGGCCGGCTTCTATAATGCGCTTTTGATGTCCAATGAAAACCAGTTCCGGCACATCCGGGATTATCTGGCGCGCCAGGGTGTTGACAAATCCGTTGTGGAAAAATTCAACATCGGCTATGCGCCGGCCTGCAGCGATACCCGCTATCAAGGCCGGGCGCTGACAGACAGCCTTCTGCCGCGTTTTGAAAATGATTTTCAAACCTTCAATGCATTCCTGGATGGCGGTTTGATCCGATTTTTAAACGACAACACCGCAAAAGCATACGGATACTACTGCCGGCAGATCGATTTCAGACGCAAAGCGTTGTTTTCCAGAAATTACGGTGACGCATTGGCCGGGCGAATCGTGTTCCCCATCTACGATATTGATTCAAATCCGGCTGGCTTGGCCGGCAGACTTCCGGATGACAGGGGTGTTCGGTGGCTCAAACACCAAAGAAATGAAATTGCGCTTTCCTCCGGAAGCTGGCTTTACGGCATTGAAAAGGCAGGGCCGTTTATCCGGCAGTACCGGACAATCATTCTGGTGGAGGGCATTTTTGATTATTTCGCCTTCTACAACCTGCTCCAGGACCAGGACAAGCTGGTGGTGGTTTCGACCCTGGGTTCCTACCCCGCCCC
>NZ_JAWODO010000105.1:0-4214 GCF_046483245.1 Desulfosalsimonas sp. | reverse complement strand
TGTTTTGTGAACCTGACTTAATATGGTCCATAAACAGGTCAATTGTCAACAGGGTTTGATGACACCGTAAAAATCCAATATCTGCGTTACGCGCGATTTCTCAGAATTTCACGTACGGCTAAGTACGTTGCATTCTTCGAAATCGCGCAAGCCTTGATCTTGAATTTTTTACGGCGCCATCTGAAAACCGACTTTTACAAGACCATCAAGTTTAAGGCGTCATAAACTGCCTGGCGCATCCGGGCGACCGGTGGTGTGCGGCCCGTCCAGAGGGCAAACTGGCGGGCGCCCTGGTAAACAAACATCCCCACCCCGTCGATCACTGTGCACCCGCATTGCCTGGCTTTCTTCAGCAGGCGGGTTTCCAGGGGATTGTAGACAATATCCATGACCACCAAGCCCGGGTGCAAAACAGATTCGGATACGGCCATGGCCTGTGTTTCCGGATGCATACCCACGGGCGTGGTGTTGACCAGGATGTCAAACCGGCTGTTTTCCAGATCCGCTATTGGCACAAATTCACCCCCCAGGTCTTGGGCCATGTGCTTGGCCTTTTGTTCCGTGCGGTTGGCGAAAATCACCCGGGTATCGCCCCGGCCGCAGAGCCCGTGACCCACAGCCCGGGCCGCGCCTCCGGCGCCGAGCACCACAACGGTTTTGCCGGAAAGCCCGGTATGTTCCAGCAGCGCCTGCACTGCCCCCTCGCCGTCGGTGTTATGGCCGATGAGCCGGCCGCGGTCGTTTACAATGGTGTTGACCGCACCGATTTCCCGGGCCTGATCATGGATTTCATCCAGATAAGCCATTACAGCCACCTTGTGGGGAATGGTTACGCTCATGCCGCATATGCCCAAAGCCCGGATCCCGGCTGCTGCACCGGCTGGATCCGTGACATCAAAGGCCGCATATACTCCTGGATACCCGATTTCGGCAAAAGCCTTATTGTGCATGACCGGGCTTTTGCTGTGGGCCACCGGGTGTCCCATAACCCCGTAGACTTTAGTGGCTGCGTCAATTGAAACCGGATGTCCAAATGCCTGGGTCATTATTTCTCCGTGATGGTTTCATCGATTTTCATGCCAAAATGCCGCCCGGAATCCTCGGTTGCCGCAAGCACCCGGTCGCCGGCCTTTAACACGGCAACGGACACGGGTTTGCCGTCCGGATCCGTGAGCCGGATGGTTTCCGCGTTCTGCAGGATGGTGGTGATCTCGTGGTCGCCGATTTTTGCCCTTACCAGCATCAAGGGCCGCTTTTCAATCTTGAGCCGGCCCACAACACCAACCGAGGTGTTTCCCTGGAAATCCACGATCACCACCTCATCGCCTGCAGCCAGCTCGGACAGATACCGGGTCTTTCCCCCGGGCACCCGGGTATAGGCGTGCACCGGCCCGGCATTGACCCGAAACGGGCGCGGGGCCACATACGGGTTGGAGATGCTTTCAGCATGCACCAGAAACAGGGCCGAACTGCTGTTTCCCACCAGCATGCCCTGGCCCGGGGCCATTTCCGTGCAGGTGTCTACACAGACCCGGTCGCCCATTCCCACGGGCCGCAGTTCCGTGATTTCTGCGGTTTCCAGGCCGATGGCCTCGGTCTGGCCGGTGAGCAAGGAAAGGGCCTTTTTGAGGTCTGCGGCGTTTTCGGGCACATACAGGATGTGATCCACGCCCTTTTCAAGAATGGCAAATGCGGTTTGGGCCTCGGTGAGGCTCTGCACCTCAGCGATCACCTTTGCCCCCCGGGCAATGAGATTTTCCAGGGGAATCACGGTCCAGTCCGTGCAGGTGAGAATCACCTGGCGGTCCCGGGCCAGTTGGGCGATCTCTTCTTCGTCTTCTCCGCTGCAGACTGTATAATACACCACATCCTTGCCGATCTGCAAATCCCCGTCTTCGGAAATGGTCAGAATCCGGCCCAGGGACCTGGCCTGGTCTGCATATCCTTCAGGGATGACCACCCCGTCTGCGCCCCCTTCAAGGGCGGTGGTCACAAGGTCCTTGTCCCAGGGATCGACTTTGACCCAGATGGTTTTTTTCATGGCTTCTAACGCCCCCTTTCCAAAATGGTTTCTATGCCTTGCCCAGCACGGCCAGGGCCTCTTCCACGGTGGCGTCATGAAAGATGATGGTAGCCATGGCCTGAATCAGCTTTGCGGGCGATGCGTGCTGAAACACGTTTCTGCCGATGGACACCCCGGCGCCGCCGGCCTCCACAGAGCTTCTCACCATTTCCAGGATATCGCGATCAGAATCCATTTTCGCGCCCCCGGCAATGATCACCGGCACGGTGGAACCGTCCACCACTTCACGAAAAGACTCGATGGAGCCGGTGTAAGAGACCTTGACAATATCTGCGCCCATTTCACATCCCACCCGGGCGGCATGTTTGACCACAGAGACGTCGTATTCGTCGCTGATCTTCTCGCCCCGGGGGTAAACCATGGCCAGAAGCGGCAGGCCCCAGGTACGGGCCTCTGCGGCCACCCGGCCGAAATCGTTTAGCATTTCCTTTTCCTGGTGATCGCCGATGTTGACATGGATGGACACGGCATCCGCGCCCAGCTTGATGGCCTCTTCCACGCTGCAGACCAGTGTCTTGGAATGGGGAAAAGGAGACAGGCTCGTGGAGGCCGACAGGTGCACGATCAGGCCGATGTCCGAGCCCCCCCGGCGGTGGCCTGCGCCCACAAGCCCCTTGTGCTCCACAATGGCGTTGGCCCCGGCCTCGGCCACGGTGGCCACGGCGCTTTTGATGTCCTTGATCCCGTCAATGGGCCCCACCGACACCCCGTGGTCCATGGGCACGATAATGGTGCGGCCTGAATTTCTGTCCATGATGCGTTCCATGCGGATTTGCTTGCCGATAATCGTCATGACTGCGTCCTCCTTTGAAAAAATGATGATTTTTTGTCCGGCCGGCAGATGCGCCGGAAAACAAAAAAAGGCCATGAAGGAATGTTTTCCCCACGGCCTTTTTGCACAAAAAAAGCCGCGGGCAGTTTCGGGTCTGCCCGCGGCTTTTAAACGATTTTTGTTATCAAACTCGCATCAGCGCGCTGCCGGCAGACCCGTGGCGTAAAAATAAAAATAATAGCCGTAATAAAACCAGGTCCTGCCGGTGTATGTGTCTGCCATGCGAATTTCTTTCTATGGTTTCAATTCATGATGGCACCGTAAAAAGTTCAATATCTGCGTTACGCGCAATTTCTCAGAATTTCACGTACGGATAATTACGCTGCATTCTTCGAAATTGCGCAAGCCTTGATCTTGAACTTTTTACGGCGCCATCTAAAAACTTACTTTTTACGAAACAATCAATTCATAAAAATACTGTGCCTGCGGGACAACAATCTTTCTGATTCAAAACTCATTGTCAAGCTTTTTTTTTAATGGTGCCGGAAAAAGTCCAATATCTGCGTTACGCGCAATTTCTCAGAATTTCACGTACGGATAAGTACGCTGCATTCTTCGAAATTGCGCAAGCCTTGATCTTTTTGCGGCACCATCTATAATCAGACGTTTTACGTGTGCATCGTACTTAAAACTTAACACTGTCTGTAAAAAGACGTTTTACAGACTCATCAGACCTTGTATTTGCCGAAATCCTCCGGCGACAAATTCTGTAGATATTCGGCCCATTTCTGGCCCTGATCGCTGTGGTCGGCCACCTCGTATTCGCCGTTTTTAACCTTGAGATGCTGCACCACCGTGTCATCCACGTAAATGTCGGCCTTCAGGCGCAGGGCCAGGGCAATGGCATCGCTGGGCCGGGCATCCACCACAAATTCACCGTCCTTTGCGTTGCACAGGATTTTGGCGTAAAAGGTGTTTTCCCGCAAATCGCAGACCTCGATGCGGGGCACACTGACACCGGCCTGCTCGATGAAGTTGCGGAACAAATCATGGGTCATGGGCCGGTCAAATTCAATGTTCTGCAGCACAGAAGCGATTGCTGCGGCCTCCATCAACCCGATCCAGATGGGTACGGAAAACTCTTCATCCTTTGAGTTCAATATCAGTATGGGCGCGTTGGAAGACGGATCAACGGCCAGTCCAGCCACTGTCATTTCATGCAGCATGGGTTTTTCCTCCCTTGGTTATGGCACCCGCCACCGGCGCCTCAGGCATTGGCATGGCCCCCTTCAACGAATTGGCGCACGCCCTTTCAATGACCACATCAACTAAACTTCCCACCAGTTTTTCCGGGCTGCC
>NZ_JAWODO010000086.1:0-29381 GCF_046483245.1 Desulfosalsimonas sp. | reverse complement strand
TTATTATAATAATTATAGCAATCTTCTAATCCCTCTTTAAAGTTGTATTCTGATGTAAAATCCAATTCTTTTTTTAGTTTATTATTATCTACTGCAAAATTACGTGATAAAGTTATTAACTTATTTACTTTGAAGCGATCATTTACGGAAACCGGCAAGGCTCCGCTGATCTCGTTAGCACCGAAAATAGTCTGGGCAGTGATCTCCTGGGTTATGGGTTTGTCATTGTAAGCTGTCAGAACAGCCCAAAATTCATCCAATCCCTCATAATAATTTAAACCATATGGATTCCCGAAATGAACCAGCACAATATTGTTAAGCTGTGAGATCTGACGCAGCAATTGGAGGTATTCCGGCTTCAGCCCATATCTTTGCGAGGGTATTTCATGGGTACCGTGCATGGAGGCAATCACAGCATCGTACTGTTCCAGATCACGGGAAAGTTCCTCTGCATCATCACCCGTATCATATACAGGCTCCTTTCCCGATCGTGACGCCTCCCAAAATAACAGAATGCGCACCGATCCAGACATCTTCCTTGACTGATATACTGCTCCCGGTACGGCCTTGGAAACGTATCGGGATGTCGAGCCGGTTGCAATTATGCTCCCCGCCGACGAACTCCACATATTGAGCGATCATACTGTAATCCCCGATCTCGATGTCCCCATAGCCGTAGAGAAGGGAAAAAGTGCTTAGGTTTACCTTCCGCCCAATGGTGATTTTGCCACCCGCCCCGCCCCATGGCCAACGCACTGGAAATATAAGCAAACAACAATTGTTTTTTACCGGGAGATTATTTGGATTTGGATATTTAAAGAGTTGATTCGCCTGGAAGGGTGTTTTACAAAGTTATCGAATTTGAGCACAGCTTGCCAAGGAAGCCTGGAGGGCGGAGGCGGGTTTTTGAAGCGACATTGATCGTTTTTGCGGGAAAATTCAGCCGATGCCGGAGCCGGAAAAATTTCAAACTGTTTGAGGGCGAAAGCCCGAGTTTTTGAAATTTTGGCGAAGGCATCGGCTGAATCCGCAAAAAGGCTCAGGAGCGAAAAAACCCGCCCCCGGCTGAAGGGCTTTCTTCCTGACAAACACCAAGCAGGGTTAAAAGCTTTTTGCGATTCTGTTAATTCTGCCATGGAGTTGAAAACCGCCTGGATGCGGTTATGTTATAAGGCGGCTTTGACAGCAGTACATAATAAAACGCAAACCGGTTTTTGGAATAAAAAAAGGAGCAGGTATATGGCCCTTTCAGTCATAGATTTGTGCCGGGATGTACTGCCGCAGACAAACTGCGGGGACTGTGGTTATCGTTCCTGCATGGCGTTTGCGGGCATGGTGGTTTCTGAAAAATTATCCCTGGAAAACTGTCCCCATCTGGATGCTGAAACCATCCAGCGGTGCAGCCGGGAGCTGGAGGCGCAATACAGCCAGGGCAAGTGGCTGAAGCGGGACATGGCCGAAGACGCCCTTTTTTGGGCGCGACAGGGATCTGCTGCCATCGATATGGCCGATCTGCCGGAAAGAATCGGCGGAAAAATCGTGGAAAGGGCAGGGCAAAAAGTCCTGGAGCTGCCATATTTCAATGATGTTGTGCATATTTCCCCGGAAGGGATCACCAAAAACGACGGATCTGAAATTACCCGCAATGAACAGGTGTTTCTGCATATCCACTTGGCCCGGGGCGGCAGTGCCAAGCCCTCTGGAAACTGGAAAAGTCTTAAGGAATTTCCAAATACCGTGTCCAAGGTGGTTTCCATGAACGCGCATGTGGAGGCGCCGTTAAAGGAAAAATTTTCCGGAAACCCGGCCGCCCTTGCCAAACGGGCCCGGGAAATCGGAGGCATCGACCGGACAGGGGATTATGGCACAGCAGACCTTGCGTTTTTATTCCAGGTGCTGCCGCGGGTGCCGGTCATGCTTGTTTTCTGGGATGCCGAGCCGGAAGACGGATTTGAGGCCGAAGTGCGGCTGCTTTTTGATCAGACCATTACCGAGCATCTCGATATCGAGTCGATTATGTTTTTAAGTGAACACTTAAAAGATTTGCTTTGTTAAGGCAAAAGCCCGCGGGCACGGTGCGGGCAAAATTGGTTTGACAGCCGATCTGATTTTTAGTAAATTAAATACGTTTATGGCTATGGTGGATTTTTGCACATGGGTGCGAAATCCGATTGTCAACCGGTTACGGAGCGTTCACACATGGATGACGAAGGTGGTAGTCCTCACTTATTGAAGTCTGCAATCTTTTTGAAAAATCAGATGATCTCTTATCACCCGCCTTTGGTGTCAGGCGGCGGCATACCGGATTTCCGCCTTATTTTCCCCTGATAGGTTCCGGTCTTTTGCCCCGCCTCTGACAATGGGCGGGATTTGTGCAAGGAGGCCGGACCATGAATCAACCCCTCAAGTTTCCAATCAATGCCTTTGCGCCTGAAAACGGCGAGACCATTGAATACTTAGACGACGATATGCTGCGCCGGTTATGTGAAGCCGAGCACCCGGCGGATCTGGCGTCGCAGTTTTCCGAATTCGAGCCGGACCAGGCCGTTGATGTGTTTTCGCGCCTGAGCCCCCAGTGCTGCGCGGACGTGCTCGTGCACATGGAATACGAGCTTCAGCGGGAAATCGCCGCAGGGCTTGCCGATGATATGCTGGCGGCAGTGATTGCCAGAATGCCTTCGGATGACCGGGTGGATCTGTTGCATTCCATGCCTGATGAGCGGGGCGAAATCCTGCTGCATCTGCTGGCAAAAGCCGAGCGGGAGGATATCCGCAGGCTCAGTTCCTATGACGAGGATACGGCCGGGGCGATTATGACCAGCGAATACGCCACCCTGCAGCCGCATCTAAGCGCCCGTCAGGCCATTGAAAAACTCCGACTGGAAGCCCCGGACAAGGAAACCATTTATTACGCTTATGTCATTGATGAAAACAGGCGCCTGCTCGGGCTGGTTTCCCTGCGGGAGCTGATCCTGGCCCGGCCGGACCGGTCCATTGAAAGCATCATGCGCAGGGATCCCATCTGCGCCAATGTGGATGACGACCAGGAAGACGTGGCCCGGCAGATGGCCAAATACGACTTGCTGGCCATGCCGGTGATAAACGGCAATGAGGCCCTGGTGGGGATTGTGACCTTTGACGACGTCCATGACGTCATCGAGCAGGAAGCCACAGAGGACTTCCACCGGATGGGATCCATCAGCCAGAGTTCGGGCACAGACGACCTGGTGGACATCGGCCTGCGGGATGCAAGCCCCTGGTTGCTGATCCAGAAGCGTCTGCCATGGCTGCTGGCCCTGGTGTTTATGAACATTTTTTCAGGCGCCGGGATTGCCTATTACGAGGATACCATCCAGGCCACCGTGGCCCTTGTCTTTTTCCTGCCGCTGCTTATTGGCTCCGGGGGCAATGCCGGGGCCCAGTCCGCCACCCTCATGGTTCGGGCCATGGCCATCGGCGATGTGGTGCGCAAGGACTGGCTGCGCATGGTGGGAAAGGAAATCGGTATTGCCCTGGCCATTGGCGTGTGCATGGGCGTTGCCGTGTCCTTCATCGGTGTTTTCCGGGGCGGCCCGGACGTGGCGGTGATCGTGTCTTTGGCCATGGTTGCGGTGGTGCTGTTTGGCAGCCTGCTGGGCATAAGCCTGCCGTTTCTGCTCGCCCGGTGTCGCTTGGATCCGGCAACAGCCAGTGCGCCCCTGGTGACCTCGGTGGCCGATATCGGCGGGGTGGTGATCTATTTCGGAATCGCCTCCTGGTACCTGGGTCTGCACGGCGTGGTATAGCCGGTGTGTGTTACCGGCGGCTTTCGGGCGCCGGGTTTTGTGCGGCCGTCCTTTGAATGGAGGCCTCCAGGTCTTGCGGCAAAATTTCCTTCATGCATTTGAAGTGGCCCAGGGGGCATTTTCTGGCAAAGCAGGGAGAGCATTCAATGCCGGTGTAATGGATGGTTTTTTTGTCTGTTAGCGGCGGGGTGTATGCCGGTGTGGTGGAGCCGTATATGGCTTCCACGTGCACGCCAAGGGCGGCTGCAATGTGCATGAGCCCGGAGTCGTTGGTCACGGTCATATACGACAGTGCAATTAAGTCAATGGCATCATTTAGCGAGGTTTGCCCGGCCAGGCTGTGCACGTGCGGGGGATTGCCTTCGGCAATGGCCGAAGCGCAGGGCCGGTCCTGGGGGCTGCCGAAAATCCAGACCTGGTAGCCTGATTTTGTGAGTCGAAGGGCCAGTTCCCGGAAATATTGAATGGGCCATTGCTTGGACGGGCCGTACTCGGCGCCCGGAAAAAAGGAGATCACCGGCCGGTCAAGGTTCAGTCCCAGTTTCCGGCACAAGCGTTTTTGATTGGCGGCATCAATCTGAAGATGCGGCCTGGGAATGGTTTGCGGGGGCAGGGGGGCATCAGCCGGATACCCCAGGGCCACCTGGCGCTGGACGGTCATGGTCAGCCGGGTCTTGTCCAGTTTTCGCGCATCGTTTATCAGAAAAAAGCGTCCCTGGCCCCCGTAGCCCGTGCGCACGGGGATGCGGGCAAAAAAGGGCACCAGCGCCGGCTTGATGGAGCGCGGCACCACAATGGCCCGGGCATAATCGTTGGCTGCAAGCTGCCGGCCGATCTCAAAGCGCTTTT
This sequence comes from Desulfosalsimonas sp., assembly GCF_046483245.1. Lineage (GTDB taxonomy): Bacteria > Desulfobacterota > Desulfobacteria > Desulfobacterales > Desulfosalsimonadaceae > Desulfosalsimonas. The sequence continues at coordinate 24,747 of NZ_JAWODO010000086.1, read as the reverse complement.
TGAGTTTCAGCTGCCCGTGGCCCGCGGGCAGGACAATCCCCTGATCCACCTCGTCCATGCGCGATAAAATCGGCATGGACCACGACGGGGCCAGCACGTGGATTTCGCAGTTGTCATGCAGGTTTTTCAATGTCATAAACAGGCTCTGGGCCATGACCATGTCCCCCACCCAGGCAGGCCCGCACACCAGTATTTTCATTTCACCTCCGAAAAAAGCATGCCGGATAAGAAAGCAGGCGGTTGCACCCGCAGCCCTCTGGAGCCGGGCTGTGCGGATTTTTGTTATTCTACATGCAAAAATCCATATGTAAATCTCAATTTTTCATTGTTTATTTTTTGCAATGAAACGGGTATGTTTATCTCCGGACATTGTTTCAAAAAGCCCCCGGACGGCGTATTACGGGTTAACAAATCCATCCGCTGTCCGAAAAGATTCAAAGCGGCCATTTGATCGCACTACTGACGCTGGTGCTGTTTTGTAAACCGTAAAAACCTTCGGGAGCCGCATGCCATTTTCCGGAAACCTGCTGGAAAAGACCGCTGCAAGAATCCTGGCCATTGCCCTGGGCATCATCGCGCTGTTTCTGATCTTTTTGTTTGCCTTTATCTTCCCGGTTGTACAGGATGCCCTGTTTGATTCCCGCAAAATGGCGGTCAAAAATCTAGTGGATTCGGTGTGCAGCATGCTGGCCGACTACCAGAGCCAGGTGGAAAACGGCGGCATGAACCAGAAAGCAGCGCAGCAGGCCGCCATGGAGCGCATTCGTCACATGCGCTTTACAGACAACGGCTATATCTGGATTAACGACAATTCCAGACCCTTTCCCCGCATGATCATGCACCCGGCTGCCCCCGAACTCGAGGGACGAATCATGGATGATCCGGTCTATGAAACCGCTGTGAGCGTGCAGATGGGAATGGCGGGCGAAGAAAAGCGGTTTGAATGGGATAAAAGACATTTTTTGCGGGTATTTTCCGAAGTGGCCGACGTAAACGGCAGCGGCTTTGTGGAATATTTCTGGCACCGGCCCACGTCCGATGGTATTACAGACAGCCTGCACCCCAAAAAATCCTATGTCCGGCTCTTTGAACCCTGGGACTGGATCGTGGGAACCGGGGTTTATATCGATGATGTTTATGCCCAGATGAACCGGCTGAAATGGACCATCATCTCTATGGGCGCAGCCATTTTCCTGATCGCCCTGACCGGCACTATTTTTCTGATGCGCACCATCACCGGGCCTATTAACCGGCTGGTGGGCTTTGCCGCAAGTGTTGCCGGGGGGGATTACCATGCAGAAATTCCCGGGTATTTCAGGGGCGAGATGCGCCAGTTAAAGCAAGCCATTTCCAGCATGGTCCATGAACTGCGGACCCGGATACAGGAGGCGGAAACCCGGGCCAGGGAGGCCGAGGCCGCCAGGCAGGCCCTGAAAAACAGCCAGCAGCGATTTCAGCTGGCCCTCCGGGGAACCAATGACGGGATCTGGGAATGGGATCTGCAGTCCAATGAAGTGTTTTTCTCCAGGCGATGGAAGGAAATTATCGGATATGCCGACCATGAGCTGGAAAATCGCCTGGAACACTGGCAGGACCGGATTCATCCCGATGATTACAACCGGGTGACGGAATCTTTTAACCGGTTTTATGAATCCGGAATGCTTCAGTTAGAAGAGGAATACCGGCTTTTGCACAAAGACGGCACTTATCGCTGGGTTCTGGGCAGGGCTGCATGCCTGCGGGATTCCAGCGGAACTCCCCTTCGCCTGGCAGGGGCGCATACGGATATCACCGAAAAAAAGGAAGCCGACAACACCCTTCGGCAAAGCGAGGAAAAATACCGGCTGGTGTTTGAAAACGCCCCGCTGGGGGTGCTGCATTTTGATGCACAGGGCCTGATCACTGCGTGCAATGACCGGTTTGTGGATATCATCGGGTCTGCCAGAGACAAACTCGTGGGCCTCAACATGTTGGAACTGCCGGACAAAAACCTGGTATCCGCGGTGGAGGCGGCCCTTCGGGGTCGTCCGGGGTATTACGAGGCTCTTTATTCCTCGGTTACAGCAAAAAAGCAAACCCCGGTGCGGGCCATGTTTGCCCCTTCTGCGGACAGCACGGGAAAAATTGTCGGCGGCATGGGTATGATAGAGGATATTACCGAGCGAAAAAAGGCCGAGGAGGCCCTGCGCCAGAGTGAGGAAAAATACCGGGTGGTGGTGGAAAATGCCAAGGAGGCCATTTTCGTGATCCAGGACGGGGTGCTGAAATTTGCCAACCAGACCACCAAGTTTACCGGTTACAGTATCGAGGAACTCAGTTCCAGGCAGTTTATTGAATTTATTCATCCTGCTGACCGGGCAAAGGTGCGTGAAAATTATCTCAAGCGCTTTGAGGGTAAGCCGGTGCCGGATTATGAATACCGGATCATTGACCGCTCCGGAGATGTCAAATGGGTGGAACTCAAGGCGGTGACAATTCAATGGGAAGGCCGTCCGGCCACCCTGAATTTTTTAAGTGATATCAGCCAGCAGAAAGCCACGGAAGAAGAGCGGCAGAAACTGGAAAGGCGGCTGCGCCAGGCCCAGAAAATTGAAGCGCTGGGAACCCTCACCGGCGGAGTGGCCCATGATTTCAACAATATTTTAAGCATTATCATGGGGTATGCAGAACTGGTCCAGTCCGAAATTCCCAAAGACCATCCCGCGGCAAAGGGCCTGCACCAGATCAGCGCGGCCGGGCTCCGGGCCAAAGACGTGGTTCGTCAGCTGTTGACCTTCAGCAGAAAGGGCGAGGAGGAAAAATGCGGCCAGGATATCAGTCTGGTGGTCCGGGAGGGCTTGCGCATGATGCGCTCGACCATCGCTTCCTACATTGAGATCCGGGAAGATATCAGCAGGGACCTGCCGCAAATTTGGGCCAATCCCACACAGATTCATCAGCTGATCATTAATCTGTGCAAAAACGCCGCCGACGCCATGGCTGATAACGGCGGCACCCTGAGCGTATTGCTGAAAACACAAACCCTGTCGCAGACCATTGTTGCATTCGGCTATGACCTCGGGCCCGGTGATTATGTGAAACTGACGGTTTGCGATACCGGCCACGGTATTTCCGGAGATACCCTGGAGCGGATTTTTGATCCGTATTTTACCACAAAGGACGTGGACAAGGGCACGGGGCTGGGCCTGTCTGTTGTGCTGGGCATAGTCCGGGATCTGGGCGGCGGCATCCGGGTGGAGAGCCAAAACGGCAGCGGCTCATGTTTTGAAGTGTATTTTCCGGCCTTGCAGGAGGCCGCCCCCTCGCCGGCGCCTAAACGTTCCAGTGATCTGCCGGGCGGAAATGAGCGGATTTTGCTTATTGATGATGAGCATGCCGTGATCCAGCTCAACGAAACCCGCCTCCAGCGGCTGGGATACTGCGTTGAGTGCCGGCGTGATCCGGTCACGGCCCTGCGGGAGTTTGCAGCAGAGCCAAACCGTTTTGATCTGGTGATCACGGATATGACCATGCCCGGGATGACCGGTGATGTGCTGGCCCGGGAAATTCTAAAGATCCGGGCGGACATGAAAATTATTTTGTGTACCGGCTACAGTGAGAAAATTTCGGAAGAATCCGCCAGGGAACTCGGCATTGCCCGCTACATGGAAAAGCCGGTTAACTTCCCGGATCTGGCTGCAGCCTTGCGCGCTTTGCTGGATCAATCAGATGATGCCGAATAAGTGCTGCCCGCCTGGTTTTTCCGCTGGCCTGAGGTTTGAAACGTTTTTCCGCCCCGCACCGGCCAGGTAAAAAATTCGGGATTTTCCTTAAACCCCACCCCCACTGCCCCGTCCTTGAGATACAGGGCCCAGGCATAGCGGGTTTCATAAAGGCTTGTGGTGGCAGACCAGTAATACCCGGGAAACACGTTTTCAAAAGGGTGATCCGCAGGCAGGGCGGGGTTGATGCGGTCGTGGCGGATTAAGGAAAACAGCTCCCTTCTGTTGGGCAGCCGCCAGTCCTGATGGCCTTCAAAACCTTGGGAATTGAGTTCTTCCAAAAATGCAAAGGTTTCCTGCCAGTTCAGGGGAAATTCCGCTGGTGCCGCATCCCGGCTCCACATCAGGCCGGTGGCCCCATCCACTACGAGGTTGTTGTCTGCGCAAAAACGCTGCTTCAAAAGTGATCGGCTTTCATTTTAAAGGGTGCCGGGCCGGGCGTCGTCTTTGATTGCAATTATGTTCAGTATAATGTGCGATGAAAAAGATTTCAAAATTCTGTTCTTGACAATCCCGACCCTGGTTCGTATCTGATCTTTTTGTTCTGTTGTGCTTTTATGCATGCAGGACCATGATTTTGCCACCCATATTTTTAATTCAGATATAAGGAGATAACATGCTGCTAAACCCGAAAACAGAAAAATTTGACCATTTGGACCCCCGGTCCAGGGAGTTGATGCAAAAGACCATCGTGTATTTCGAGTCCAGGGGAAAGGCCCAACTCAAGGAAGACGCCCATGAGCGGCGCTGGTATGCGGATTTTTTAAAGTTTCTGGCGGAAAACGAGATCTTTGCCACTTTGCTGACCCCGCAGGAGCACGTGGTGGACGGGGATGCGGACAAGCGCTGGGATACCTTCCGAAACTGCGATTTCAACGAGATCCTGGCCTTTTACAACTTGTCGCACTGGTATGCCTGGCAGGTCACCATCCTGGGGCTGGGGCCGATTTTCATGGGCAACAATGATGCGATCAAGAAAAAAACCGCCCAATTGCTAAAAGATGGCGGCATTTTTGCCTTTGGCCTTTCGGAAAAAGAACACGGCGCGGATCTCTATTCTTCAGACATGAGCTTAACCCCCCTGGGAGACGGCAAATACGTTGCAGACGGGGGCAAGTACTACATTGGAAACGCCAATGAGGCCGCCTTGGTCTCCACGTTTGGCAAGGATTCAGACACGGATGAATACGTCTTTTTCGTGGCCGATCCAAGGCATGAAAATTACGACCTGGTTCAGAACGTGGTCAACTGGGAGGGCTATGTGGCCGAATATCAACTAAACGGATATCCGGTCACAGACGATGAAATCCTGTCCTACGGCCGGGAGGCGTGGGATTCGGCATTGAATACGGTCAACGTGGGCAAGTTCAACCTCGGCTGGGGCGCCATCGGCATTGCCACCCATTGTTTTTACGAGGCCATCAACCACGCGGCCAGCCGGAACCTCTACGGCAAATATGTCACGGATTTTCCCCACATCAAGCAGCTCTTTGTGGATGCCTACTCGCGCCTGGCGGCCATGAAGCTGTTTTCCCAGCGGGCCACGGACTACATGCGCTCGGCATCCGCAGAAGACCGCAGGTATCTGCTCTACAACCCCATTACCAAGATGAAGGTGCCCACCCAGGGTGAAGAGGTTATCAACGAGTTGTGGGACGTGATTGCCGCCCGCGGGTTTGAAAAGGACGTCTATTTTGAAATGGCGGCCAAAGACATCCGGTCCCTGCCCAAGCTGGAGGGCACCGTGCATGTGAACATGGCCCTGGTCATCAAGTTCATGGCCAATTATTTTTTCAATCCCGGCCAGTTTCCGGAAATTTTCAAAAGAGACGATCCGGCAGACGACACCTTTCTTTTCCACCAGGGCCCCACCCGGGGGCTGGGCAAGATCCAGTTCCACGATTTCAACCTGGCCTACAACAGCGTGGACATGCCCAATCTCAACATCTTCAAGGAGCAGATCGGCGTGTTTCAGCAGTTTCTGGTCAACGCACCCCCGGATGCACAGCAGGCCAAAAACATTGATTTCCTTTTGGCCGTGGGCGAGATCTTCACCCTGGTGGCCTATGGCCAGCTCATTATTGAAAAATATCAGATTGAAAAATTTGAAGATGATCTGCTGGAACAGATTTTTGACTTTATGGTGCGCGATTTTTCCAGATATGCCCTGCAGCTTTACTCCAAGGCCGATACCACGGAAAACCAGATGCAGTGGTGCACGAAAATGATCCGAAAGCCCGTGGATGACCATGAGCGTTTTCTGCGATTCTGGGAAAATCATGTTTATGCATTAAAAGACACCTATGAAATGAACCCCTAGTTTCCCCCCGCACCCCGGCCGCAGTCGCTGCGGCCGGGGCTTTTTCCTTTCCGGCATTTTGTAATACCCCGTCCGGCGATTTCTTTATATCCCGCTTTTTTTACCATCCTTCCTTTCTGACTTAATATTTTGCCTTGCCGCCCGATAAGTAAGTTGCAGGGGGGCAATCGCCCCTTTGCTGCGGCCGTGCATTGGATCCATCCGCGCGAAAAAACAAGGACAAAAAACCGTGCCCAATATTCTGATCATCGAATCGGACCCGCTGCTGGCCGAATCCGTGGCCGGCCATCTCCATGCCCATCTAAAGGTCTCAGCCCGGATTGCACAAGGCGTTGAATCGGCGCAAAAAAAAGTCTCAGACGGCAGCCGACCGCCGGTTGCAGTGATCCTCAACCATTGGGCTAGCCCGGAAGACTATGCCCCCCTGGCCGGCATTCCAACAATTGTAGTCACAAACGGGGTTCCGGTTTCGGCAAAACAAATCGCCGCTTTTCCCAATGTGCTTGATTATGTGCCGGGTGCCGGCGGATATCACCTGGATTATATCCTGCAATTGATCAAGCGGGTGTTGTTTGCCCGAAATTTTAAAATCCTTCTTGCAGACCCGGAAAAGGTCAACCGGACCCTGATGCGCAGGCTTTTGTCCCATAAGGGCCACTTTGTGACCGAAGCCCGCAATGAAAAAGAGGTGCGCCGGGACCTGCAGCAGCATCCGGATATCCGGATGCTCATTATTGACGGGCAGATGTGCGCGGATCAAAATTTTGCCCTGATCCGTTCCATTCGCAATGATTTTAAAAAAGAGTGCCTGTCGGTTCTGGCCCTTTGCGAGCCCCAGATCGAATATCAGCGGCTCATGCTGCTTCGCCACGGGGCCAGCGACTGTATTGAAAAACCCATCCGCATAGAGGAATTTCAGGTCCGGTTCATGCTCAACCTGGAACTCATGGAAACTTTTTTCGAACTGACCCGGTCTGCCAGGGGAGCAAAAAAGTAAAAAGCCAGATTCACAATGTCAAAACCGACCAAATCATTCCGCTGGATGATGATCAATTCAAGGATTTCTAAGCTTTTGGATCCCAGGCGGCGGGCAGGTACACCTGAAAAGTGCTGCCCGCACCCGGGCGGCTTTCAACGGTAACACTGCCGCCATGGGCCATGGCAATGCCCAGGACCAGGGAAAGGCCCAGGCCCCGGCCGGTGAAATGGGTGGTAAAAAACGGATCAAAAATTTTTTCCATGTCGGTTTCGGCAATGCCGCAGCCTGCATCCTTTACCCGGATGCAGGCATATTTTTGGTTTTCAGGCACCCAGTCCACCGGGAAACGATTTTGCTGCAAAATGGCATCAGGTGATACCGTATCAATGGAAAGTTCTATTGTTGCCGTGGTTTTGCCGGTTGCCTCGCGGGCGTTTTGTAAAAGGGCGGTCACCATTTGACGGAGCTGGCCGGCATCTGCGGAAATTACAGCAGCTGGATGGCTCCATCGGCAGTCCAGCGCCTGGTGGCTGCCCATAAGGGCATTTAGTTCTGCCAGATTGTCCTGACACCAGTCGCCCAGATCCATTCGCTCCTTATCGCCCCGGATTTTTCCGGTATAGGTAACCATGAGTCGGGCTATCCCGGCGGCTTTTTCAGCCGACCGCATGGCCGCAATCAGGGTTTGGGGGGCACTGCCTTCAGATGCGCAGTCGGTGACGGCCATTTCCAGGTTGCCGAGCACTGCCTGCAGATCATTGTTGAACCTGTGGGCCACGGCCCCGGCCATGCGTACCAGGCTTTCATATTTCTGGAGTTTTTGCATGCGGGCTTCGGTTTCCCGCAGATGTTCCTTTGCCCGCACAAGCCCCACGTGGGTGTTAATACGGGCCATAACCTCGGCTTCCTGAAATGGTTTGGTGATATAATCCACTGCCCCGGCGGCAAAGGCCCTGACTTTGTTTTCCAGCTGATCCAGGGCGGTGATGAAAATCACGGGAATATCCCGGGTGTCATTTCCGGATTTAAGCCGGCGGCATACCTCAAAACCGTCTGTCTTCGGCATCATGATGTCCAGCAGGATCAATACCGGCGGACTGGCCTTCACAGCGTCAAGGGCCAGGGTTCCGCTGGCTGCGGGTCTGGGGGTATAGCCGTGATTGCGCAGCATGTCGGAAAGAATGCGCAAGTTGTCCAGGTTGTCGTCCACTACCACGATGTCGGGTTTTTCAAAATTCATGGGAATTTGCAAGGCAATAAGAGGTTGGATGAGAGCTGCACCGCAGCAGATGCAGCAGGCTCTCATAGTCAAACGTGTCTGCCAGTTGGGAAAAAACAACGGCGAGTTTGGCGTCATGGTCCCTGACCGCGTTGATGAGTGTCATCAGCCGGTCGATTTCAGCACAGAGCGCCGCTTTTTCCATTTCCTCGATAATATGGGCCGGCACGCATACCAGCCGGGACGCAATCTCATCTTCGTCCAATTTCCGGGCCAGTGAATCCGGTTTTTCAGGTTTTTGTCTTCCCTCTGGCTGGCAGTCCGGGTCAACAAGCAAATCCCCCTGGGTGTAACGCCCGGGAGGCTGGCTTCTTCTGCCGGTTTCTGCATCCGGCCGGTCGGTTTGGGCCATCTCGGTCAGGGGGATGTCAAACCGGAAACAGGTGCCTTTACCCGGTGTGCTGTTCACGTTGAGGGTTCCGTTCATCATGGAAATATAGTTCCGGGTGATGGCCAGGCCAAGACCGGTGCCCTGGCTTGTGCGGTGGCGGGTTTCAGCCTGGAAAAAGGGCTTGAATATGGACTCACGGGCCGCGGGGTCGATGCCGCATCCCGTGTCTGTAACCGAAAAAGCAACCATCCGGGGCCCGGCTGGATCTTCTGTCTCAGGCCCGGGGCAAAGCACTTGAACGTGGATACTGCCGGCGCTGGTAAAGTTGATGGCATTCTGGATCAGGTTGATGAGGATCTGGGAAAGTTTGACCCGGTCTGCCCGGATTTGCCGGGGAGCCCGGGACGTGCCCTGGAAAATCATTGCAAGGCCCTTTGCCCTGGCACGGGGCAGAAACATTTGCTCGATTTCAGCCATGAGTTCGTGCAGATCAAAGGTTTGTTCATTGAGCTGTTCTTTGCCGGCTTCGATTTTGGCCATGGCCAGCACTTCATTGATCAGTGCCAGCAGGTGCCCGGCATTGCGGGTTATGCTGGCTATCTGTTTCTGCTGCACCATATCTGTCTGAACGTTTTGGGCCGCCAGCCTGGAAAATCCCATGATTGCGTTCAGTGGGGTTTTTAGTTCGTGGGTCATTTTCGCCAGAAACAGGCCCTTGGCCCGGTTTGCCGATTCCGCCTCCTCCTTGGCCCGGTGGAGTTCAGAAATGCGTTTTTGCAGTTCCTCATGGATGGCTGCCAGATTCTCTGAGCTTTGATTGATTGCCCCGGCAATTCGGTTGAGCTCGTGATCGCCGGTGAGGGGCAGTTTTTCGGGAAAGCCCCCGCTGCCAAGGGTCTGCATTGCTTTGTGCCAGGTCTGAAGGTGAAAATGGAGCCTGGATAGAAATACGGTTAAAATCAGGCACACGGCCACGGAAATCAGCAGGGTGAGCAAGATGATGTTTCTGGCCGTGAGTGTTAACTGCCTGTCAATTTCCCTGTTCACCATTTCAATCAGTTCGGAAAGCCGGGATTCAAACTCCGAACCCAGATACAGGGAGGCTTCATCCACCTGTTTTTTGATCCGCAGGATCTTGTAATCCCTGGTGTCAAAATACTGGTAGATCAGTCCATCCCTGGATGGAGACGGGTTTTGGAAAAGACCGGCCATGTTGTGATCCACCCGGTCCAGGCGCCGGGTTGTGGTTTTCCAGAATGCGTTCATGGAAACGATCATGCCCTTCTGGGATTCAGTTTTCAGAAGGTTTTGTACTTCAGGTGACAAATTCAGCGCCTGTATCTGCCTTTCAAGGGATTTGTAAGCTGTTTGCCACCGGAAATGGGCATTGTACAGGGTTTCGGTGATCAGCAGTTGATCGGTCAGGCGTTTGAGTCTGGCCACTCCGTCCATGGTTCTGCCGCAAAGGGTCTCAGCGGCTTTTAATTCATGGACCTTGTACAAAAGCCAGCCTGACAGCGCGGAAACCCCGATGAGACCGGAGATGACCACGAAAATGACAATGAGCAGGCGGGTTTTGAGTTTCATCGGTTATTTCTCATCGATTCGGCGTATCTGGGCCCAGCAGGCTTCAGCTGTGTTGTCGATTTCGGCCAGCGCCGCGTCTTTTTCAGCCGGATTCAGGATAAGCCGGGTAAAGTTTTCCAGAGCGGCATCCACAATGGGCGCCGGCGTGGCCTCCCAGTAGCGGTTGACAATCCGGCAGTCCTGTTTTTCAATGGCAGACAGCAGTTTTTGGCGGACCGGTTGCAGATGGCCGGCCCCGATTTTCCGGTTGGCGGAATAGGACCGGAAGGTGTTTGCAAAATGGCGGCTTCCGGCCTCGCTCATCCACCAGTCGGCAATGGCTTCGGCCTGGTTGCGGTGAGGCGAGTTTGCGGCCGTCAGTACCGGGCCTGATTCCATCATGATGCTTTTTTGAGCCGCAGTATTGTGCGGCGGCAGGATAAAGACGCCGATATCCGCCTTTTTTACTCCCTGCCGGCGAAGTATTGTAGAATAATACCAGGAACCGCACAGCACCATGCCAAAATCCTCATTATTCCACAGATGGCCGCCGTTGGTAAACAGGTTCAGGGACGGGTCGGTAAAATAGCCTTTCCCGATCATGTCCGCCCAGATCGTCATGGCCTTTTTTATCCGCGCATCCGTGTATCTGACCTCGCCATTGCACAACTGTTCGTAGAGCAGGGGGTCTTCACCCATGACCAGGGCTGCAAACCAGATGCAGGCATACCACTTCATCTGCAGTGACGTGGCAACCGGCGGCACGGAAGCTGCCTTTAATTTCCGGCAGGCCTCCATGAACTCCCCCCATGTGTTCGGCTCCTTGATGTCCAGTTTTTCAAACAGCGGCTTGTTGTACCATATGGGCCAGTATTCAACGCTGTAGGGGAATCCGTAAACTTTCCCGTCAATGGTATAGGCATCCCGGATTCCCCGGGGATATTCATCCGCATACCGATCCCATATATGGGTCAGGTCACTGACCAGGCCCTTTTCCACAAGTTCTTTTACCCGCCATGCCGACCACCAGGTAAATAGCGCCGGGGCCCGGGCGGTGGGCAGCCGGGCTTTCATCTGACTCATATAAAGGTCAGTGCTCGGCGATGCCACCGGGATAAAGCCAGTGCCGATTTCTGATTCCGCCTTTTTGCCCTGGCGGGAAAAGCTTTGGTGAAACCATGGCATATTGCCTTTGTCGTGGGCCAAGGCAAGCCGGGGACCGGTTAGTGGGGCATCTTGGTTTTGAGGCGCACTCAGCCGAAAAAAGACAATCAGAAAAGCAAAGGCAAGGCAGACAAGGACAAGGAGAATGCCTGCGTTTTTGGTATGCATGAAGATTTCAAAGGCTCCTTGTTGGGGTATGCGGATATGATATGCAATTTGCGTTCAATTTTTATCTTAAGGTTCATACATGGTTCCGGCTTTATTGTCCAATTGAAATTATTCAAATGCAAAACCCCGGTGCGCCATGATGACATGCACCGGGGTAATTGCCTTTAAACGTAAGATAACGTTACTATAACGTTTTTTGTGTGCTTATGCAGGTTTACCCGCTTTCTGCAGGGCCTGCTCTGCTGCAAGGGTGATGGGTTCTGCGCTGGGCTCCGAGGAGCAATCCGGATTTCCGGCGCACATGAGTGTGGTCAGATCTGCAATGGTTTTTTCTCCGATAATCAGGGCATTGATGGTATCGATTTCCTTTATCGGCTCCCCGCTGCTGCTGATGATCTGCCCGCCGAGCAGCTTATGGGTCTTTTTGTCAAACACCAGCTTCAGTGTCCATGGTTTAACACCCGGGATCATGGCGTGCTTGCTGCGGGATTCGACAGTGGCGCTCACAGGCTCAAAGCCTTCTTCACGGGCCTGGGTTTCGCTAAACCCGGTTGCAGCCACATGCTTGTCAAAAATCTTGACCGCACTGTTGCCCAGCAGTCCGGGAAACGGGATCTCATAGCCGGCCAGCCGCTTGGCAATGAGCCGGCCCTGGATGACCGCCGGTCCCCGGAGCTGGGTTCCAGCGGATCGCTTGGTTATGAAATGATAGTTGTCAATGCAGTCACCGCCTGCCATGATATCCGGGTCCGATGTTTCCAAAAATTCATTGACCCGGATTCCGAACCGGCCCATTTCAATGCCCGCATTTTCCGCCAGTTCAAGGTTGGGGCGGGCGCCGACATTCATAAAGACCATATCCGCGTCCACGCTTTGGCCGTCGTCGAGCTGCACACCGGTGACCTGCCCGTTTTTCCCGAGAATTTTTTCCACCCTGCGGCCCATATGCATTCGAAATCCGTTGTCCACCAAGTGGGTATGGATGGTTTTGCCCATTTCGGGATCCAGCATCAGGGGCAGGGGATGGTCCATGAGTTCAATTACGTCCACCTCATAGTTTCTTCCTTCCATCTCCTTGACCAGGGCTGCCACTTCGAGGCTGATAAATCCGGCACCCACAAATACCAGTTTGGACGGATTGCGGGTTTCCATGTAGTTTCGGATTTTTTCCGCATCGCCAAGGGCCCGCAGGCTAAACACCCCGTTGTTATCCACCCCGTCGATGGGCGGCATAAACGGACTTGCCCCCATGCCCAGCACCAGCTTGTCATAGGAAATGGTTTTGCCGTCATCCAGGGTGATCTGCTTTTTCTTTGAATCAATGCTGTTGACCCGGTTGATCCGCATTTCAATGTTGTTGTCGGAAAACATCTTGTCGGGATTGACAATCGCTTCTCCGGGGGCCAGACCGGCCACCACATGGGGAAGCGCTCACCTGACAATAAAGCGTTTTTCCGCCCGGATCACCGTGATGTCGATGTCGGGCATGAGTTTTCTCGACAGCATGGCCGTCGGCGCGCCGACGCCACCGCAGCCAATGATTACCAAGTGTTCGCCTTTTTTCATGATCGGCCTCCTTTTTTAGCTTTAAAAATTTGAAACGCTCAGTTTAGGATACTTTTTTCAGCAATCAATTAAACAAGCCAGCCAGGGTTACACCCATGCAAAATAAGGGCCAAATCCATAGGGGTCGATGCTTTGCCTGTTTGATGCAAAGCGCATTTGTCAGGGGAAATCCGTGCGGATTTCATATTTTGCAAAATTATTTCGGACGTGTTACATCATATAAAAAGTTTTGTGTTATATCTCATATTCCAAAATTGACAGTTCTGGTTTGTGTTTGCGTTTCATCATTTAACCAAGGAGGATAACCCAATGGCCCGCTTTATTTTCATTCTCGGCAGAGACGACAATGAAGCCGCTACCCGGTGTTTTCAGTTTGCCAAGGTAGCCCATGATAAAAACCACCAGGTGGACCTGTTTCTGGTCGACGGCGGCGTGAACTGGGCTGATTCCGGCCGGGACCTGACCATCCGGACCCAGACCGGCGATTGTCCCAATGATTATTTGCCGTATCTGGTGGAACAGGAAGTCCCGGCAGGGGTCTGAATCCCCTGCGCCAAATCTCGTCAGGTGGACGAGAGCAAGTTTTTTTCCAACATGTATCTTGAGGGTGCGCCTGCCATCATTGATATCGCAGCAGAAGCAAGGGTGTTTAATTTTTAAAAAACACAAAACCGGAAAAATTCCCGGCTTCCCCCCTGAGATGCTCTCCGGCGGGGTGCCGGGAAATAAAAACACGCTCCTCCTCCGGCCGCACATCCCCATTTTGATGCGCACCTTCAATCTTTGTTCGCTTAGATCGGATCTTTTCTGCTGCCAGCCAGCCCATATTTTAGAATTTCAATACGTTGCTCACGGCTGTAACCCTGTTATTTTCCGAGCATATGCTTAAAATATATCACAGTCTTGTCGGGATGCAAGCACAAACAATCATCCGGCAATATTGGATCCATTTGCTTGTCTGTCATTTCGATTTTTATTAACCAATTGAAATTATGTTTGTTTTTATATAGTTGACACATGTCCGGATTCAGGTATAAAGGGATTGGACTGCAAATGGATATTAATATCAATGAAATGGCATTTCGGACATAAGCTGGCCCTGGTCATGACAGCCCTGGTGCTGATTGCCTCGTGTATTCTGGGCTACAGCCTGGTTCACAGGCAATTTGGGCTGATGGAAAATCAGTTTGCGCAAACCGGAACCATGCTGGCATCCCAGCTCAGCGCCGGCTCTGTTGAGGGCGTTTTTACCGAGGATGAACTCGGGCTTTCCAGTCTGGTCAATTCCTTGAATGAAAATCTATCGGTGGCTGCTGCCGCCCTGGTTAGCCGGGATCATGAAATTCTTGCCCATGCCGGCAGAGATCTGCCCATGCATCAAATTGACGGCGCAGAAGCCTTCCGAACCAGCGGATCGGTCATGGGACAGGGCGATATTGTCTGGTTTCATGCACCTGTTGTGTTTCAGAATGTGGAGGGGGCAACCGCATGGGTGGGTCTGGATCGCTCGGAACTGGCGGCCGGCAAAAATCGCGTGGTCTATTCCGGGGGTATCGTGGTTGCCCTGCTGGTACTCACCATCACATTAGCGGCCATCCGGCTCGGCCGGAGTCTGGGGAAGCCTGTAAATGAAATGATTCAGGGGGCTGAAGCCATTTCATCAGGTGACTACGGCTTTCGCATGCAGAACCATTATAAGGGCGAATTTGCCGCCCTGGCCAATGCGTTCAACAGCATGGCCGCCGACCTGGAGCAGAAGCTCCGGGTGGAGCGCACCTTTTCCCGCTTTGTCAGCAATCCGGTGGCGGCCCGGTACATGGACAAGGAACCCTCTGATCTTGGCCGGGAAGGCTGCCGGGAGGAGGCCAGCGTCCTGTTTGCCGATCTTTCCGGCTACACGGCTTTCAGCGAATCCCGCAGCCCCGAGGAAATCGCCAGGATATTAAACCTTTATTTCGCCAGGTTTGCAGAAATTTGCCATAGCTGCAACGGTAACGTGGACAAATATATCGGCGACTGCGCCATGATGGTATTTGGCTGCCCCCAGCCCGATAAAGATCATCGTTACAACGCCATGACCTGTGCATTGCAGATCCAGCAGCGCATTGCAGCGTTTAACGAAGAACGCAGACGGGAAAACCTTCCTTGTCTGGATGTGCGGGTGGGCATCAGCAGCGGCATTGTACTGGCCGGATTGTTCGGCTCCCGTGATCGGCTCCAGTACACAGTGGTTGGACAGCCCGCCAACCTGGCCGCGCGGTTGTGCGATCTGGCGGATGCCGATCAGATACTGATTGACAGGGATTTTTATCAGCACGTTGCCGCCCGGTTCCCTGTCCAGGCGCATACAACTCGTCGCATCCAGGTCAAGGGTTTTAGCAATGGTGTTGAGGTGATGATTGTCAAGGGCTGGATGCACTGGTCCGATGCCGGCGCCGCTTCTCCGGCGGGCGATTGAAAGGGCGGATTGCAAAAATGATGCGCGGGTTTGTTGTTTTTATTCTTTTTCTGATGGTCTCGGTTGCCTTACACGGGTGCGCGGGTTTTGTAAAACAGCCGGCCTGCACCGGCGATCGGCAGGAATGCATCGAGCAGAGCCTTGCCCGGGCGCAGGCATATGCAGAAGACAAACGGCTGGCAAAGGCGATCAGCGAGATTCAAAGGGCCCGTGACCGGTTTCCGGATGAGCCGGTTCTGAAAGAGAAGTTTAAGCAATACGAGTCCTTGCGCCGGCAGATCATTTTTGACAATGAACTTGGATTGCTGCTGAAGCGGGGTCGTTATCTGCTTGCCATCCGCGACAACCGGGAAAATCTCTTTTATGCCCGGCATGACAGCTATGGATCCCGCCGCAGGTACCGGGAATTCGAAGAAGCTGTTGAGCAGACCGCGACCCGGCTTTTTAAAAAGGGGCAGCAGGCGATCAGGGACCACCAATTTGAGATAGCCGGCCGGGTTCTGGGCCTTTCAAACCGTCTGGTGCCAAGCACCGCCGCCCGGAATCTGCTTGCGGAAATTCATCTTCACCGTCAGGACCTGCGGATTGAAACCAGCCGGCAGGAAGAAGCCCGAAACGAGGAAAAGTGGTCAATCATGGCCCGGGATTTCAACCAGGCCATGGAAAACGGCAACCTGCCTGCAGCCCGAAAAATCCTTGCAAAAATGCAGGCTCTTAAGCCCGGGCAGGTCAAGGATCGGCGCCGGCGGCTGGAGAACCGGATTGACAGGGAAGTCGAAACCCTGCTGGAACGCGGCCGCTTTCTGTATACCCGCGGCGACCTGCAAAAGGCTTTGAAAGCCTGGGAGCAGGGCCTGGAACTCAAGCCCGATGACCCCAAACTGCAACAAAACATCCGCCGGGCCAGAACCTTTCTTGACAATCTCGACCGCTGGAGAAATTGATAATTTGCTGCCCCGGTTTGACATTTCAAGGTTCCGGGGCTATCATTGGCCTGTATTTAAACGGATTTTTCGTGATTTATAAAGGTTTTTACAAGGAGGAGTTTGCGATGTCAGACAATGAAATATATGATCTGGTGATCATCGGCGGTGGTCCCGGAGGGCTGTCCGCAGCCATTTATGCCATGCGCGGGGCGTTAAAGACGGTGCTGGTTGAAAAGGGCGCTCCTGGCGGGCAGATCAACCTTTCAGACGAAGTGGAAAACTATCCGGGTTTTACCCGCATCAGCGGGGCCGAACTGGCCATGCAGTTTGCTGAGCATGCCGCATCCTACGGCCTGGAGCAGGTCTCAGACGAGGTCACCGCAGTGGAGCCGGGTCTTGATTTTCATACCGTACGCTTGGCCGGGGGCCGGCAGATCAGGACCCATGCGGTTGTTCTGGCCACGGGCGGCAGCCCGCGCCAGCTCGGGGTGCCCGGGGAAAATACGCTTTACGGCAAAGGGGTTTCTTATTGTGCCGTTTGCGACGGTTTTTTTTTCAGGGACAAGAATGTGGCCGTGGTCGGCGGCGGGGATTCCGCGTGCGAGGAGGGGCTTTATCTGGCCAAGCTGGCAAAACAGGTTTACATCATCCATCGCAGGGATGCCCTGCGCGCCAGTATGATTCTGCAAAAGCGCGTGCAAGACGAGTGTAACATGGAAGTGCTCTGGAACTCGGTGGTATCCGAGATCCAGGCAGATGAATCCGGGGTGAACAATCTGCGCTTAAAAGACACCCAGACCGGTGATGAACGGGATCTGCCCATTGACGGTGTTTTCATTTTTATCGGGTTTGTGCCCAACAATGAGCTGGTGCCCGCAGGTGTGAAGCTCAATTCCGAGGGGTTCGTGGTCACAGACGAGCAGTGCGCCACCAGCATTGCCGGCATTTATGCCATCGGGGATCTGCGGGAGAAATACGCCCGCCAGATCGTGCTGTCCTGTGCTGACGGGTGCATGGCCGCGCTGGCTGCAGCCCATTATGTTGAAAACCGCAAGGCCAAGGCCAAAGAAGAGGCCTGCGAAATCTAGGCGTCAGGATGCTGGTTTGTTGACCTGCCTGTTTTTTATCCTGCAACCAAGATGGCGCCGTAAAAGTCCAATATCTGCGTTACGCGCGATTCCTCAGAATTTCACGTACGGCTAAGTACGTTGCATTATTCGGAATCACGCAAGCCTTGATCTTGAACTTTTACGGCGCCATCTAAAAACTTCCTTCCTACAAAAACTGCGGACGCGGTAAAAAGCTTTTTACGAAACCATCAACCAAGGAGCAAGTCACCGTGAAATGGATCAGGGGTCTTGTTGCCGGGGCAGCCGTTTTGCTGCTTGCCGCCGGGGGTGTCTATCTGGGGCTTTTGTATTTCAATAATTACAAAGTTGAACAACTCAGGGAGAAAATCGGTGAGGAAATTGCAGTGGGTGACTGGTATCCGGTCACCCAGGAGCAGATCAACCTGTTTGCAGAAGCAACAGGCGATTACCAGTGGATTCATCTCGATGAGAAGCGCGCGGCAAAAGAGTCGCCCTTTGGCACCACCATTGCCCACGGCTTTCTGACCCTTTCCCTGCTGCCCCGGATCATGGGCGATACCGTTGAACTGCCGCCTGCCAAAATGATGGTGAATTATGGCTTGAACCGGGTAGTGAAAAGCCCGCCTGTATTGCAGAAAATCTGTTCCGGCTGTATTTTGCCTGAGCACGGCCAAAGGTCCCGGGTGTTTTGTTTCAAACAACGCGTTTGCCGATGGCCCGGTTTGTTGGGCCATCGGCAAACCAGCGTCATGTAGCGGCACAACTATATCAGCTTCCGGTTTTTCCCAGGCCGATTTCGGCCAGCACTTCCCGGATTTCGTCCAGGATGGCCGGATCATCAATGGTGGCCGGGGTTTGGACTTCCTGCTGGTCTGCGATCTTCCGGATGGTGCCCCGCAGGATTTTGCCTGAGCGGGTTTTGGGCAGCCGCTTGACAACAGCGGCTTTTTTAAACGCCGCCACAGGACCGATCTGGTCGCGCACCATGGCCACCACTTCCTTCAGGATCTCCTCCTTTTCCTTTGATACCCCGGCGTTGAGCACCAGAAAGCCCACGGGCACCTGGCCCTTGAGTTCATCATGGACACCGAGCACTGCAGCTTCGGCCACGTCCGGGTGAGAGGCCAGCACTTCTTCCATGGCGCCGGTGGACAGACGGTGTCCGGCCACGTTGATGATGTCATCGGTTCTCGACATGACGTAAATGTAGCCTTCCTCATCGATCATGCCTGCGTCCGCGGTCTTGTAATAGCCCGGATACTCCTTGAGATAGGCGTCAATGTAGCGCTGGTCGTTTTCCCATAAAGTGGGCAGGGCTCCCGGGGGAAGGGGCAGTTTGACCGAAAGCGCGCCGATTTCGCCCGGCGGCATTTCCTCGTTGGCCGAGTTTAGCACCCGCACGTCCCAGCCGGGCACCGCCTTGGTGGGCGAACCGTACTTGACCGGAAAGGGGTGCAGCCCCATGCAGTTGGCGGCAATGGCCCAGCCGGTTTCGGTCTGCCACCAGTGGTCAATGACCGGAACGTTTAAATGTTTTTCCGACCACTGAATGGTGGCCGGGTCAGAGCGCTCTCCGGCCAGAAACAGGATCTTGAAATATGACAGGTCGTATTGGTGCAGCAGGTCCGCCTGGGGATCTTCGCGCCGGATGGCCCGGTAGGCCGTTGGGGCGGTAAACATGCATTTTACCTTGTGATCCGAAATCACCCGCCAGAAGACGCCGGCATCCGGAGTTCCCACGGGTTTTCCCTCAAAAAGCACCGTGGTGCAGCCCTTAAACAGCGGGGCGTAGACAATATAGGAATGGCCCACGACCCAGCCCACGTCAGAGGCCGCCCACCAGACATCATCTTCGTCAATGTCGTAAATGGCCTTCATGGTCCATTTCAGGGCCACCACGTGTCCGCCGTTGTCGCGGACCACGCCCTTTGGCTGGCCGGTGGTGCCCGAGGTGTAGAGGATATAGAGGGGATCTGTGGCTTCCACGGGCACGCAGTCGACAGGAGAGGCGTTTTTCATGCCTTCCTCCCAGTCCGAGTCCCGGTCCTCGCTAAGCGGTGCATGTTCCTGGGGGCGCTGATAGAGGATACAGGATTCGGGCTTGTGATTCGATAGCCGGATGGCTTCGTCCAGAAGGGGTTTGTAGGAAATGACACGCTGGCCCTCGATGCCGCAGGAGGCCGATACCATGGCCTTTGGCCGGGCGTCATCGATGCGGGTTGCAAGCTCTTTTGCGGCAAATCCGCCGAAAACCACCGAGTGAATGGCCCCGATTCGGGCGCAGGCCAGCATGGCCACCAGGGCTTCGGGAATCATGGGCATGTAGATGATCACCCGGTCGCCCTTGGTCACGCCCTTGTTGGTCAGGACCCCGGCAAACCGGGCCACAATGTCGCGAAGTTCCGCATAGGTGTATTTGCGTATGGTTTTTGTCACCGGACTGTCATAGATCAGGGCGGTGTGATCGCCCCGGCCCCGGTCGTCCACATGGAAATCAAGGGCGTTGTAGCAGGTGTTGATCATCCCGCCGGTAAACCACCTGTAGAGGGGTTTGTTGGAATCATCCAGCACCCGGTCCCATTTTTTAAACCAGTGGCAGTCTTCGGCAATTTCGCCCCAAAAGCCTTCCGGATCTTCGAGGGAACGCTGGTAGGCCGCTTCATAGGCATTGGACATAAGTACACTCCTTTTGCTTGGGGTTGGAAGATCATGGGTTCAACGGATAACTGAATAAGAAAGTAATACTATAGCGCAATTCAAAACAAAGTTAAAGGGATTAAACGACGTTTTTTACAACAATCCATCTTCAAAAAACGGCTCCATTGTTTTGTTGTGTTTTGCAGGATTGCGCTGATAAGATTGGATTGCACCAAAAATCCGGAGGATCAATGATTCATGACAAACGCATAACCCACTTTGCCGGCATTTTGCCCGAATCCGGCGCATACGTGCTCTACTGGATGGAGCAGGCCCAGCGCACCCGCTGCAACCATGCCCTGGAGTTTGCGGCAAAAAGGGCAAATGAACTTAAAAAACCCCTGGTAGTTGGGTTTGTTCTGCCGCCGAAATTGCCCGGGGCCGGATTCCGGCACTACCGGTTCATGCTTCAGGGCCTGGCCCAAGTGCACCAGACATTGAAAAAACACGGCATCTGCTTTGTCATGGAAACCGCGGACATGGTTTCCGGTGTTTGCAAACTGGCTGAACATGCCTCCTGGGTGGTCACGGATTCCGGTTATCTGCGAATGCAGCGGCAATGGCGCAACCAGGTGCAGCGCCGGCTGGCATGTCCCTTTTCCATTATTGAAACCGATGTGGTGGTGCCAGTGGCCGCGGCATCGGACAAGCAGGAGACGGCTGCTCGCACCCTTCGTCCGCGGATCATGAAAAATCTGGATGCATTTCTTGATGCTGCAGATGAACCGGAAATCAAGGCCCACGGCCAATGCCCCCTTGAACCTTCTTTGGATATTGATCCCGAAAAGCTCTGCACAGAGCTTGGCTACAAGAAAAGCCTTTCTGATGCATCTGTTTTGTTTACAGGCGGCCAGGGCCGGGCCCGGGACCGGCTTTCTGTGTTTATTGCGGAAAAACTGGCCGATTACCCGGACCGGGCCAGGGACCCGGCAGCCGGCTGCCAGTCGGATCTGAGTCCGTATCTGCATTTCGGTCAGATTTCGCCCGTTGATATTGTTTTGCAGGTGCGGGATGCAGACGTTGCCGAATCGGCCAGGGCGGCGTTTATCGAACAATTGGTGGTGCGCCGGGAACTGGCGGTCAACTTTGTGTGGTACAATGCCGGCTATGACAGGTATGAAAAAGCAGTGCCGGCCTGGGCGCAAAAGAGTCTGGGTGCCCACAGATATGACCCGCGTGCTTATTTGTACACCCCGGAGCAGTTTGAAGCCGCACAAACCCATGACCCGTACTGGAACGCTGCCCAGGCGGAAATGGTGGCCACCGGCAAGATGCACAATTATATGCGTATGTACTGGGGCAAAAAGATCATTGAATGGTCAGAAACTCCGGAATCGGCTTTTGACACAATGCTTTGGCTAAACAACCGCTATGAGTTAGACGGACGGGATCCCAACGGGTTTGCCGGGGTGGCCTGGTGCTTCGGCCGCCATGACAGGGGCTGGAAGGAAAGGGATATCTTCGGCAAGATCCGGTATATGAACGCAGCCGGCCTGGAGCGCAAGTTTCAGATAGCAGAATATGTCAAAAAGTATCTTCTTTGACACATACCATACCCGGGTGCAGACGGCAGAGGGCCAAATGTTGCCTTGACGGCGGGCGGCAAACAGGGCTATAAAATCGGTGTTTCATTTAACGAGCAACCGTTTAATCAGCCAGGGAAAGCGAAAAAACACCATGCCCAAAGTTGGAATGGAGCAGATCAGGCGGGAGCAGGTCATTTCGGCCACACGCAGATGCATTGTGGAAAAAGGGGTGCTGCAGCTTTCCATCAAGGACGTGGCCGCAGAAGCCGGGGTGAGCACCGGGGTGATCTACCATTACTTTAAAAACAAGCAGGATATCCTGCTCCAGGTTTTAAAGGAAACCTTCCGCAAATCCAACGACCAGGTCCTGCAGACCATGGCTCCCCTGGATTCATCAAAGGACAAGCTGTTTGCCCACCTGGAGAACATCACTTTTGTACCCGTGGACAATCCGGATTTTTTCCTGCTGCTGATCAATTATTTCGCCCAGGCCCAGAACAATCAGGAATGTGCCGATATTATCAAGAAATTCTACCGCAACCTGCGTTCGTTTATCAGCCAATATTTGCAGCAGGGCGCGGAGGCCGATGAACTGGACCCTGAACTTACCGAGCAGCTGCCGGTAATTCTGCTGGCCCTGGGCCTGGGACTGGGCATGATGCAGATCCTGGATCCGGATTCTTTTGATATGGCCAAAATGGAATCCGCATTGAAAAAAATTTGTGAAAACTCCTTCGATCTGAGCGACAGAAACAAATAACCGCGTCAGCCGCTTTGCCGTGTCAGGGCCTCTTTGATTTTCTCCTTTTGAAATCCAATCACCACAGTATCACCGATGATCAGGGTCGGAAACGAGGCGCCGGGATTGATGCAGAGTCTTAATCCCGCAGCATGCGGCGCAGGATTTTGCCCACGGCGTTTTTGGGCAGACTGTCGCGGAATTCCACGGTCCTGGGGACCTTGAAAGTGGCCAGGTGGGTTTTGCACAAGTCAATGATTTCCTGCTCCGTGATCCGGTCCTTGTATTCGGGTTTGGGCGCGATTACCGCCTTGACGCTTTCGCCCCGGTAGGTGTCGGCGATTCCCACCACTGCCGCCTCGGCCACGCCCGGATGCCTGTAGAGCACGTCCTCGACCTCCACCGGGGCGATATTGTAGCCCGAAGCCACGATCAGGTCCTTGATCCGGTCCACGAAGTGGACAAAATCGGCTTCATCCACATAGCCCCGATCCCCTGTGTGAAACCAGCCGTCCGGCATAAATGCGGCAATGGTTTCCGCTGGCTTGTTCAAATAACCCCGGGCCAGCTGCAGGCCCCGGTAGCAGATCTCGCCCTCCTGGTTCCGGCCCACAATGTTTGCTTTTTCATCAACGATTTTGACCTCGGAGAATACGGGTATGCCGATGGCATCATCTTTTTCCTTGATGCCGGGAATGGAGATGATCCCCCCGCTGTTGGTTTCCGTCATGCCCCAGCCGTTGACCAGTTTTACTCCGGTTGTCTGCTGCCATCTGTTTTGCACGGCCACGGGCACAGGTGCGCCGCAGCCGATGGTCACGGCCAGGCTGGTGAGATCATGGGAGCCGATCAGCTCCGGGTCGGACATCATGGCAATAAAAAACGTGGGCGGAGCAAAAATCACGTTTACCTTGTTGGTTTCAATCACCCGGAAGGCATCTGCCAGGTCAAACATGACAACGGGAATGACCGTGCCGCCCTGGTAGAGGGTGGGCAGGAGGTGAAGAAAATAGCCGGCTGTGTGAAACATGGGCATGATGGAAAAGTTGACTTCATGGTCGCCCCAGGCCCGGAACGCATGGGTGTGGGTCAGGGAATTGAACACAAGGTTGAAATGGGTTTCAATGACCCCTTTGGATTTTCCCGTGGTTCCGGCGGTGTAGAGCAGCAGGGCGGTTTCGGTCCTGGCATCCACGGCCGCCGGCGCTGTCAGGGGCGGGTATTTTTCAATGGTGCTGAAAAAATCCAGGGCGCCCGCTACCCGGCTTTTGGGGATGTCCCAGAACATTTTCAGTGTATTGGACACCACCGCGTCATCTGCTGCCCAGTCCCGGATGTGGGTGGTGATTACCTGTTTGATAGTATTGTCTTCAACCAGGGGCTGCACCCGGTCTGCAAGCAGATCCAGGATCAAAACGGCCCTTGCGCCGGCATCCCGGATCTGGTAGGCGACTTCCTCAGCTTGGTACATGACGTTGACGGGCGTGTGTACGGCCCCGATCATGGCGGCTCCGTAAAAAGCGATGATATGCTGGATGCTGTTGGGCAGCATGGCGGCCACTACATCGCCTTTTTCAATGCCCAGGTCTTTTAACAATGCCGCATACTGGCCGATCATGCGGTGTAACTGCCGGTAGGAGGCGGGCTTGTCCAGAAAAATCACCGCTGTGTCATCTCCGCGATTTGCAGCAGTGCGGGAAAACAGTTCGTAAATGGAAATTTCCGGAACCGGCGGCATGGCCTCGAAAAACCAGGTGGGATGACTGATCACGTAAGCGTCTTTTGGCGCGTATGCCAAGCCTTCGTCAAGCCACGCTTCCGGATAGTTCATCTGCCGGTAGCAATTATAAAGAGCCGTGTCAAAAAAAGCGCTTCCTTGTTGAAACCTGGGGGGCATCTGACCTGTCATCCGGGGTCTCCTTTGTAAGGTGGGTGTCGCACAGGGGATCAATCGTTGATTTTGTATTCAAACATTGTTTATATAATTAGTGGCTGAACGAAAACCCTGTTCAGCCAAAACCCGAATATCGAAATCCGAAATCCGAAACAAATACGAATATCGAATGTTCAAATGATAAAAACCAACAGCTTAAAACAGGATGTTTCTGTCATTGATGCATTTAGGGTTTTGGTCATTGTTTCGGATTTCGAGCTTCGGATTTCGGATTTCCTGAAC
>NZ_JAWODO010000085.1:0-5076 GCF_046483245.1 Desulfosalsimonas sp. | reverse complement strand
GTACTTCCACCCGTCGCGAGTAACCACGCCCCGCCACGGTCTGTCCACGCTGTTACCGTGACCGGTCGGCACGACCACCTGCAGATAGGCCGAATCGCGCGGGGGCTCCGCCGGCTCGCGGCCGCGGATGAAGTGACCGGAGTAGTCCGTTCCGCACATCCATTCGGGCGTGTCGATGCCGCACAGCCCCAGCGTCGTCGGGGCCATGTCCACGTGGTTTACCGGCACGTCCGTCGCCGCGGTCTTGAACCGGTAATCTGCCACGCCGGGCGCGACTATCATGGGGATGCGAATCGCCTCTTCGTAGGGGCTCATCTTGCGGAACTGCCCGTGCGAGCCGTGCTGGTCGCCGTGGTCGGAGAAGAACATCAGCAGTGTATGTTCACACTCCGGGTAAAAGGCCCCTGCAGGCGGCCCATCCATTGCATCAGGCTGTCGAACCGATCCGGGTTGGACAAAAACCCCCGGAAAATGGCTCTTTTGATGGGCGACAGGCCCAGGTATCCGGTGATAATGGCCCGGGCCTTTAAAAACACGTCCAACACCGGCACCCCGCCCGGGCATGCCGCCGCACAGGAGCCGCACAACAGGCACCGGTCCAGGCGCTCTTTGACCGCTTCCGGGTCATTCAGAATCTCCTGGCTCAAATTTTCCACAAGAACCAGTTTTCCCCTTGCCACGTCGGTTTCCCGGCCGGTTTCACCGTAGAGGGGGCATACGGCCTGGCACATGCCGCAGCGGGTGCAGGAAACAAGATCGTCTTCAAGCTCCTTTAGGAGCCGAACCAGTTCAGCAATATCTGCCATGGGCTATTCTCCGATCATCTTGCCCGGATTCAGGATGTTTTTGGGGTCAAAGGTCTGCTTGAGCATCCGGGAATACAGGATCGTGCCCCGGCTGGTCTCCGTTTCCATGTATTTTCGCTTGGCCAGACCAATGCCGTGCTCGCCTGAAAGGGTGCCGCCCATGGCCAGGGCAGCCTCAAAGATATCGTCAATGGCTTTTTCCACCCGGGCATATTCCTCGTGATTTCTTTTGTCGGTCAAAATGGTGGGATGGAGGTTGCCGTCACCGGCATGGCCGAAGGTGCCGATATCCAGGTTATAGGTCCGGCTGATCTCCTTGATCTTTTTGACCATGTCCGGAATGCGGCTGCGGGGCACGGTTGCGTCCTCGAGCACGGTTGTGGGCTTCAGGCGCGCAAGTGCCGGCAGCGCATCGCGCCTGGCCTGCCAGATCAAATCCTTTTCCTCTGCGGTTGCCGCCACCTGGACCTGAACAGCGCCTTTTTTCCGGCAGATTTCCTGAATTTTTTCCGAATCCTCGGCCACCTCGGCCGGATGGCCGTCCACCTCGATGAGCAAAAGGGCTTCGGCATCCACCGGCAGACCCGCATGCCGGAAGTCCTCCACGGTCCGGATGGTGAAATTATCGAGAAATTCCAGTGTGCACGGCACAATCCGGTCTGCAATAATGGCGGACACAGTCTCGGATGCCTTTTCCACAGAATCAAAAACCGCGGTCATGGCCTGGGAAGCCTTGGGCGGGGGAATGAGCTTTAAGACAATGCGGGCAAATACCCCCAAAAGCCCCTCTGATCCCACCATGAGATCGGAAAGGTTAAAACCCGTGGCGCATTTCACCGTCCTGGAGCCGGATTTGACCAGTTCGCCGTTGACATCGAAAAACTCGACGCCCATGACGTAATCCTTGGTCACGCCGTATTTTAATCCCCGCAGGCCGCCGGCGTTTTCCGCCACATTGCCGCCCAGGGTGGACACGGCCTGGCTGCCGGGATCCGGAGGATAAAAAAGCCCCTTTTCCGCAACAGCGGCTGCAAATTTGGCGGTGATCACCCCGGGCTCCACCACTGCATAAAGGTCTTCGGTGTTGATCTCCAAAATCCGGGCCAGGCCGTTTGTGACCACCACCACGGACCGGGTGCTGCTGGGTATGGTGCCGCCGCTCAAATTGGTGCCCGAACCACGCACGGTCAGCGGCAGCCCGTTTTCATTGCACAGGGCCACCACCTGCCCAAGCTGCTCCATGGTTTCGGGCCGGACCACCAGGGCCGGCACCACCGAATCGAGCACGGCGGCATCATAGGCATAGGCCTGCCGGTCGGCCTCTGCGGCCATGACATTTCCGGCCCCCACGATTTGTTCAAAGCGGCGGACCACTTGTTTATCCGTCATTCTTTACGCCTTTCTGCGATCTTTTTTTGTGCCTCCGGTATATACATCCGGATTTTCTAAAACACCCCCGGAAACATCAGGTAGGCAAAAACCATTCCCATTATGCCCACCACGACCCCGTAGAGAAGCAGGGGAATCACGTTTCGCTTTAAAATTACGCCTTCCATGCCCACCAGGCCCACTGTGGCCGATGCGGCAACAATATTGTGAATACAAACCATGTTGCCCATGGCGCCGCCCACTGCCTGTAGGGCCACGATAATCTGCCGGGGCAGTTCAAGGGCTGTTGCAATATCATACTGGAATTCGGCAAACAGCAGGTCTGAAACGGTGTTGCTGCCGGTGATAAACGAGCCCAGCGCACCGATAAACGATGCAAACAAGGGCCAGGACCCGCCGGTGACCGCGGCCACGGCCTCTGCCATGGACAGGGGCATGGAGGCATATTCCATGGGATTCATGCTGGAATTCTTGAAAATCTGCACCAGGGCCACGGCAAAAAGCAGGGCGATGGTGGGGTTTTTCATGCGCTTAAATGCCTGACTCCAGGCCTTTTTGACTTTTTCCGCGGGCATGCCGTGGAGAAACACCGTCAGCACGGCCACCAGGATAAACGGTACAATACCCGGGTTATACAGGGGTTGGAGGGCATAGCCGATTCCGGACTGGCCCAGGATATCTGAAACCCCGATGCTCCAGGCCTTGACCCAGTCCACCAGGGGCAGAAACTGAACCCTTGTGAGCACCAGGATCAGGCCGATGAGCACATAGGGCATCCAGGCGCGGACTTGGCTCATCTGCGGTTTAAACGAAATATCTGTTTCCGTGGCAATCTCTCCGGTCCATTCCGCCTCCCACTCGGACTGGGGGCCGAAATCCCAGGATTCTTCAGGCAGAAACCACTTGTTTCTGGCGGCATACAAAACAATGGGCAGGCCCACGAGCCCGCCGATCAGGGCCGGAAATTCCTCGCCGATAAAAAATGCCGAGCCCAGATAGGGGACCACAAAGGCCGCTGATGCAAACAGGGAAAATTTCCACACCGCAAGGCCTTCTTTCCAGGACCGGTTTTGGCCAAACAGCCGGGTCATGAAACAGACCACGAAAATGGGCAGGATAAAGGCCATGACCGAGTGAAACACCGAAGCCCACTTGCCGATGAGCATGTAGAATCCGTCCATGTCCGCAAACCCGATGCCCGCCGGTCCGGCTTGGGCGATTGCCCCCTCCACCTTGTAAGACAGGTTTTTGAGGCCAAACCACACAGGCGTGCCCACGGCCCCAAAGGTAACCGGCACGGAGTTTAAAATCAGGGCCACCAGAACCGCGGCCAGAGCCGGAAAGCCCAGGCTCATCAAAAGCGGGCCGGCAATGGCTGCAGGGGTGCCGAACCCGGCCGCGCCTTCGAGAAACGCCTCGAATATAAAGGCAATGATGATCACCTGGACCCGGCGGTCCTTGGAAATGCCGTGAAAACCGTGATTGATGGTTTCCATGCCCCCGCTTTCAGACAAGGTGTATAAAATCATCAAAGCGCCGAAAACGATTAGCAAAACAGTGATTGCAGAGGCAAATCCCTGAAGTGTGGAGGCGGCCACCACCACCGCATCCATTTTCCACACAAACACACCAGCTGCGGCAGCCACCAACCAGGCCAGCGGCATGGCCCGGGTGGCCGGCCATCGCAGACCAACCATGAGCACAAGTGCAACCAGGATGGGCAGAAAAGCAAAGGCTGCAAGCAGTCCGATAGGCATAATCCATATCCTTTCCGTTGAGGGTAAAAAATCATCCAATCGATAGCAGAACGCTATTTATCTTATCATAATAAACCCGATTCATCAAAGATCAAAAATTTGTACGCCCCCGGGATTGGGGCCGGCAATGTCATTGACCGGAAGCAGGCTTTTTCCATGCGTGCCGGAGCGGCTGCAGGCTTTTGAAAAATCCTTTGACATGTGATGAGAAAACATTTTATGATTCTCCCCATCATTTGCTGGAATAAACCGATCTAATCCTTTAACCTTTCGAACTTATTTAAAATAATACTTATTCCAAGTACACGGATCTGTTAGGGATTCTAAAACATTGCCAACCAATCTAATCAAGGAGGAAGGCCCATGGCCCTGAACCTGGATGCCGTCGGGAAAAAAATCGGCCCTGTCACCACGCCGTATACCTGGAAGGATGCGGCCTTGTACGCCCTGGGCGTGGGCGCCGGTTTCGAGGAGCTCAACTACGTCTATGAAAAGAATCTCAAGGTGATTCCCAGTTTCGGGGTTGCAGCGGTGTTTGACTTTCTGATGCATTTCGGAATCAAGGCGGAAGTCAACCTTGCCGGGATCCTGCACGGCGAACAGCAGCTGATCTTTCACAATCCCATCCCCGCCGAAGGCGAGCTGATCACCGAGGGTGAAATCACCGATATTTATGACATGGGAAAAGAAAAGGGCGCGATCATCGAAGGCAAAAGCATCACCCGCCACTCCAGCGGAAAGCGCCTGTTTACAAGCATTATCAAAATCTTTTCCCGGCGCGACGGCGGGTTCGGCGGAAAACCCGCCCCTAAGGTACAAGCCCCCATTCCGGAGCGGGCGCCGGACTTTGAAATCAAAGATCATCCGTCCCCGGATCAGCCCCTTTTGTACCGGCTTTCCGGAGACGTGTTTCAGCTTCACGTGGATCCCGAATTTGCCAAAATGGCCGGGTTTGAAAAACCCATCATGCACGGGCTGTGCACCTACGGCTTTGCATGCCGGGCCCTGATTGCCAAACTGATCCCGGGCGAGCCCGAACGCATGCACAGATTGGACTGCCGGTTTTCAAAGGCCCTTTATCCGGGAGATCCCATCAAGACCCGAATCTGGAAACTTGAACCCGG
>NZ_JAWODO010000023.1:0-3469 GCF_046483245.1 Desulfosalsimonas sp. | reverse complement strand
ACAGATCAGCGGTTTTTCCATTCCACCGGGGGCTGTTTCTCAACAAACGCCCGAATGCCGTTTTGTGCATCCTCGGCCATGCAGTTCATGACAATGGTGTGCTTGGCAAAATCAAGCGCCTTGTCATCTTCCTGATCCACCTGGGAATAAAAGCCCTGTTTGCCGATGCTTAAAGTAAACCGGCTTGCTTCTGCAATTTGGGCCGCCAGCTTTTCCGTTTCCTGAGCAAGTTCGCTTAAAGGCACCACCCGATTGACCAGCCCGAGCTGTTTGGCCTCTTCAGCCGGGAAAGAACGGCCGGTCAACAGCATCTCCATGGCGGCTTTTCTCCCGATGGCCCGGGAAACGGAAACCGCCGGTGTGGTACAGAAAAGCCCGATTTTCACGCCGGGCGTGGCAAAGCTTGCATCTTCGCTGGCCATGACCATATCACACCAGGCTGCAAGCTGGCATCCGGCCGCGGTGGCGATGCCCTGAACCTGTGCAATCACAGGCTGGGGCAGATCGTGAATCAACTGCATCATCCGGGTGCACTCATCAAAAACCCATTTGTATGATTTTACACCCCCGTTTAGCAGTTCGGGCAAATAATGGCCGGCACAGAAATTTTTGCCTTCAGCCCGGATAATGACGACTTTTACGGATTCATCTGCAGAGACCTGCCCAAGGGCGTGGATGATCTCCTGAATCATTTGTCCGGACAGCGCATTGATCTTTTCCGGGTTGGCCAGGGTCAGAAACGCAACAGCATCCTTTACATTAAAACGGATCTTTTCGTAATTCATAACAGGACTCCTTATCTTGGACGACTGCCTGGGAACGGTGGAAAAAATCGGACTCAGGTTTAGGGATTTGTTTTTCAATATATATCAAAACCCCACCGGGTGTAAAGTTTGTATTGCCCCTTTATCTTGTGTGCGGGTTATGTGATTTTGGCATCCTCAGATTTGATGTCCCTGAAGATCCTTTCTGTTGAAACCTCCAACTTCGCAGTCACATGCCTTTGTTGAACCCCGACTTTTGTTGTTGATTTGCACAAGACCGGAAACACGTTTACTTTTTGTCAAAACCGAAAAAATGGGGTTTTATAATGAATGTTAAAGAATTGATTTTCAGATTTCTGGAAAGTGCCTACAAAGACTCCCAGGACACCGATGAACCGGGGAAAAGCAAAGAAGCAGAGCTTAAATCCTCTGAAAAGAAAATCGTCCGGGAATTGTTTGACGGCATGAGCACCGGCACCGCCAGGATTGTCATTGAAAACGAGCTGGGCGACGCGGTCGCGGAACAATACAATATTGATGCACTTGAAAACCAGGGGCGTTATTACCTGGCCAAAATCATTCGCCTCGACGGCAGCCCGATGCAGCAGCTTCTGGTGGACAAACAGACCGGAACCGTCCAGCTCATCGGTCAATAGCAATGAACACCTGTGCGGGGCAGAATCAGATTCTGCAAGAAGGCCAGGTGGTGGCCGGAAAATGGGAGATCCTCGAGCTCATCGCCAGGGGAGGCAAAGGCGAGGTATATCTGGTCAGACAGCGCAACCTGAATCGTCAGGTGGCCCTGAAAGTCATGTCCAAGGAGTTTCTGGAAAGCCTGGAGGGCAGGCAGGAGGAATACGATTCCGAGCTCCAGCGGTTCCGGCGCGAAGTCCAGGTCATGGGCCGGATACGCCATCCAAATGTTTTGCAGGTATATGATTTCGACCAGATTCAGATGGACGGCAAAGCCCTGGACTACATTGTCATGGAGTATGTTCCGGGTCCGACATTGCGCCAGACCATGCTGATTAAAGGATTCCGGCAGGATGAACACGCCGCTGTGGTGTGGATCAACAAGTATTTTCTGCCTGTGCTCCATGGAATGGAGGCCGTGCATGCGTTGGGCGTTTTGCACAGGGATCTGAAGCCTGAAAACGTGCTCATCGACAACGATATTCCCAAAATAGCGGATTTCGGCCTGGCCGGCGGGCATCAGCTCGACGATATTACCTGCAGCTACCACATTCTCGGGACTGTTCCCTATATGCCGGAAGAACAGTTCCTTGATCTGGGCACAACCGATGCAAGAACCGATATCTATCCCCTGGGTAAAATCCTGTACGAGGCCATTGACGGTAAAATGAAGGAGCATACCAAGCCGTTTACAGCCGTTCACCTGAGTTCGCCGTCAACCAAGTTGATGGTTCGACTCGACAGGGTCATTCAGAATGCAACAGCCAAGGATCGAACCCACCGGACGGCTTCTGTCAAAGCCCTGCGGGAACAGCTCATTGACATTATCCAGGAGTCCGATTATGCCGATTCCCTGTCGGCCAGCAGAAAACATAAAAAGCAACTTCTTGTCACAGTCGGAATTGCCGGTGCCGTGATTTTTGTCCTGGCCGCGTCTTTTGGCATCCATCTGGTCAATATGGAATCCAATACCCCAACAGGTGCTCAAAACAGAAGGGCAATCGTGGTTTCATCTGAGAATCATGAATTTGATTTCAAATCAAGCCCTTATTCCTATTTGCCAGAGGTTGCAATCGGGGACTCACTGCCGGAGGAAATATTGGGAAGCGACGGAATGACCCTTCGTCTGGTTCCCGGCGGGGAGGCCATGGTTGCTATGGATCAGCCGGACGCCCCTGATCGTAAACAGATGGTGAACGCCGAATTTGTGCCGGATTTTTACATGGATGAAACAAAAATCACAAACCACATGTATGTTGAGTTTCTGCAAAATGTTCAGGGGCTGGTGGTCAAGGACAACACCGTTCGCAGAGACGGACAAATATGGCTTCTGCTGGGAGAAGTGCTGGAAGGCTACGAACCTATTGTCTACAGGGATGGAAAGTGGAAGATAAAACCGGGGGCGGCTTCAAATCCGGTTGTACGCGTCACTCCCACCGGGGCCATGGCCTATGCCAAGTACTATGGACGGACATTGCCGACAATGGCCCAGTGGTGGCTTGCGGTCCAGGCCGGAGGCGACAAAACCCTTTCAGATGATCCGGGGCAGGAAGGTTTGGATCCGAAAGAGACCCTGCAGGGTTCGACGCCGCTCATGGACAATCGGATCAGACATGTTGCCGCATTTGAAAGCAACCGGCTCGGCATTTCAGGGCTTGGCCGAAACGTGAATGAATGGACCATACACAGGCCCAATGAGCAGGAGGTTGAATTCCATATTCACGGTGGACTTGGTGAACTGGAAAGCCAACAGGGCTATCTGGAGCGTCAGGCCTGGGAGGCCTATGCAAGGGTGGGATTCAGGACCGTGGCCAAACTGCCGCCAAAGGAGCAGTAATATGGATGTGCGGCGAGAAACTGTCTGGGGGCAGTCCCACGCGGGACATAAACGAAGCTCAAATGAAGACCGGTTTCTTATCCACCCCCTGCCCGGCAGCCAGGCGGTTGTGCTCGCTGTAGCCGACGGCATGGGTGGTGAAGCCGGCGGGGAGATTGCCGCCCAAATTGTCATT
>NZ_JAWODO010000004.1:0-31260 GCF_046483245.1 Desulfosalsimonas sp. | reverse complement strand
GACGCGCTGCTGAGAAGGCCCGCGCCTCCGACGAGGTCACGGCCTACGACGGCTTGCTGCAAGCCCCGCCGTATCCCGAACTCGACCTGCTCGATCCGGACACCGCCACCATCGCCTCGGCTTCGCGCCTGGAGATGTTCGCGCGCACGCCCTACCTCTACTTCGTAAAGTACGTGCTGGAGGCCGAGCCGCTCGACGAACCCGCGCTCGACGACGAAGACTGGCTCGACGCCCTCACCCGAGGCACCATCTTGCATCGCACCTACGAGCTGTTCTTGAACCCGGAGGATGGCGGACTCGGGCGCATGCCCACGCTCGACGACGAACAGGTCTTGTGGGATGCGTTTGAGACGGCCTTCGAAGAAGCCACCCAGCAACGCGGTACGCCGCCGAACGACCAGGTAAAGGCCGCTGCTCGCGAGGCGCTTAAAACTGATGTGCGGGCCTTCCTCCGCGCCGACGCCGCACGCGGAGCCGATCAGCCCGACCTGACGCCCGAGCGCTTCGAGTGGAGCTTTGGGAATCGCCCGCGCGACGAGCACGACTCGGTCGAACTGGACACTGAGATGCGAAACGCAGCAAGCCTTTCCACACAAGACCAACTCAAACTGGCCAAATCCGGCATTGCGATTATCGGCGCCGGCGGCCTGGGCGGCCATATCGCGGCTGCCGCAGCCCGCACGGGCATCGGCAGAATCACCATTGCCGATCCGGACGCATTTGCCGAATCCAACCTCAACCGCCAGGCAATGTGTTTTTCCGAAACACTTGGCAGAAACAAGGCAGAGGCCGCAAAATCAATTCTGACCGCAATCAACCCGGCGGTTGAGGTGCGGGCTTTTACCGTGGCCATGGACCGGCAAAACGCAGGAGAAATTCTTGAGGGTGCGGATGCGGCAGCCGACGCCTTGGACAGCGTGGCTGCCCGGAGGACCCTTGCCGCCGCCTGCAGGCAGGCCGGCATCCCCCTGGTGCATGCCGCCATTGCCGGGTTTGAAGGCCAGATCATGACCGTGTTTCCCCGGGATCCGGGAATAGAAGCCCTTTACGGTAAACCGGATCAGCAAAGCCCTTCCGACCCGGCGCCCGAAGCCATGATGGGGGTCCCCGGGGTGACGCCGGCGCTCATGGCAACCCTTCAGGTCATGGAAATCATCAAGATTGTTCTGGGCCGGGGCCGGGTGCTGCGAAACCGGATGCTTTACGTGGATCTGGAAAATGCCGGGTTTCAGGAGTTTTCCTTTAACAGCGAACCAGACCCGTCCTGATTGTCAATCAATTGCCTGACCCGGTGCTCGATCTCATCTCTGACCTGTCGCATCACATCCATGGACTGCCCGGCCGGATCGGGCAGGTCCCAGTCCACGTGTGACACCCCGGGAATATAAGGGCACTGCTCGCCGCAGCCCATGGTCACGATCATGTCCGGCCGGATCCCGGAAAGGACATCGTCTATGGAGCGCGGGCTGAGATGGACCATGTCCAAACCCTTTTCCCCCATGGCTTCCTGCATCATGGGATTGACCGCCGGGGCCGGGGTGCTGCCGGCACTCAACGCATCAATGCGTCCGCCGGCCAGGTGCCGGGCAAACCCTGCTGCCATCTGGCTGCGGCAGGCATTTTCCCGGCAGGCAAACAGGATTTTTTTCCGGGCCAGAAGCGAATCCAGGTTTGCGGCGCAGGATTGGATGTCATCGGCCACCCCGGGATGATTGGTTAGATCGCCCGGGGCCTCGATTCTGCGGTACACAATGGAATCAGTGTAGTCCGCGCCAACAGCGTCAAAAAAATACCGGGCCGTGAGCTTCATGCCGTCAAACAGGTTTTTGCCCCTGGTGGCGCCCACGGAAAGAAGCAGACCCTTTCGCCAGGGCCGGCCCGGATCCTCCAGATCCAGGCGGTACTTTCGCGACCACAAAGCTTGGGTGCGGTCAATGACCGCCTTGATGTGCGCGGGAAAATTGTAGAAATAAACCGGACCGGCCAGGATCACCACATCGGCCCGGCGCAGCATGGAATAAATCCGGGCGGCCATGTCATCGTCTGCAAAAACGCAGATGCCTTTTTCCTCGCAGTATCCGCAGCCGATGCACGGCTCCACCCGCAGCCGGCGGACGTGGATCTTTTGGGTATCCGCACCCTTTTCTTTGAGGTCATCGAGCAGCCCGTCCAGCAGAAAATTTGTGTTGCCCTTTGCCCGGGGACTGCCCTGAAGGCCTAAAACGTACATCATTCCTCCTGTTGTGTCCGGGTGATGGCTGAGACCGCCCTTTGGGCGAGTTCTGCAACAGAAACCCGATAAAGCTGCCAGTTTTCAAAAAATTCGATCACAGCCCGGTCTGAAGTCAGCGCATGAACCCGGTCAAAATTTTCCGGGCTGCCAATATTGCCGGCCGCCCAGGCCCCGATGCCGCGATGATAAGCATCGTCCAAATCAAGAAATCCGGCGATATGCGGTGCTGCCCATGCGGCCATCTGCGGCCGGACCCGGGCAAGCTCCCCCAGGCCCCAGAGCAGTCCGCGCTGAAGACCCGGGTGTTCCAAAAAATTTTGTCCGGGATCAATGTAGGAGCACAAAACACTGGCATATTCAGCGGCCAGCAGGGAATTTCGGGCCATGGCCGCGCCCATGGCCTCGGGCGCGCCCCAGCCGATGCCCCCGGACTCGTCATTTAGCATCCACATGAACCGGCGCATGATCACCCGGGCCGACTCAGGCTCTGCTTCGGCCAGATCCGCGGTGACAATGCCGGCGGCCGCCACGGCACGCCAGCGGATCAAGGCATCTGCTTCATAAAAATGCGA
Organism: Desulfosalsimonas sp.; assembly: GCF_046483245.1. Lineage (GTDB taxonomy): Bacteria > Desulfobacterota > Desulfobacteria > Desulfobacterales > Desulfosalsimonadaceae > Desulfosalsimonas. The sequence goes on along the minus strand of NZ_JAWODO010000004.1, from coordinate 28,455 downwards.
TATCAGGGCATTAATGGCCTGCCTGGGCCGATGGCCGCCAATGCGGGCCATGGCCTTGTCCTGCCCGGAATCGGCCAGCACCTGCCGGATTTCACGTTTCAGGGCTCTGGCGCCGCTCACGGCTAAAATACCAGAATTTCATAATCCTGATCCCGGAAACCGGCAAAGGAAGGATGCCCGGACATGTCATCGAGCAGTCCCAGGCCCTGTTTTTGCGCAGATGCCTGGGTGCCCATCTGCTTGGAACAGGCCCGGCACACCCCGGCCACCAGTTTTTGGTCTATAACCTTGCGCCACATTTCGTAAGTTGCTGTTTTTTCGTTTTCCAGGCCAGGCAGCAGCTTGGTGGCCTCGCCTTCCAGGACCACCTGGACATCATATCCACGCTCATGCATATCCAGGGTATTTAACAGCACATGGGTAAAACACATGGGATCATCATTAAATACAAACAATGCCACTTTTTTCATGATTCCTCTCCTGCAGGGGCCTGAGGGTTCCAGCGGATGCAGTCGGCCGGGCAGTGCTTGATGGCTTCATCCACGCAGCCCCGCGGATAAGCCCGCAGGGCAATCACCCGCACGTACCCGGCATCGGTCATTTCAAACACATCCGGGCAGAGATCCGCACACACGCCGCATTCAATGCAATCGGCCAGCTCAACGTCAGGCTCAGGGGGGTTTACGTTATTCATTGACGGCCTGTCCGATGCGGCGGCCAAAATCCACGCACTGTGCCACGGCATCGGCATCGGGCACGTACTGGATACGAAGGCCCTTGTCAATAATCTGCGCGCCCATGGCTTCGAGCTCTGCCTGGATGATTTTCACCGACTCGCCGCTCCAGCCGTAGGAGCCGAATGCCGCGCCCAGGCGGTTTTTGGGCTTCAATCCCTTTACATAGGTCAACACATCGGCCACGGTGGGAAAAATGTTGTTGTTTAACGTGGGCGAGCCGAACACAAAAGCCCGGGCATCGAGCAGCTCGGTCATGATCTCGCTTCTGTGGGAGCTTCGGATGTGGATGGGCTTGACCGCCACGCCAGCTTCGGCGATGCCGTCGGCAATGGCTTCGGCCATGACGCGGGTGCTTTTCCACATGGTGTCGTATACCACCACGGCCTTGTTTAGCGGCTCCTGCCGGCTCCAGGCAACATAGGCGTTGATGATTTTGGCCGGATCCGTTCGCCAGATAATCCCGTGGTCCGGACAAATCATGCGGATATCCAGACCCATTTGGGTTACCTGCTCCACCAGCTTTAAGATTTTGGGTGCATACAACAGCAGGATATTGGCAAAATATTTCTTTGCATGGGGCATGACAGCATTGCCGATCACGTCATCAAACATTTCATAGCCGGCATAGTGCTGGCCGAATGCATCGCTGGAAAAAAGAATCCCGTTGGTCTTGTCAAAGGTAAACATGCTGTCTGGCCAGTGCAGCATGCGGGTTTCGAGAAACACCAGATTCCGGCTGCCAACGGAAATCTCCTCGCCGTTTTCCACTGCCCGGTAGTTGAGGTTCTGGGAAAAATGCTGAGACAGGTTCTTTTTTCCCATCTTGGAGCACAGTACCGGCTTGTCTTCGCCGATATAGTGCATGACCCGCGGCAGTCCCCCGGAATGATCCATCTCGGTATGATTGCTGATCACCATGTCAATTTTTTTCGGGTCCACCACTTGGGCGATATTGGCCAGCAGCTGGTCGGCAAATTCCTTTTTGACAGTGTCAATGAGCACGATTTTTTCATCCACAATCAGAAAGGCATTGTAACTGGTGCCCTTTTCCGTGGAATATCCGTGAAAATCCCGAATGTTCCAGTCATGTACGCCGACATGATAAACGCCTTTTGCGATCTCCACCGGTTTCATACCCTGCGTCCTCTCTATTGCCTGTTTTTTGAAATTTTTTGTCTTGATTGTGTTATGGGTTTCAAACCTGTAAAGATTGACAATCCGCCAAGCTTGAAAAAAAGCAAACCGGTTTCAGGAACTTTTCCCGGGCGGGAGTGCAAAAATGCCTAAAACCGGTTTTACGGTTCTATGCCTGTTTTTCAAAATCAGCCTTGGGCGCACCGCAGACAGGGCATTCCCAGTCGTCGGGGAGATCCTCAAAACTGGTGCCTGCTGCAACGCCGTTGTCCGGATCACCCTGGGCCGGGTCATACACATATCCGCAAATGGTGCATACATACTTGTCCATGTCTTTGTCCTCCTGTTTTTTCAGCTAAAAATCATTCCAGTTTGGCCGCAACCTGGCGGCCGTAATCCTGTGCCATCTTGATGCCGCCGCCAAGGCTGCTCCTTTTGAGCATCAGCGGGCCGTCGACCATGTTCATGTGAAACCGATATTGCGGGTTTCGCCCGCTCGCGTGGCGTATACCACCAGCGCCTTTGCCATATTTTCTGCCCTTGTGACAGATTACTATCGTTTGGACCCGATCCGGTCGTCACGGCCCGAGTCCGCGCAATCCGGAGTGTAGCAGGAATTGTCCACGAATTCGCATTTTTCCTTGCATGACGGACACTGTTTCGGCGGCGCGTCAGCCTCAAATGTATATCCGCAGTTGCTGCATTTCCAGCTGGCCATAGTGTCACCTCCTTTGCATGCTCCCGGTTGAAGGGCTCTGATCCGGTGCCGGCGGGGAAACTATTTTTTAAGCTTGGTCAGTTCCCCGCTCAGCAGGCGGATATGCCCCATTTCTTCCTTGATGATATTTTCAAGCCGGTTTTTTCCGTATTTTTCCGGCACCAGTTCCCTCATGCCCAGATAAAGCACGATGGAATCTTTTTCCGCCTGGATGGCGGCCATTAAAATTTTTTCCATGGAAGATGTGTCAATGGGTTTTTCAAAAAACACGCGGATGTCTGCCAGGGCCTTGAGATAATTTTCCGCGTCTCCCTCTGGGTCAAATACGGTCTGGGTTTTTTCCTTTTCTTTTAACTCAGCGCGCATCTGCCCGAAAATCCGCTTGTGATCTGCTTCCATGTCCGCCAAATTGTTGAGCATTTCCTTGTTTTTGGGGTCATCCACGTCTTGTGCAGCTTTGCGGTAAAACTGCTCACCGTTGACCTCGATATCCTCGGCCAGCTTAAAAACATCATCAGCGCTGAAATCAAATGCAGCCATCACTTCCTCCGTTGTCTTAAAGTTAACAAACCACAACTTTTCATAAAATAATGCCTATAATTTTTTTTGCCAATCCCATGCCGGCTGATTGCTGCAGATGCCGGCCAAAAATCCGAAGGCGGTTACCGCCAGTTGCCTTTCTGCATATGGGAAGCCTTTTCGGCTTCAGCCCGTTTGCCGATTTTGTAGCCCGCATCCCGGATCATTCCGTAAAGAACGCCGCAGCCCGCATCCTCCCGCTCGGCATCGCCATCATCGGCAAGCTCGAGCATGGCTTTGACAAGTTCCATTGTTCTTTTAATATTTTCGTTGGCCGGTTTCAATACCTGAAATCCATCATTTCTGTGAATGCTGGCATTTACTTTTATGCTGACAGGGTTTGCAGCTGCTTTTGATTTTCCGCTGAATCCTATGCTAACGCTACTACAACTTTCATGCCAAAACGCTGCTGCGCCGGCCGGAGATTTTGGGCAGAAAGCTGTTTTCGCGCAAAAAAACAAACTCTCAATATAAATCAAATTTTACATAAAAACAAAGTGTTATTTTTATCATAGGGATTGCGGCAGGATATCATCAGGCCATGCAGACATGGGCGACAATGCATGGATTTTATTTTCTTTCTCTCGGTTTTGGTGTATCAGGGCAGTATCATGGTACAAAATTGTTTCATTCAATGGCCGGAACTCATTGCAGGCACACTGATCCGCCGATACAAGCGTTTTATTGCAGACATCCGGCTGGAAACCGGCGAGGCGGTCACGGCCCACTGTCCCAATTCCGGGAGCATGGCCGGATGCAGCCAACCCGGAAGGCCCGTTTACATCTCTGTTTCCCACAATCCCCGGCGCAAGCTCAAATACACCTGGGAACTCATTGAAATGCCCGGCTCCCTGGTGGGCACAAACACCCTGGTGCCCAACCGGCTGGTGCGCAGATGTGCGGAATCCGGCGTGATCCCGGAACTGTCGGGATATGATTCCATCCGGGCCGAAGTGCGGGCCGGGGATCACACCCGGTTTGACCTGATGCTGGAAAGCCGCAACTCCGGAAAATGCTGGGTGGAGATCAAAAACTGCACCCTGGTTGAAAACCAGACCGGGTATTTCCCGGACGCGCAAACCCAGCGCGGCCGAAATCATCTAAAGGAGCTGCAGCGCCAAGCCGCAAAAGGCCACAGGTGTGTGATGTTTTTCCTGGTACAGCGCATGGATGCCGTCAAATTTATGCCGGCAGATCACGTTGATCCCGCATACGGAGAGGAATTGCGAAGGGCTGTAAAAAACGGGGTGGAAATCCTGGTCTATGACGTGCACATGGACCTGGCCGGCATTGGGCTCAGAAATCGCCTGCCTTACTCGTTTTCCGGGACCGCCTCCGGATAATCCCGGATAAACCGGTACAATGTGGCCCGTCCCACTTCCAGCTGCTTTGCCGCCTTGACCTTGTTTCCCCCGGTTTTTTCCAGGGCCGCGCGCACGGAGTCCACATCGAGTTTTTTGTCCGGCCCCCGGCGCTTTTCAGACGATTTTGCACTGCGAAGCTCCATTGGCAGGTTGGACGGCCGGATCACGCTGCCGCCGCACTTGACAATGGCAAACTGAAGCACATTCTGCAGTTGCCGGACATTGCCGGGCCAATCATAATCGAGCATAATGCCCAAAGCTTCTTCGGAAACCACCTTTGGGGGCTCATCCCCGTGCTCCCGGGCAGCGTTGCGCAGGAAATGCTCAATGAGAAGCGGGATGTCATTTCTCCGCTCCCGCAGGAGGGGCAAATGAACCGGGATCACATTTAACCGGTAATACAAATCCTCCCGGAACGCCCCTGCCTGGATCTGTTTTTTCAGATCCTTGTTTGTAGCGCTGATGATGCGCACATCCACGCCCACGGTCTTTTCGCCGCCCACCTTTTCAAATTTTCCGGTCTGCAGAAACCGCAGCAGCTTGACCTGCATGGCATTGGAAAGCTCGGCGATCTCGTCGAGAAACACGGTCCCGTTGTGAGCCAGCTCAAAACGGCCCTTTTTGTCCCGTATGGCCCCGGAAAAAGCACCCTTGACATGGCCGAACAGCTCGCTTTCTATGAGGCCTTCGGGCAGGGCCCCGCAATTGATGGGGACAAAGGGCGCCCCGGCCCGGCGGCTTTCCTGATGAATGGCCTCTGCCACCAGTTCCTTTCCCGTGCCGGTTTCCCCGTAGATGTGCACCGGGTAATCATAGCCGGCCAGATCCCGAATCTGCTGAAAAATCTGGAGCATCTTGTAATCCCGGCCGATAATGCTGCCGAATCCCGACAATTCCCCGGCCTTGAACCGAAGCTTGAGCAGTTCGGTCATGTCCCTCACAGAGGCCAGCACGCCCACTATAATACCGGAATCATCCCGGATCGGGGAAACCGACATTTCCGCCTTGCGGCTCTGGCCGTCTTTTGTCAGGATCGTGACCGGATATTCCATGTATTCGGGCAGATCCTGATGATTTTCCTGCTGGTTTTCATCAAAAAGGCACTTCTGGCCGCAAAACGGCTGGCCAAACGCCTCGTGGCAGTCTTTGCCCAGCACCTCGTCGCGGCTGTATCCGGTGAGCCGTTCTGCCTCCTCGTTGAAAAAAAAGATCCTGCGGTTCAGGTCATGGGCGATAATGCCTTCCTTTAAATGATCCAGTATCCGTATGAGATTCTGTTTTTCCGAAAGCAGCCGGGTGAGTGTGTCTTCAGACATAGTTGTTTTAAACCGTTTGATTCGCCTGGATCCATTTGTTTGCCGGCTGCAGCTGCGGCCGGCCGCAAAAATAAAAATCCCCTGCCCGGCACAAAGGCCGGAACAGGGGAAAAAGCATAGCACGTTACCGGTTCAAGTCAAGCAAATGTCTTATTTTGCGGCAATTTTGAAATTAAAACGCAAAAGCCAGCTGAGCGGTCACGGCATCGTTTTCATCATCGTTTTCATATTCCTCATGGAAATATTCCAGGGCAACGGATGTATGATCAAACACGTCCATGCTCACCGCACAGATGTAGCGGTCTTCTGCCAGAAACCCGCCTGCATCGTCTGTTCCCTGCCAGCCGACAGCCAGGGTGGTGTCTTTTTCCGCAAGGGTAAAACCATAGCCCAGCTCCAGGTTCCATGCGGAAATCTCTTCCATTTCCATTATGTTGCCATTATCCGTATACTCGGTGTCATCTAAGGCGGTCATGTACTCGCCGATAAGGGTCACCGGCCCTGTGGAAAAAATGGCATGGGCTGTGACCCCGCCCACATAATCATCTACTTCATCAATGCCTTCATCGGATAAAAAGTCTGAATCAAGGATATTGTTGATATACCCCACACCCGTATCCAGGCTGAAGTTTTGCGTCTCCATCCGGTATCCGGCACTGGCACCGAAATTGTCCACGTGGCTGTCATCCTCGAACTTATCCACATCCCCATTGAACGCATAAGCAGAGGCATAAAAACCTTTTTGCTCCAGTCCGGCCACCGCAGCCGATTCCCGGGTCTCGCCCAGCTCCAGGGTCAGGGGATCAGAGACCATGTGGGTTTCAAAATTGCCAAACGGCACATAGAGCTTGCCTGCAGAAAAATAAACCGGCCAGTTCGGAGACGGTGTCAGGGTAATATAGCCTTCATCCAGGTCCACGGGCTCGGTGTCGTCTTCTTCCCACAAAAACACAACATGGCCGCTGACATAATCGTTGAACTCTGCGTCAATGCCCAGCTCGACCGTTGCCAGGTTCAGATCGCTGGAATCTTCACCTGTGCCGTCCCGGTTGTCCCGATCTTCATACACCCCTTCGACCTCCAGCAGGCCGCTGATGGAAATCCGATCCGTCCACTGACCGGAAAAATCCCTTATTCCCACTTTTTGTTCAAGTTCGTTAATTTTCCGGGTTAACTCATAATTGGACAGCTCCTTGGCAAATACCGGCGAGCCCGAGACTATCACGCACATGCAAACACTGAGTATCACTGCAACAATCTGTTTCATTTTTTCCTTTTCCGTTTCTTTTTTTATTTTAAATTTCAAATAGTGAATGCCTTTTCGGAGTTATTGGCATTTTTCCTGCTCTTCTTTGTTTTTTGCCAACGGGCAACCCTGGCAAGATCCACACCCGCACCCCGAGCCACTCGCTTTGAATGCGCGGAAAATGTACCGGCACAGGTACCAGACAGCCGCGCACCCGATGATCACAAGCAGCACGGTTTCCATGAACGAATTTCCTTTATTTCATATCCCGGGCCTGGACCCAGATCACGGCATCCTGGGAAAGCTCTTTGCCGTTGTGCTCGGTGGCCGGTCCCGCGCCCAGGGCGCAGAAACCCCACCACCCGGCCCTGGGGATGCCAAAGGCAAATTCACCGTTGACATTGGCCTTAATGGTCATGGTGACAAATGAATCCTGAGGGGCCCGGACTTTCGCCTTTCTGGCAAAGGCGTTTTTTTTCATATCCGGCTCATGATTGAGATATTCCACCTCGATTTCCGCATGGGGAACCGGTTTGCCCTCTCTTTTGACAACACCCCGGAATACATTTCCGGTCCAGAGCGCATAAGGCTTGTCCAGGGGCACGATTTCAGCCGGCAGCCCGACTTCCGCATCCCAATCCGTCGGAAACCCGGCCGTATTGACCATCATTTTGGTGATCTGCTGAATATAGACATCCTCTTCTTCTTCATAATAAGGGGCCGGCACCAGGCAAAACACATTGTCACCCATGCCCCTCAGCCGGCAGGTGCTTTCATAGGCTGCACCGCTGTTTTCCAGCCCCGTCCACTCAATGGGTTTTAATTTGTCTTTCAAATCCTTTTTTCTTTGTTTGCGCACCACAAAGAATTGCTCGGGTTCTTCCATATCCATGGTGTGCCCGGCATCAAAAGGATGTGTGAACACCAGTTTCAGATCAATGGCCTGCCCGTTTTCCAAAGCGGTTTCCGGGGTATAAATCATCTGGAAATGTGCCATTGCAGGGGCTGCCATAAGCACTGCGGTGGCTGCAGCCATCACTATCCATTTTTTCATTCCTGCATCTCCCTTTTTCTGTTGACTTTCAAAGTTTTTTCGGAATCATTGCCGTTGGTTTGCTAATCAATTTTCTCGCCCGGAATTTTGACCTCATGTCCCTTTCCGGCATCAAAGATGACTTTGTAGGGCACATCCGGCTTCTCAAACTCAAATTCGCTGAAATCATCCATTTTGCCTTTTTCCAGTACTTTTCCGTCTTCTCCGACCACGCGCACTTCCACACCCGCAGCAGACGAGCCGTCAGAAAATCCGCCTTCACAAACCACCTTGTCATCACCAATTTCATAGCAGGAGCACACGGGAGTATGGGCCAGGGCCGGTCCCGATGCCGCCAGAATCAGAATAAATCCCATAACTGCTGTCCATCTTGTCTTTCGCATACAACAAACCTCCTTTAAGTTAAGTCAATTAAACCTGATGAGGGCCTAAAAAGCGCTCAAACCATCTCATCAGCCCATTTAAAAATAACATTCTAATTTTAAGAAAAATTTAGATCTTCCACAGAAATCTGTTACAGCGCTAGGCAACACTGAAATCCGGCCGGTTTCGGACCAGCCCCATGACGACCGTCAATGTCAGGGCAAAACCGTAGAAAAGCCACATGGCTTGAAAACCGCTTAGCCCCAGGGCGCTGCCCCCGGAAAAAACCGCCGCGGCAACGCCAAGCGCCAGGATCATGGAATATCCAATGGAAAACAGCATCCACCGGGTTCCCCCTGCCTGAATCTTTACTGCAATGGCCGCGGCCAGGCACGGCGGATAAAGCACCATGAAAAGCATCAGGGCAAGACCATGCAGCGGGGTGAATCCCGTCTCTTTTGACGCCATGCGTTTTTCCAGGGATTCTCCGCGCTCATCTGATTCATACAGGGCTCCCAGGGTGGCAACGCTGCTTTCTTTGGCTGCCAGCGCGCTTAGCAGCGCCACGTTGACCCGCCAGTTAAACCCTGCATACCGGGTAACAGGCTCCAGGCTCTTTCCGGCCCGTCCCAAAAAACTGTTATGGATCTGCTCATTTTTCATATCCATGAGCAGTTGCTTGCGGCTCCGCTCCAGGCTGCGGGCGGCCCGGTAGGCAATCATGCCGTCTTTTCCCTGGCGTGTGACAATTTTATAAAAATCCGGATTTTTTCCCCTGAATCTTTCATTGACGGCTTTGGCTGCATCGCCTCCGCCTGCCCCAAGGCGCGCATTTTTGTAACCGCTCCAGTACCGGATAAAATCCATGATGTTGTCCGAATCAATGGCGGCGGCATAATCCGTATCTTCAATATCCTGGATAAAAGACGAAACCGCTTTTTGCTTTTCTTCCTGGTAATGGGCCATGCGCTCCTCGCCGATGCCGGGAAACCGCATCAGGATAAACACCACCACAGCCACGGCCGCCACAATCGTCGTAATTTTGCGCACAAACAGCCAGACCCGTTCCACGGCCCGGGTCAGAACCCCGCGCACAGTGGGCACATGGTAAGGGGGCATTTCCATGACAAACGGTGAAGTGGGCCTTTTTTTCAACACCGTCAGGGTCAGGATTTTTGAAATCGGCAGCACCAAAAGCAAACTGATCGTGGAAATAAAAAACATAGCCCAGGCTTTGTGAGACGCGAAATAGATATTAATCAACAGCACATAAAGGGGCACCTTGGCCAGGCAATTGAGCAGGGGAATCACCAGGATGGTGGCCAGGCGCGAGCGTTCATCCGGTATTGCTTTACACGCCATAACTCCGGGCACGGCACATCCGCCCACATAGATACCGCCGAGCACCATGGGCAGGGTGGACTGGCCGTGCAGGCCGTAACGGGAAAAAAGCCGGTCCATGATAAAGGCCATGCGGGGCATGTAACCGGAATCTTCCAGTATGGCGATCAAGGCAAACAGAATAAAAAATATGGGAATGTAATTGAGCAGGGCATTAATGCTGTCGACAAACCACAGGCCAAAGGCGCGCATTACTGGAATTTCAATAAATCCGGCCCCGGGCAGGAGGACTTCAACCCAGCTGCGGATCTGTGCCAGAATGGGCCAGGTATAATTGGTGACATTGTATCCCTGGACAATGGATAAATAATAAAGCAGCCAGATCACTGCCACCAGGACCACCGGACCCATCAGCCGGTGGCAGGCCACTTTGTCGATCCGATCCGACCAGGAAAGCTGCCGGGCTTGCCCCGGTGACATGCAGGATCTGACGATCCGATCCGCCTCCTGATAGCGGCGGTTGGCAATATGGATTTCCGGCATCTCATCAAACCGGGACTCGAAGTCCGCACGCAGCCGTTCAATATCTGCGGTAAAATCCTCAGGACTCGGATGGGCCGAGGCAACCAGTCGAATCACTTCGCTGTCGCCTTCCATGAGCTTGACGGCCAGCCAGCGAAGGGGATAAGCTGCCGGCAATTGCGGGGTCTCGGCCAGAACACGGCTTTCAATGTCACGCAAAAACGACTCCATCTCCCCGTAGTCCAGACCGATGCCGCCTGAGGCACCACTGGTATCCGCCAGTGCTGAAATGGTGTCGAGCAGTTCCTTTTTCCCGCGGCCCGTTTTCATATTCGTGGCCACCACGGAAATGCCCAAAAGTCCGGAAAGCTTTTGCGTGTCAATGGAAATGCCGCGTTTTTCCGCCAGATCGATCATGTTCAGGGCCAGGACCACCGGCGCCTGCATTTCCAATAACTGAAATGTCAAAAACAGGCAGCGCTTGAGATTGGATGCATCCATCACATTGATCACCACGGACGGATCTTCCCGGAGGATAAAATCCCGGGCCACTTGTTCCTCTGGAGAATAGGAAGTCAGGCTGTAGGTCCCCGGAAGATCAACGACTTCCACATTTTCCCCGTTGCTGGCATACCAGCCGATCTTTTTTTCCACGGTCACTCCGGGATAGTTGGCCACATGCTGCCGGGCTCCGGTTAAAGCATTAAATAGTGTGGATTTGCCGGAGTTGGGCTGCCCGGCCAGCCCGATTTTCATTTTTTGCGGCCTCATTTGCATGCAATCTCCACTGCCCTGGCTTCTTCATGCCGAAGACTGATATAATATCCGTCCAGTTCCACTTCCATGGGATCTTCAAGGGGAGCATTCCGGATCACCCGGATCCGCAGGCCGGGGTAAACCCCCATGTCCATAAGCCTGCGCCCCAGTCTGTCCCGGCTGCACAATTTTTGAACATAGCCTTCATCCCCGGGCTTTAATTGATCCAATGTCATTTTCCGGTCCTTTCCAAAAATTGCCGTAACCTGCCCGGAAATCTTCCCCGGCTTGAGGACTGACTTCGGGATAGACAATTATTGATTAATTAGAGTTGTCATTAATTGTTTTATATTTCTAACTCAATGCACCAAAAAATAACCGCCTCTGGCCCATGCCAGAAAATGCAGCGGATATCAGCTTGGCCGGCTTATTTTTCCGGTGGTGCGTCTTTCACAGAACCGACCCGGCTTTTTAGTTCACAGGCAAAGTCACTGCTTCTGGCCCGGCATTTTTCCGGCTGATAGCCGCAAAGCCGGTATTCTTCAAAATGCTGAAGCCAGTTTTCCCCTGCCCGGGGACACTGCTGAATAAAGGCCATAAAATCCGTAAAACTTTCAAGCGTCGCAGTGCTGAGCGCATGTTCCATCTTGCAGGCTTCCTCGTCGGCCATCTGCGGCTCAACCTGCAAAATATCGGTTAAAAACTGATATAAAATCCCATGCCGGCGCCGCATTTCCTTTCCCACAGCCAGGCCGTTGGAGGTCAGTTCAACATATTCATACTTTTCATAATGAACCAGGCCCCGTTTGCTCAATGTTTTGAGCATACTGGTAACAGTGGGCATCTTTACGTCCAGCCGACTGGCAATATCTTTGACCCGGACCACTTTTTTCTCGGCGCCCAAATCGAAAATGGCTTCCAGATAATCTTCCATCACCGGCGTCAAAGGCTTATCCTTTGTATCCGGTTTTTGGGGCTCGTTCATTTGAAAGCTCTCATTAAATTTTACTTACCTAACTTTTATTGAAAACTTAATAATCTGTCTTGAAAAATCTGTCAAGATTTTTTTACCGATTTTTTTTACCGGGCTGGATTTGTGTATCCAGCCCGGCTGGTTTATTGCAGATCGCTATGTTTTCATGATGTTGTCCTTTAGCTGGGCGATCTGGATGCCCAGGCCGATGCACTGTTTGCCGAGCATGCAGGTCTCTGCGTCCTCGGGTTCGAGAAAGGTTTTGAGCTCGTGCCGGTCCTTTTTCAAATCCACGACCCAGGCCTTGTTTTCCTGGTCATAATCCACTGTTACATCAATGCCGCATTCGCCGATATCCGGGTAAATCTCTTTAATTTTTTCGCAAAGCGCTTCCTTGTCAGCCATATAGCCTCTCCTTTGGGTCTGGTGGGTTAAAATGCATTCGCAATGGTTTCCCTATAAAACTATTTCCACTCCAGGAGACTGTCAAACCGGAAGCTTGACTTAAGTCAATGCAGGCCCGAAACAAATGCCATATAAAGGAGACAAACAATTTACGCGATCCCAATGGATGCTTAATTTGAGATCAGAACCGAACCAGGCCCTGCATATGAATCCAGGGCCGGTAAAAAGGAGGAACCTTAAATGAAATGCCCAGGACAGGACAGCAGATATTGGAAACCGGGCGCCATTTTTGAAACCGAGTGCCCGGAATGCAAAAAGCCGGTGGAGTTTTTCAAGGATGATACCATGCGCAAATGCGGTCACTGCGGCCACCGGTTTGTTAATCCGAACATGGACTTCGGGTGCGCGGCCTATTGCAAGTTCGCAGACCAGTGCCTCGGCGAGTTGCCCCCGGAACTACTGGCCCAGCGCCAGGAGCTGATGAAGGACCGGATTGCCGTGGAAATGAAAAAATATTTCAAGCAGGATTTCAAGCGCATCGGACATGCCACCCGGGTGGCCCGGCATGCCGAAGCCATCGCCGGCCAGGAGGGCGGGGACATGGCGGTGATTCTGGCAGCCGCATACCTGCATGATATCGGCATTCCAGAAGCGGAAAAAAAGCACGGCAGCAGCGCTGCCCGCTATCAGGAGGAAGAAGGCCCTCGGGTTGCCAGGCAGATCATGGAGGATGTGGGCGCGGCAGATGCCATGATCGACGAGGTCTGCGAAATCATCGGCCACCACCACCATCCACGGGAAAACGAGACCTTGAACTTCAAGATCCTGTATGATGCGGACCTGATCGCCAACCTGGAGGATTCGGCAAAAAACAAAGAACCGGACAAAGCCCATATTGAGAAGGTGATCAGCCGGCAGTTTTTTACAGAATCCGGCCAAAAGCGGGCAAAAGAGATTTTTTTACAATAAATTCAAATTACCAAACCATCAAAGCCTATTCATCGGAGTAAATAATGAAAACCCTGCGAAAAATTATAGAAATCGACGAGGATCTCTGCGACGGCTGCGGCCAGTGTGTTGTTGCCTGTGCCGAAGGCGCCATTGCAATCATCGACGGCAAGGCCAAGGTCATTTCCGACAACCTGTGCGACGGCCTTGGGGCCTGCATGGGTGAATGCCCCACCGGCGCGCTGAAAATCGTGGAGCGCGAAGCCGAGGAATTCGACGAAGAAGCCGTGGAAAAACACCTGGAAAATCTTCAGCAATCCCGGTCTGAAACAAACGAAACCCAGCCGGAAATGGCCTGCGGATGCCCGTCCCAGCAGGTACGAATTTTTGAAAATACCGCCCAGGGCGCTCAAGGAGATCAAAGCCCGGATTCCGCCCTTGATCACTGGCCGGTGCAGATCCGCCTGGTGCCCGCAAATGCAAAATTTTTAAAAGGCGCTGACCTGCTGGTGCTGGCCGACTGCGTGGCTGTGGCATACCCGGATCTGCACAGGCAGCTGCTCCAGGGAAAAGCAGTGATGATGGGATGCCCCAAGTTTGACGACATTGACGGCTATGCGGAAAAATTCGCAGAGGTGTTCAAACAGGCCGGCATCCGGTCGGTGACCACCGTAACCATGGAAGTGCCGTGCTGCAGCGGCCTACCCCAGGTGGTCAAAAAGGGCATGGCGGACGCAGGCGCGCAGGTGCCCCACAAGCAAATCGTGATCAGCACAAAAGGAAAAATCCTGAAGGAAACCGCGGCATAATCCGTTAACCGGCGGTGCGGCTACTGCCGTACCGCCGGATTCACCGACAGGACCGGACACGGCGCCCGGCGAACCACCCGGTCGGTGGTGGAGCCCACCAAAAGATGTTCCACCATGCCGTGACCGCGCACGCCCAGGGCGATCATGTCCATGTCATAAAGATCCGCATACCGCACCAGTTCGGCATAGGGTTTTCCCACCAGAACGCTGGTTTTGATTTGCTCGCACCAGTTCTCAGCATCGGCCGGCACCATGGCTGAAAGCTTCTGCTTGATGGCCTCATGGAGATCTGCAGGTAGCGGCTCACCGGCCTGGGCCGGAAACGTTAAATGCTCCTTGTATTGCGTGGGCTCCACCACGTGAACAAGGTGCAGTGCCGAGGCAAACTCCTGGGCAATATTGATGCTGCATTCCACGGCCGCATTTGAGTCCTCGGAAAAATCGCAGCCCACCAGGATGCGTTTGAACGGAATGGTCTGACGGTGGGGCTTTTCCAGTTCCTCGATGGTGCGCAGCACCAGGATGGGGCAGCTCAGCATGCGCATGAGACGGGCGGTTACAGAGCCGAGAAACAGCCGCTTGATCCCGGAGCGGCCGTGGGTGGCGGCAATGACCAGATCAACATCATAATCCGCGGCCATGGAGGCGATCTCCTCTGTGGCATGCCCGATGGTGATCAGCGGCGTTGCTTCCACGGGAGCCTGGTTTAGCTGGTTTTCAATCTCCCGGCGGGCAAACTCCATAAACCGCTGCTGCTGGGTGATGGGATCGAAAACCGCCTCTCCGTACACCGATATTGTGGGCAGATCAATGACGTGGGCCACATAGAGTTCCGCGTTTAATTCCGCTGCCAGCTCAATGCCGTAGGGAACCACCATCCGGGAAACATCTGAGAAATCCGTGGCACAAAGGATGCGATGGATCTTTGTCTTCATGGCCGGCCCTCCCTGGGGTTGGAGGTAAAAAAGATATGGATTTTCAGGCTTAATTTAACAGTAACACTTCCGGCTGTACCCGGCAACCCGTATCCGCACCCGCAAGCAACTGCCGGCAAATTTGCCGGGCCGGCTATTTTTCCCCCGTGATATGCGGCTTGATATCCAGAATCGGAGTCTGATCAAGCATGTCGATGTTTTCCACCTCCAGGATGTTTTCCCGGATATGTGTCACGCGCAGCACAGATAAGCCGATGGGATTGGGCCGCCGGGGAGAGCAGATGGAAAACACCCCAAAGGGCCGATCCCTGTGCGGTGGCTTCTGCACCAGCAGATCCGGGGTAAAGTCCGGGCTTTTGTGAAAGCCAAACAATACAACGATCTGCTCGCCAACAGCCACGTCCTGCAGGCCCTTTTGAAACTCCGGGTTGATCTCGATTCTGCCCTTTGCCTTGGAAACGGTCCAGTGCCGCGGTATATCGGTTTCATCCGTGTAAAATGTGCCAATCGGCGTTATCTCGATTTTCATCTGCCACCTCGTATGCTTTCTGGATTTTCCTTTTGGTTTTTCCCATGGATGGCTGCGCTTATTTGCGCACCAGCCGGGCCACGGCCTCGATGTGAAACGTGTGGGGAAACATGTCCACCGCCTGAATTTCAGCCACATGATAGGTTTCGGCCATCAACGACAGATCCCGGGCCAGAGTGGCCGGATTGCAGGAGACATACACGATTTTTTCCGGGGCCATATCCAGTACGGATTTTACCACATCCTTGTGCATGCCCGCCCTGGGCGGATCAATGATCATCACATCCGGCACATGGGCAATCTCTGCAATGGATTGGCGGATGTCGCCGGCCACGAATCTGCAATTGGTGATCTGATTTTTTTCGCAGTTTTTTCTGGCATCCGCCACGGCCGGTTCAACGATTTCCAGGCCGGTGACCTGACCGGCATCAGCTGAGAGCCAGATCGGAATTGTACCGGTTCCGGTATAAAGATCCACCACGGATTCAGCCCCGCTTAACTGCGCGTACCGCAGTACGGTTTCATAGAGTTTTTTGGCCTGTGCGGTGTTGGTCTGGAAAAAGGAATTGGCCGAAACCTCAAAGACAAAACCCCCAAGCTGCTCCTGGACAAAGGCCCGGCCGGAAATGGGCAGTTCATACTCGCCTGCGGCCACAGCAGCTTTTTTGGCCGTCACATTGTTGACCACCCCGGCGATATCGTCGTGGGCCTCCATGAGATAACCGGCAACAGCATCCAGCGCCCCGCGGTCCTCGGCTGCCGTGACCAGGTTGACCAGCCAGCGGTCTTCAGCCACGGAATGGCGCAGCATCACAAACCGCCAGAACCCTTCGTGGGTTCGCAGACCGTAAGGGGCCAGACCTGAGGCCCGGATCCGGTCGCGCACGTCATTTAAGATCCGGTTTCCCTTTTCCGGCTGCAGCAGGCAGGCGTCAATATCCAGGATTTTGTCAAACGTGCCCGGCACGTGCAGGCCCAGGGCAAAATCCTTCGGGATATCCGGCCGGCCCAGTTCCTCGGGAAGCAGCCATCGCCGATCAGAGCAGGAAAACTCCATTTTGTTGCGGTATCCGAACATCTTGTCTGCCGGAAGCACCGGATGTACCGGCACGCCGGAGATCTGCCCGATGTGCTCGATGGCCTCTCTGACATGCCGGCGCTTGTATTCCAGCTGGCGCCCGTAATGCAGAAACTGCCACTTGCAGCCCCCGCACCACCCGGCATACCGGCAGGGCGGCTCGATTCTGTCAGCCGACGGCTCGATTATCTGCAGGGTGCGGGCTTCTGCATAGGATTTTTTCTTTTTCACGATCCGGGCCAGCACCCGGTCTCCTGGCACGGACTGGTCCACAAAAACCGTATACCCGTCTATCTTGGCAATGCCCCGGCCGCCAAAGGCAATGCCCGTGACATCAAGCTCAATTTCCTGTTTTTTCTTAACCGTCATAATCCATCCAATACCTTTTATGTTTTCTCTTGCTTCATAATCCGGATCATGACGGTCTGTCAAACAAAGCCGATGGCAAAACACAAAAGTCAATATCTGCGTTGCCCTCGGAAAAGGCTTTTGGAAAGTTTATGGACAGGAGGCCCGTGGGCAGGGGCAGGTTTTTTCGCTCCTGATCGTTTTTGCGGATTCCGCCAATGCCTTCGCTGAAAATTTCAAAAACTCGGGCGCAAGCGCCCTCAAACAGTTTGAAATTTTCTTGCTCCGGCATTGGCGGAATTTTCCCGCAAAAACACTCAATGTCGCTTCAAAAACCAGCCCCTGCCCCCCGGGCCTCCGTGGTAGGCTGTTCACATATTCAAAAAAAACCCGTTACACCCTGGACTTTGCAGAACACCCCGCACATTGCGGCGTCCGGGGCGGGTTTGTTGGGCTGCATTGGAGCGGTTTCGGCAAAAGATTCGCGGGCGGCTTTGGCGCCCGGAATTTCAAACTGTCTGAGGGCGACAGCCCGAGTTTTTGAATTTCCAGCCAAAGGCGCACGCGAATCGCCGAAAGCGATCCGCAGCCCAACAAACCCGCCCCGGACGCCGAAATGCGAAAATCGTTGCAAGCCACCAAATCCAATTGCGTTGCAATATCGAAAACGATACATATATTGAAAATCTTCCGCTCAAGACTGATGGTTTCGTAAAAAGTAAGTGTTCAGATGGCGCCGTAAAAAGTTCAAGATCAAGGCTTGCGCGATTGCCGAAGAATGCAGCGTACTTATCCGTACGTGAAATTCTGAGGAATCGCGCGTAACGCAGATATTGGACTTTTTACGGCGCCATCAAGACTGTTGCATGACATTTTGAATCACCTTGCATCAAAAAGGAGCCCATATGCAGGAAACCCTGTTTTTTGAGGCAGACGGTCTACGGCTGCACGGCACCCTGCACCTGCCGCAAGCCCCGAAACCACCTTTTGTCATCGGGGTGCACGGCATGCTATCCAACGGCGATTCCCCCAAACAGCAGGACCTGGCCCGGCAATGCAACCGGATGGGAATCGCCTATTTCCGGTTTGATCACCGGGGATGCGGCAGAAGCGATGGGGTGTTTGCGGAAGTAACCACCTTTGAAGGCCGGTGCCGGGACCTGGCCGCTGCCATGGATATGCTGCACCAGCGCCCGGACCTGGGCCGCTCTGCGGGGCTTTTCGGCAGCAGCCTGGGCGGGGCCGTGGTGCTGCATGCCGCCGGGAAAACAGATTTTGACGCCGTGGTCACCCTGGCCGCACCCATCGGGTTTTCCGCCATTCACATCCCCGAAGATTACCAGACAGATCCGGACCTTGCCAAAATCCGCAGGGAGCAGTTGACCTATGACCTCACACAAGACCTTGTCAATGTCCATCATTTGCTGGTCTGCCACGGGGATGCCGACCCGGTGGTACCTTATGAAAACGCCGTGGACATCCACCATGCCGCGGCAAAACCCAAAAAACTCCTTTGCCTACCCGGCGGCGATCACCCGTTGAGCCAGCCGGAACACCAGAAGACGTTTATGGGAAACACCCTGGAATGGTTCGGCCGGTACCTTGGTTCCAAAACAAGTTGACCATGAAAAAAAACGCAGGAAAAATATCAAAATAAAGTGTTGACAAGGCCCATGTGCGGCTGATAGGAAATCTTGAATCCAGTGATTGATTTTTGTTGTGATTTTTCTCTGCATCATCTGCAGGAACCGAAAAAAGCCTGTTGAACTGAAAATCAGTTGAATTAAAAAACGGATTGTCAAAATGAATATCCGGCCGGTCATTTTCAGCCTTATTCTGATTATCGTACCCGTACTGGGCGTAAGCCTACTGGACGGGAAACGGGGTTGATAATGGCTCGTAAAAATTTTTAAGCAGCATAAATTCTTACATAAACCGTTATCAGCCCCGAAAAGCTGATAACGGTTTTTTTGTTTCAGGGGGAGACAAATCATGAAAAGCGACATCGCCAAGCAGGGTATCGGAAGAGCGCCCCACCGGGCATTGCTCAAGGCCGCGGGCTACACCGATGATGAAATCCGCAGGCCGCTGATCGGCATTGCCAACTCGGTCAACACCGTGGTGCCGGGCCACACGCACTTAAACCAGATCAGCGAGGCGGTCAAAGCCGGCATCTACATGGCCGGGGGCACGCCTGTGGAATTCGGCACCATCGGCGTATGCGACGGCATTGCCATGGGCCATGAAGGCATGAAATATTCCCTGGGCAGCCGGGAGCTGATCGCTGATTCCATCGAGATCATGGCCACAGCCCATGCATTTGACGCCCTGGTGCTGATTCCCAACTGCGACAAGATCGTGCCCGGAATGCTCATGGCGGCCGCGCGCCTGGATATTCCGGCCATTTTCATTTCCGGCGGTCCCATGCTGGCCGGCCGCAACCCGCAAAACCCGAGCGAAAAGGTTGATTTGATCTCGGTGTTTGAATCCGTGGGCAAGGTCCGGCGCGGGGTGATGTCCGAGCAGGAACTTTGCGGCATTGAAGATGCGGCCTGCCCCACCTGTGGATCATGCTCGGGGATGTTTACGGCCAATTCCATGAATTGCCTCACAGAGGCCATCGGCCTGGGGCTGGCTGGAAACGGCACCATACCCGCGGTAATGTCGGCCCGAATCCGGCTGGCCAAGCAGGCCGGCATCCAGATTGTGGCCCTGCACGAACAGGGGATCGTGCCGAGCCGGATCCTGACCCACGACGCATTTGAAAACGCCCTGTGCGTGGACATGGCCCTGGGGTGTTCCACAAACACGGTGCTCCATATTGCGGCCCTGGCCCACGAAGCCGGCATGGCCCTGGATTTAAACCGGATCAACGACATCAGCAACCGGATCCCGCATTTGTGCTCCCTGAGCCCGGGCGGGGCCCATCACATCGAGGACCTGCAAAACGCCGGTGGCATCGGCGGGGTCATGAAAACCCTGGCCGAAGCGGGCCTGATTGACACCTCGTGTCTGACGGTCACGGGAAAAAGCATCAAGGACAACCTGGCCGCCGCCCGTGTTATCGACGATGAGGTCATCCGCCCCGTTGACCGGGCCCATCACAGGGTGGGCGGGCTGGCCGTACTTTTCGGCAACCTGGCCCCCAGCGGATGCGTGGTCAAGCAGTCCGCGGTGGTGGACAAGATGATGCAGCACGAAGGCCCTGCCCGGGTGTTTGATTCCGAGGAGGACGCCACTGAAGCCATCATGGACGGCCAAATCAACAAGGGAGACGTGGTGGTCATCCGTTATGAAGGCCCCATGGGCGGCCCCGGCATGCGCGAAATGCTCACACCCACCTCGGCCATTGCCGGCATGGGCCTGGATGCCGACGTTGCCCTGATCACCGACGGCCGGTTTTCCGGAGGAACGCGCGGGGCGGCCATCGGTCATGTCTCGCCCGAAGCCATGCAGAAAGGCCCCATTGCCGTGGTAAAAGAAGGCGATATAATCGCCATCGACATTGCCGGTAAAAGCATTGCCTTGAAAGTCGATGAAAAGGAGCTGCAGAAACGTTTTTCCGCCTGGCAGGCCCCGGCGCCGAAGATCACCAAAGGCTACATGGCCAGGTATGCAAAACAGGTCACCTCAGCGGACAAGGGAGCGGTATTAAAAGGGTAGGCCCCGGAGTTGATGCCATTTTTCTTAAACCGCAAAAACATTACCCCAAAAATGACCCCCAAAAAATGACGAGGACAGACAATGAAGCTCAAAGGTGCTGAGATACTGCTGAAAATGCTTCAGGAAGAAGGAGTGGACACCGTTTTCGGCTATCCGGGCGGAGCGGTGATTGATATTTATGACGCCCTGATGGAGGAAAAAAGCATCAACCATGTGCTGGTTCGCCACGAACAGGGCGCCGCCCATGCCGCAGACGGCTATGCCCGCGCTACCGGCAAGGTGGGCGTCTGCCTGGTGACCTCCGGTCCCGGGGCCACCAATACGGTCACCGGCATTGCCTCGGCATATATGGATTCCATTCCCATGGTAATATTTACCGGCCAGGTGCCCACTGCCCTGATCGGAAACGACGCCTTCCAGGAAGTCGATATTGTGGGTATCACCCGGCCCTGTACCAAGCACAATTACCTGGTCAAGGATGTGCGCAACCTTGCGCGCACCATCAAGGAGGCCTTTCACATCGCCCGCTCCGGCAGACCCGGTCCGGTGCTGGTGGATCTGCCCAAGGATGTGATCAATGCCACCACCCAGTTCAATGTGCCCGGAGAGGTGAAGCTCAAAAGCTACAACCCCACCTACAAGCCCAATATCAAACAGCTTAACAAGGTGGTGGATCTCATTGCCAAAGCGCAAAAGCCGGTGATTTTCTCCGGCGGGGGTGTCAGCCTGTGCCAGGGACATCTGGAGCTGACCGAACTGGCGCGCAAGCTACAGATCCCGGTGACCAGCACGCTCATGGGACTGGGCGGATTTCCGGGAACAGACCCCTTATGGCTAGGGATGCTGGGCATGCACGGCACGTTTCGGGCCAACATGGCGGTTTCTGAATGCGACCTGCTGATATCCGTGGGGGTGCGCTTTGACGACCGGGTCACGGGCAAGGTCGACGAGTTTGCCCCGAATGCCAAAATCGTGCAGATCGACATCGATCCCACCTCCATCCAGAAAAACGTACCGGTTCACGTGCCTGTGGTGGGCGACTGCAAAATCTCCCTGGCGGAGATCAACACGCTTGTGGACAAAAAACAATGGGAAGGGCTGGAAGAAACCCGCAAGCCCTGGCTGTCACAGATTGATGAATGGAAGCAAACCACACCCCTGGCTTATCAGCAGACAGAAGTGATCAAGCCCCAGTACGTGATCGAAACTCTTTATGACCTCACGGGCGGCGACGCGATCATTTCCACCGAAGTGGGCCAGAACCAGATGTGGGCGGCCCAGTATTACCACGTCAAAGAACCCGGGCATTTTATCACCTCCGGGGGGCTGGGCGCCATGGGATTCGGCCTGCCCGCGGCCATCGGCGCCCAGGCGGGCGCACCGGGCACGACCGTTGTCGACATTGCCGGAGACGGCTCCATCCAGATGAACATCCAAGAGCTGGCCACGGCCGTGCAGTATAACCTTCCGGTGAAGGTGGTGATCTTAAACAACGGCTTTCTGGGCATGGTGCGCCAATGGCAGGAACTGTTCTACAAACGGCGCTATTCATCCACCCAATTTGTCCATGCCCCGGATTTTGTCAAACTTGCCGAGGCCTACGGCGCCGTGGGGCTGCGGGCGAAAACCCCCGATGAAGTGGCATCGGTTCTGCGTCAGGGACTGGAATGCAACAAGCCGGTGGTGATGGATTTTGTCGTTGAGCCGGAGGAAAGCGTCTATCCCATGGTGCCCGCAGGGGCGCCCATCAAGAAGATGCTTCTGGTTTAAGGCCAACCCGATAGGACATCCGTAAGAACCGGTTGAAAAAAGGATTTGATGATGAACAAAAAAAAGCATTTACTCTCCATTCTCGTGGACAATGAGCCGGGCGTGCTCTCGCGGATCACCGGGCTGTTTTCCGGCCGAGGATACAATATTGAAAGCCTGAGCGTTGCCGAAACCGTAGATCCCGGAATTTCGCGGATCACCATGGTGACCAAGGGCAGCCCCATGATCATCGAGCAGATTCAAAAACAGCTAAACAAGCTGATCAACGTGCTCAAGGTCATTGACCTGACCGGCACCCAGTATGTACAGCGGGAGATGGCCCTGGTAAAGGTCAATGCCCGGGCCGATCACCGGGCCGAGATCCTGCGCATCACCGATATCTTCCGGGGTCAGGTGGTGGACGTGGGCATGGAACATTTTACCCTGAAAATCGAAGGCGATGCCGAAAAGATCGAAGCCGTGCTCAATCTGCTAAAGCCCTTTGGCATCCGGGAAATCGCCCGCACCGGGTGCGTGGCCCTGCCCCGGGAAAGCAGATAAGGCATTTGAAATCCGGCCGTTGTCCGATTGAGGCTGCGGTTAAAAAAAGAAACCGAATTTTTTTGAAAACCCAATAACATGGAGGACCAGGACATGACGAAACTGGATTTTGGCGGAGTGGAAGAAGAGGTCATCACCTCTGATGAATTTACCATGGAACAGGCGCGTGAGGTTTTGAAAGACGAGACCATTGTGGTGCTCGGATACGGCGTGCAGGGCCCGGCCCAGGCGCTGAACCTTAAGGACAACGGGCTCTCGGTGATCGTGGGCCAACTCGAGGGCGACGAGTACTGGCAAAAAGCCGTCTCCGACGGATTTGTTCCCGGAGAAACCCTTTTCCCCCTGGAAGAGGCGGCAAAGCGCGGCACCATCATCATGGAGCTGATGTCTGATGCCGGCCAGGTGGCCACATGGCCCAAAATCAAACAATGCCTCAATGAAGGCGACGCCCTGTATTTCTCCCACGGGTTTTCCATTGTCTACAAGGACCAGACAGAAGTTATCCCGCCGGAAAACGTGGATGTGATCCTCGTGGCCCCCAAGGGCTCGGGCACCAGCGTGCGCAACAACTTTCTGGAAGGCCAAGGCATCAACTCCAGTTTTGCCATCCACCAGGATTACACCGGCCGCGCCAGGCAGCGGGCACTGGCCATCGGCATTGCCATCGGCTCGGGATATCTGTTTCCCACTACGTTTGAAAAAGAGGTGTTCAGCGATCTCACCGGCGAGCGCGGCGTGCTCATGGGATGTTTGGCCGGTGTCATGGAAGCCCAGTACAACACCCTGCGCAGCCACGGTCACAGCCCCAGCGAAGCATTTAACGAAACCGTGGAGGAACTCACCCAGAGCCTGATTCGGCTTGTGGATCAAAACGGCATGGACTGGATGTTTTCCAACTGCAGCACCACGGCCCAGCGCGGCGCCCTGGACTGGGCCCCCAAGTTCCGGGATGCCGTGGCCCCGGTGTTTGAAAACCTGTATCAAAGTGTTGCATCCGGCAAGGAAACCCAGCGGGTCCTGGAAGCCAACAGCACACCGGATTACCGGGAAAAACTGACCCGGGAACTCGACGTTATCAAAAATTCCGAGATGTGGAAGGCCGGGGCGGCTGTCCGCTCCCTGCGGCCGGACCGCCGGGGAAAATAATCCATACAGAAACAAAAGAAGGTTTCCATGAAATCCATACGGCTTTATGACACCACCCTGAGAGACGGCACCCAGGGAGAAAAAATCAGTTTCACGGCCCAGGACAAGCTCAAGGTCGCGCGCAAACTCGATGACATGGGCATCCATTACATCGAGGGCGGGTGGCCCGGGGCCTCTGCCAAGGACTTTGATTTTTTCCGGCTGGCAGCCCAAGAGACGTTTCAGCATGCCAGGATAGCGGCATTTTGCGCCACGCACAAGCACGGCAGCACGCCCGAAGACGACCGGCAGCTCAATGTGGTCCTTGAAAGCGGCGCACCAGTAGGCACTATTGTGGGTAAAACCTGGGACCTGCATGTCACAAAGATCCTGGGCATCCCCCTGGAAGCCAACCTGGAGATGATTGAAAACTCCGTGGCCTACCTGAAAAAAAACGGCCTGGAAGTGCACTACGATGCCGAACATTTTTTTGACGGGTACAAGGAAAACCCGGAGTACTCCGCCCGCACCATAAGGGCGGCCGTGGCCGGGGGGGCGGATACGATCTGCCTGTGCGACACCAATGGTGGGGCCCTGCCCCATGAAATCGAGGAGATCACCGGGATCATCAAGGAAGTGATCGACAACAGCTCAGACCGGCCCATTCATATCGGGATTCACACCCACAACGATTCAAGCCTTGCCGTGGCCAACTCCATTACCGCGATTCGCGCCGGGGCTACAATCGTTCAGGGCACCATCAACGGCTACGGGGAGCGTTGCGGTAACGCGGATCTGACTTCGATTATCCCGATTCTTCAGTTGAAAATGGGCTATGCCTGCATTTCCGAGGAAAACCTGGCAAAGCTTCAGAAAGTGTCGCTGTATGTGAGTGAAACCGCCAACATGACGCCCGTCAACAGCCGTCCCTTTGTGGGTAAAAGCGCTTTTACCCACAAGGGCGGGCTGCACGTGGACGCCATCATGAAAGAACCCCGGTCCTATGAACACATCACCCCGGAACTTGTGGGCAACCGCCGCCGGGTACTGATCTCGGACATGGCCGGCAAGGGCAATATCCGCTACAAAGCCCGGGAGCTGGGATTTCCGGTGGATGAAAACGGCTATGACTATGCAGAGATCGTCAACACGGTCAAGCGACTGGAGCAGGAGGGCTACCAGTACGACGTGGCAGACGGGTCCCTGCGCATCCTCATGGAAAAGCTCACGGACCAGTTTCAGCCGTGCTTTGAGCTCGAATCCTTCCGGGTGACCGTGGAAAAGGAAAAAGACCGTCCGTGCCGGTCCCATGCCATGATCAAAATCAACGTGGAAGGCATCGAGGAAATCACCGCCGCAGAAGGCCACGGCCCGGTCAGCGCCCTGGACAATTCCCTGCGCAAGGCATTAAACAACGTCTACCGCAATGTGCTCGACCCGGTCCATCTCGTGGATTTCAAGGTCCGGGTGTTGGACGGCAGAGACGGCACCGGCGCCAAGGTCCGGGTGCTGATCGAATCCCGGGACGAAGAGGCCATCTGGAGCACCATCGGGGTTTCCGAAGACATTATCGAGGCAAGCTGGCAGGCCCTGGCAGACAGCTTCCAGTACAAACTGGCGCGGATCACCAACGGCAACAACCAGAGCCCGCAGGAGCAAGGCAAATGAAGGAAAAGGTATACATATTCGACACCACCCTGCGCGACGGGGAACAGTCGCCCGGGGCGAGCATGAACACCGCCGAAAAGGTGCGCCTGGCCACCCAGCTGGAAAAACTGGGGGTGGATGCCATAGAGGCCGGGTTTCCCGCAGCTTCAGAGGGCGATTTCGAGGCGGTGGCCGAAGTGGCCCGGAAGGTGAGCAACTCGGAAGTTGTTGCCCTGGCCCGGGCCTCGGTGCACGACATTGACCGGGCCTGGAAGGCGGTGGGCCATGCAGCCAAACCCCGCATCCACACGTTTCTGGCCACCTCGGATATTCACATGCAGTACAAACTGAACATGTCCCGCGACGAGGTGCTCAAAAGCGCGGTGGATGCGGTCAAATACGCGTGCTCGTTTACCGGTAACGTGGAATTTTCCGCGGAAGACGGCTCCAGAAGTGATCCGGATTTTCTGTGCCAGGTCTTTGAAGCCGTGATCAATGCCGGGGCAAAGGTGATCAACCTGCCCGATACCGTGGGCTATGCCGTGCCCCACGAGTTCGGCGAGCTTGTGGCTTACGTGCGCAAAAACACACCGGGCATTGACAAAGTGATTTTAAGCGTGCACTGCCACAACGACCTGGGCCTGGCTGTGGCCAACACACTGGCGGCCATTGAAAACGGCGCCCGGCAGGCAGAGGTCACCATCAACGGCATTGGCGAGCGGGCCGGCAACACGTCCTTGGAAGAGCTGGTCATGACGTTAAACACCCGGCCCACCTACCTGCCGGTGACAACAGCCATTGAAACCACGCGCATCTACCGGATCAGCCGGCTGGTGAGCATGATCACGGGTATGCCGGTGCAGCCCAACAAGGCCATTGTGGGGGCCAACGCCTTTGCCCATGAAGCCGGCATTCATCAGCACGGGGTCCTGGCCAATCCCATGACCTACGAGATCATGAAGCCCGAGACCATCGGCCTGACCACCAGCAAGCTGGTCATGGGCAAGCACTCGGGCAAGCACGCCCTGCACAAACATTTGAAAAACATCGGCTATGATCTTTCCGAAGAAGAGATCAAGCTGGTGTTCAAGAAATTCAAGGAGCTGGCGGACAAGAAAAAGGTGGTGCTTGACGAGGATCTCGAGGCCCTGGTCAATGAAGGGGTTTTGCGCACGGCAGACATTTATTCCCTGCAGTATCTGCATGTCACCGCCGGCACCACCGTGCTGCCCACGGCCACCGTTAAAATGCTGATCAACGGCGCAGAAGCCTTTTGCACCGGCAGCGGAAACGGCCCCATTGACGCGACGTTTAACGCCATATCCGAGCTGACCCAAACCCAATCCTCGCTTCTGCGCTTTTCTGTCAACGCCCTGACAGGGGGCACGGACGCCCAGGGAGAAGTGACAGTACGGCTCAAGGAAGATGAAATCATTGCCCTGGGCCGGGGCGCGGACCCGGATATTATCACCGCCAGTGCATACGCCTATATCAACGGATTAAACCGGCTGGAATATCTCAAGGAAAACCCGGCGCGCACATCCGAGGCGCTTTAAAGCATTTCCGCACCCCGGCTGCGGCAGTTTGATTAATCAACTTCTATGGTTTTGACCAGATCGGCAATCCGGCTGATGCGGTTTTGCTCCATGTACGCAACAAGGCCGTCGATGATTTCGGTGGTCACGGAGGGGTTGACAAAATTGGCCGTGCCCACCTGCACGGCCGTGGCCCCGGCGATCATGAATTCAAGGACATCTTGGGCGCACATGATGCCACCAATGCCGATGACAGGAATCTTTACAGCCCCTGCCACCTGCCAGACCATGCGCAGGGCTACGGGCTTGATGGCCGGGCCGGACAGTCCGCCGGTGATATTGCCCAGCTTGGGACGGCGGGTATGAATATCCACGGCCATGCCGGTGATGGTGTTGATCAGCGATACAGCGTCAGCACCGCAGGATTCCACCTTTTTTGCAATGCAGACAATATCTGAGACATTGGGCGAAAGCTTAACGATCACCGGCTTTCCGGTTTTTTTGCGAACTGCGGTCACCACCGTGGCCGCAGCGTCCGGATCCACCCCAAAGGCCACGCCGCCAGCCTTGACATTGGGACACGAAATATTGATTTCCATGCCCGCGATCTGTTCTACCGGGTCCATGCGCGCGGCCAGCTCTGCATACGCCTCCACGGTTTTGGCGTAGGTGTTGACAATCACCGGGGTGTCATAGGCGGCCAGCTTAGGCAGCCGGTCATTTAAAAAAGCCTGAACGCCGATGTTTTCCAGGCCGATGGCGTTTAACATGCCGCAGGCGGTTTCCACGATCCGCGGCGGGGGGTTGCCTGCGGCCGGCTGCAGAGAGAGGCCCTTGACCACGATGGCCCCCAGGGCATTGAGGTCCACCAGATCCGAGAACTCCAGGCCGTAGCCGAAAGTGCCGGATGCGGTCATCACGGGATTTTTCAGACAAATGCCGCCGATATCCACGGCCAGGTCCGGGTTTTGGGTCATGACACCTTTTCCGTTTTGACAGACAATGGGGATAAAAGACTCC
>NZ_JAWODO010000081.1:0-6011 GCF_046483245.1 Desulfosalsimonas sp. | reverse complement strand
TCCAAATACAGCGTCAACTGCATTTGCGTCAAGTCGTTTTTCATGGCTGTTTCGCTGATTTGTCGGAGGCTTTAAAGACCCGGCACTTTTGTAATCTTTTTCAGGAGGGCCTGCGGGGCGGTTTGTTCGCTGCTGAACACTTTCGGGCTCAATGCGACTCACAAACCACACCGCACGCCCTCGACACACACGCCGGCCTAAGGACATAATGTCCGAAACATAGAGAAAACTCCTCTGCTGGCTCAATTCAATCGGGGTGGAATTTTGCTGGTTTTGTTTTATATTTTGGTCATTCGTGCTTGTTTCGTGCTTCGTGTTTTGAATTTCGGATTTTTCAGCCTCGCTTCAGATCCCAATAGTGAACCTGCTGTCGGGATTGTAATGTCACTGTATTTATGACTGCGTGTACTAAGGCGTCCTCCGTACCTGATAATGTTTGATTTGATTTGTAATGGCACAGAGTCGATAAGCCCTGTCAGGCCCCTTGAGATAAAGCCGGGCATGGCGAATTCCGCCCTGTGGACCGCAGGATTGTAATACTGCACGTCCATGCCTTGAGCCGCCGGGCGTTTCTGATCAAAATCCCGGATCTGGTACAGCCCGTTTGATGCAAACCCGAGGCTCCACAGACCGCCCGGGTAAGTGAGGGTGGAGAAAGTGTAAATGTGGATTTTTTCAAATTTGCGCCTAAAGGTAAATCCCTGTATTGGTATCAGCGGGAAAAGGGGTGATGTTTTGTCTAAAGCGTGCGCACGGATTGATTTTGCGCCGTGTTTTTCAGCTTTTTGTCCATGGTGGCCAAAGCGGCGTTGTGCCGTCGCGCAAGCACCAGAAAAAACATATCATAAACCGTTATCTGTGTGTTGCAGGCCAATGCAAACGCCTCCCTGTAAAGATCGGTTTCTGCGGCATAATCATCAGGAAGCATCAGGGCGTTTTCAATGCAGGTCTCGCAGATGTCTGCGGGCAGATCCTGGAACGTGTGATATTTCCAGAAAACGTTTGTGATTTCCGCGATGTAGAGATTCGGTGCGATCACCCAGTCCGCGTTTTGCAGGTGCCCGGCCCAGAACCCGGCATGTCTGCGCTGCATGACGATTTCAGCGCCGATGCTGGTATCCATGACAACAATCATCAGCGCTCCCGGTCCCGGCGGATCAGCTCCGCAGGGTCTTTTAATTGTCCTGTAAACCCATGTGCCGGAGCTGTGCGAATGCGCTCCAGCAAATGTTTTCTGCGGGCTTTTGCGTCCAGGGGTTTTCCCATTCCCCTTGAAAGGGCCACAACCGCTTGCTGGGAAAGGCTTCTGTGCTGTTTTCCGGCTTCTTCCTTCAGCCGGTTATGCAGATGCTCGGGCAGATCTCTGATTTGAAGCGTGGGCATATGCATTCCCCTTTCTGAATGATTGTGCCAACAAAATAATGCATTTGTCATCAAAATGCAAGCATAAATGGTATGGTGTGATTTTTGCATTGCTTAAGACCAGGGACTGGCATTTTTGTTCAAACCTGCGCAAAAGGAGGGAAGTTATCCGTTGAATACGCTTGTGCGCAAAAACCAGGAACTGGCCTCCATTCTAGAGGTCAGCCGCGTGCTGACAAGCTCTTTTGACCTGGAGGCGGATTTTGAATTTTACGACGCGCGTCAGCGGCGCGGGCTTTTTATGATGACAAACGGGTGCTTAAAGCACAAGGTTGTCAAGGTGGCCGAAGCCGGAGGTGAAATCGTGGGCATGGCTTCGGCCCAGACGCTTATCTCAACTGCAGAAGGCTCCATGGCCGCCATTGTGGAAGACGTGGTGGTGCGGCCCGGCTTCCGGCGGCAGGGCACGGGCCGGCGCCTGGTGCAAAGCCTGTGTGAATGGGCCGTCATGCGGGGCGTTTCGGCTGCGTCTGGCCGACACGGTGGGCATCAGCCGGCCCACAGGAACGGACCGTCTGATCCGGATGCTGAAAAATCACGCCCCGGAAATCTCTTTGGAGTTTCACGCCTACAATGATCTGGGCATGGCCACGGCCAACGCGGTCACGGCCGCGGAAGCCGGTGCGGAGGCGGTGAGCGTAACCGTAAACGGTCTGGGCGAGCGGGCGGGAAACGCGGCCTTAGAGGAAGTGGCCGCGGCCCTTCACACGGCAGACAACATCGGATCACGGATTGACAACGCGGGCCTGGCAGGGCTGTGTGCGCATGTGGCCGAATTGAGCGCACGGCCCGTGCCTGCTGCCAAGCCGGTGACCGGCTCTGCCGTGTTTACCCACGAATCCGGCCTTCATTGTGCGGGCCTGCTCAAAAATCCGCTTTCCTATCAGCCTTTTTGCCCCCAGGAGGTGGGACGGGGGGACTGGCGCATGGTCATCGGGTCTCATTCGGGGGCTTGCGCAGTGCGCGCCGCGCTTGCAAAACACGGAATCAAAATGGAGCCCGGGCTGGCAGCCGAATTTGCCGCCCGGGTCCGCGACCTGGCGAAAAAAAAACAGCGCCCCCCTAGTTGACACAGAGCTGTGCCGGTTTTATTTAAATTTTTTGCAGTCTTGCAAAAAGCACGGACAAGACCGGAGCGGAGAACATGGACATGAAAAAACTCTGCATCATAAAACTGGGCACCACGTATGCGGACATGAAGTCCCGGTTCGGTGATTTCGAGCACTGGACCCAAAACGGGCTGGACGCGCCCGGAGCGTTTGTCCGCATTGTGGATGCCAAAAACGGACAGGGACTTCCGGCGCCGGAAAAGTGCGCCGGCGCGGTGCTCACCGGCTCGCATGCCATGGCCACAGACAATGCGGAGTGGAGCGTGCGCACGGAAAACTGGCTAAAGGAATTGCTGCATGTCGGGGTCCCGGTTTTGGGCATTTGCTACGGCCATCACCTGCTGGCCCGGGCTGCGGGAGGAAAAGCCGGCTATCACCCCCGGGGCAGGGAAGTGGGCACGGTGCAAATCCGGGTTTTTCCCGGTGCGGCCGGATCAGATCCGCTTTTTTCCGCAATGCCGAAGCGTTTTTTTGCCCATGCCACCCATTCCCAGACCGTGTTCAAGCTTCCGCCCGGGGCTGTGCATCTAGCCCAAAGCGATCATGATCCGTATCACGCTTTCCGCATCGGCGGCCGTGCCTGGGGCGTGCAGTTTCATCCTGAATTTTCAGCCGAAATCATGCGGGCCTACATCGACAAACAGGCAGATGACCTTATCCGTGAGGGCCGCAGCCCCGAGCACCTTTTGCAAAACGTCACCCCGACCCCTGAGGCACCAGCCATCCTTTCAGCCTTTGCCCGGCTATGTTGATTACAGGGCCCGGTTTCGAACCGGCCAGATTTATCCGTAAATCCTAATAAAATTTCTTGTAAAAATAAAAATAATCCTTTAAATAAGGGTTATTATGAAAGAATCAAAGCCGGACAGCAAACCGGTCAAAAACATCATTTCTTTGCGCCCCTATGTGCCCGGCAAGTCCTTTATCGGCGCGCTAAAGGACCTGGCCCAACAAACCACTTCTGCATCCGCAGCCCTGGAAGGGAGGCTGGCCCGGGAGACCGCTGATGCCCTGGGCTGGCACTTGCGGCTGATCAACAGCTATTACAGCAATCTCATCGAGGGCCACAAAACAACCATTCCGGACATTGAAATGGCCCTGCACCGGCATTTCCGGGATGATCCGGAAAAAAAATACGCCCAGCAGCTGTGCGCCGCCCATGTGGAGACCGAAAAAGCCTTCATGGAAGCATTGCAGACACAGGCGCCGCCAAACATCTGCAGCCCGGAGTTTCTGTCCGACCTGCATGCCGCCTTTTACGCGCACCTTCCCCCGGAGCACCGGTTTGCACACACTCCGGAGGGGTTTTCCGATATCCCGGTCCAGCCCGGTCAATTGCGCGACGTCAACGTGTCGGTGGACGGCCGCACCCCCCACGGCCCCGGGTTTTCGCACCTGCCCGGTCTGATGAAGACATTTGCCGAAAAATACAACCCAAATCGGTTCCACGGAGATGAACGCCTCATTGCCATGGCCGCCAGTCACCACCGGCTGACCTGGCTGCATCCGTTCCGGGACGGAAACGGCCAGGTGGCCCGGCTTTTTTCAGGCCTCTACCTTGCCCGGTCCGGGGTGAACCAGAGCAATCTCTGGTCTTTGTCCCGGGGCCTGTCCCGGCAGAAACAGCGCTACATGATGGAATTGTGGGCCGCGGATTCACCCGCCCAAAACCACAAGGCTTCGGGCTGTTTTTCCGAGGAGATGCTAGCGGATTTCTGCCGGTTTTTTCTGCTCACCTGCCTGGATCAGATCGGGTTTATGGAAAAGCTGCTGCGCCTGGATCAGATCGAAGCCCGAATCGACTGGTACGTGGACATGCGGTCGAGGGACCCGCAGTATCCGCTGCGCCCGGAAGCTGCCCGGCTGCTGCGTGCCGCGTTCATGCGCGGACGCATCCCGCGGGGCCGGGCAGGGGAGATTTTAAACATGAGCCAGCGAAACGCCCGCCGCATCGTGGCTGTTTTGCTCGATGAAGGCCTGCTTGTCTCCTCCTCCCACCGGGCGCCCCTTGTCATGGGCCTGCCGCTTCACGTGCTGCCCTATTATTTTCCGGATCTGTATAATGCGTCCAATTTTTGAAACCCGGGGGAGCAGGCCGGCAGGGGAGCTTTAGCCCTGCCTGTTTCAGCTTCCCTTGTTGATTGACAATCTTTGCAGACCAAAGGAGACGGCCATGGCATCACAATTTCGAAATTTGATTGTTGAAGGCGGGGGCGTAAAGGGGATCGC
This sequence comes from Desulfosalsimonas sp., assembly GCF_046483245.1. Lineage (GTDB taxonomy): Bacteria > Desulfobacterota > Desulfobacteria > Desulfobacterales > Desulfosalsimonadaceae > Desulfosalsimonas. The sequence goes on along the minus strand of NZ_JAWODO010000081.1, from coordinate 1,251 downwards.
TTATATCGGGGCCATGCAGGTGCTGACCCAGCGGGGGCTGCTCGACGGCATCCAGCGGGTGGGGGGCGCAAGTGCCGGCGCCATAAACGCCCTGATATTTGCCCTGGGATATGACATCCACATCCAGCGCCAGATCCTGCATTCCACTGATTTTAAAAAGTTCATGTGTTTTTTGCCCCGTGCGCCGCGGGTCGCGAAACGATGTCTATGTTGACGGCGGTGTGATGCGAAACTACCCGGTCAAGCTTTTTGACCGGAAGAAGTATATTGACATGGCAAACGAGGCTGAAGCCGCCCGGGGCACCGATTATTACAATCGCGAAAATGCGTCCTTTCTCCTTGAACGGCCGGATTGCAGTCCCTATGTCTACAACCGCCAGTCCCTTGGCATGCGGCTTGATCGATCCGAGGAAATCGCAGCTTTCCGGTATGACGAGCCCCTGCCGGGCCGGGAGATCAAAAATTTCACCCAGTATGCCCGCGCCCTGATATCGGCTGTTATGCGGGTGCAGGAAAACCAGCATCTGCATAGCGACGACTGGCAGCGCACCCTTTACATCAGCACCCTGGATGTCGGGACCACGGATTTTGACCTTTCGGAGGATAAAAAACAGGCCCTGATAAAGGAAGACATCCGATGCGCGGAAAAATATTTCCAGTGGTTTGAAGACCCGGCCCAAAACCCGGTCAACCGGGTGGCATAGGCGACAATAGGTCGGCAGTATTTTAGTTCGCTTCGTGGCAGTATTTTTGAAACCTTTGTTGTGTCAGAACTGGTCAAGGCCCGGTTTAACCGGATGGAAAACACGGAATTTTACTTCTGGCGGGACAGCAACGGCAATGAAATTGATCTGATTGCTGACTATGTCGGCCGGCTGATGCCCATTGAAATCAAGCCCGGCAAAACCCTGAACCGGGATTTTTTTTCAGGCCTCGAAAAATGGCTGACTTTGGCCGGGAATCGGGCATTTTCGCCCGCACTGATATAAGGAGGCCGTTACTCCTGTATTAACGGAAAGAAAAGATCTGCTTGAGGACGCATTATCCGAGGCCCTCCTTCTTAGTGGCTGAACGAAAACCCTGTTCAGCCAAAACCCGAATATCGAAATCCGAAATCCGAAACAAATACGAATATAGAATGTTCAAATGATAAAAACCAACAGCTTAAAACAGGATGTTGCTGTCATTGATGCATTTAGGGTTTTGGTCATTGTTTCGGATTTCGAGCTTCGGATTTCGGATTTCCTGAAC
>NZ_JAWODO010000159.1:0-5785 GCF_046483245.1 Desulfosalsimonas sp. | reverse complement strand
GAAAATGATGATACACCGGCAGATGCCGGGTATGTTCCACAAAGCCTGTGTAAATTTTTGAATTCATAACCTAATCCCGAAATCATGTCCCACGGCCGCAGCCGACATCACCGCGTCTTCATGAAAACCGTAGCGGAAATAGCTGCCGCAAAACCAGGTGTTGTTAACCCCGTTTAAGCCGGGCAAATGTAGCTGTGTAGCAGCAGCGTCTTTGTCAAACATGGGATGCGCATAATTTAGATCCGCGATAATATGCCCCGGGTCTATGGGATAATCCGGGTTCAGGGTGACGCAGTAGTGCTTTGCTGATGCCAGCTGCTGTAGCTGGTTCATGTAATAGGTCAGGGTTGCAGGGCCGCGTTGGCTTTTTCCCGCCCCCTGCCTGTAATTCCAGGAGCCCCAGGCCGCCTGCAGGGGGGGAAGGCAGCTGGTGTCGCGGTGCAGGATGACCCGGTTTTGCGCATACTGCCAGGCAGAAAGCAGTTTTGTCTCGGCATCAGAAGGGTCTGCCAGCATTGCCAGCGCCTCGTCTGCATGGGCGGCGATCACCACCTTGTCATGGGTGGCTTCTGCTTCATGGGTCCATAGCCGTACCCGCCCGTTTTCCCGGGCGATTTTTTTCACCGGACAGCCGGTGTGAACCGTGCCCGGAAATGTTTTTAAAAAGGCCTTGACGTACGCATGGCTGCCGCCCTGGATGGTATACCACCGGGGTTGGCCGGAAAAAGACAGCAGCCCGTGGTTTTCAAAAAACCGGGCAAAGGTTTGCGCCGGAAAATCCAGTATATCCCGCTGGCCCGTGGACCATATGGCGGCACTTACGGGTGTGACGTAATGTTGTGTTAATGCAGCGGAAAATCCGGCCTGTCGCAAGTATTGACCAAGGGTCATGCCCGCCAGGCGGTTTTGTGCAAGCCGTCTCCGTGTTGTTTTGTTAAACCGGTCGATTTCAAACAGCAGGCGCCAGAACGACGGCCGCAGCAGGTTTTTTTTGTCTGCAAAGGGACGGGTGGTGTTGTAGGTAAACCCCATGCCCGGGTCCCAGTAGGTAAATGACATGGCGCTTTGCAGCCGGGATACGCCCAGCTGCTTGATAAACCGGATGAAATTGGGATAGGTGCGGTCGTTGAAAACAATGAATCCCGTGTCCACGCATGCAGCAGATCCATTGCCTTCATCGACTTCGATGGTATGGGTATGGCCGCCCACATAGCTGTTTTTTTCGTACAGGGTCACCCGATGGTGGCGGGCAAGCAGGTATGCGGCAACAATCCCGGCCACCCCGCCGCCCGCCACTGCAATATCCAGGTTGGTTTCATTTGCCATGCTATCTCCTTTTTTTTTAGCGACTTCGTGGAAACCAGGGCACAAACGCGCTGGTCCGCCGGATGTATGCCTGGTATTCTGGGTTATCGGAAAACTCGGTTTCCTCCATGAGAGATACACCGGTGAGCCGCAGCAATGTGTACGTAATCACCAGCGGGCTGACAATGGTCAAAAATCCCAGGGGTGTAGACAGCACGATAATAAAGATGCCCCACCAGACCAGGGTTTCACCGAAATAATTGGGGTGCCGGCTGTAATGCCAGAGGCCCTGGTCCATCACGCGGCCGTGGTTTTCCGGTGCGGACAGAAAGTCCCGGAGTTGGTAATCGGCCACAGATTCAATAATCAAGCCGGAAAGCCAGATCAAAAAGCCGGCTGCATCCAGCCATGTCAGGTGGGGGGGCTGTGCAGCCACCTGGCCGTACTGAACACCGATGGCAATGACCCACAAAAAAAGCGCCTGCACCAAAAACACCCTGTAGAGGCTCACCAGCCAGAACCTTTGCCCGTATTGCGCCCGCCAGGCCGCATACCTGGGATCTTCTCCCTTGCCCCGGCTGCGCCCGGAAATATGGACAAACAAACGCAGGCCCCAGATGGTCACCATCAGGGCCAGCAGGAGCTTTCGCATGAAAATCCCGTCTGCCTGGAAAAATGTCAGCCAAGCCACGAGCACGAAACCCGGACCCCAGAAAATGTCGGCAACAGCGGCATTTCTGCGCACCAGACTGATTACCCAGCCGGCCGTCATAAACCCGGCAGCCGCGACCAGATTCACGGCAAATAAAATAACAGTGTCCATAAAACAACTTTCTCCTAAATTGAGCGATTTTCAAGTTTGCCGTAGATACAAGGAAGATGCAGACTCGCTATAGTCAACTATGCGAGGTTGCATCTGACGCAGTAGCTGCGGTAAAATTGGAAATCCCGGAGGGTTTCAGATTTTTAAAGTACAAATTGGTGTTATCCTTTAAAATTAATTACTTTTAAAAATCTGAAACGCTCAATTTAGGTTTCTGTTTGTTGGCCGTTTATCCCTGCTCTGTTTCTGCCTTGCCAATGATGCGCCCGGAAACCAGGGGATCCGCAACCGCCCGGCCTGCGGACCGTTCTTCGATGGCCTGCCGGATGCGCAGGTGAATATCTCCGCTGATGGGGTAGTACAGGGCAATGACAATGGCGATGGCATTGCACACACAGGGAACCATCGCATACAGCACGCGCAGCGTCAGAATCACGGAATCGGACTGAATGACACCGGGCTGGTAACCGGATACCCCGAGCAGGGCCAGGCCTACACCCACGCCTGCGGCTGCGGCCAGTTTTTTGGCAATGGACCACAGGCTGATATACAGCCCTTCCCGCCGGTCGCCGGCAATCAGTTCGTCATAGTCAATCACGTCGGCCTGGATGGCCGAAGGGATGGCCAGCGTCGCCCCGAAACCAATGCCGGAGAGAAACACCAGGATACCGTATACCATCTCATCTCCGGCGCCCAGAAAAAATACCCAGAAAAACGCGCCGGTATTAATGGCCATGGAAGCGATCCAGGCAGCCTTTTTGCCGGTCCGGCGGGCCAAATACACCCACATGGGCAGAAAGACAATGCCTGTGACAAAATACAAGGCAAGAAACAAATCCGCTTTGGAAGATTCCAGCACATACTCCACGTAATAAAGAATCAGGGTCGCCGGCAGGTTGTTGCCGATGGCGCTGATGGTGTAAGCGATCAAAAGGATCCGAAAGGGCCGGTTGGCCAGGCTTGCACGGATCCATTGACCAATCCGGAGCTCTGATCGTTCTGCCGGCCGGGGCCGTTCCCGGAAAGCAGTCACGCACCATGCGCAGGCCCCCAGAATCAGGGGGATATAGATCAGAGACAGGATAAAAAAGGTCTGGCGTTCACCGGCCGCGCTGGCGTCTGTACCGGCGGCCCACCGGACTGCACCCGGCATGGCTGCGGCAATCACCGTACCGGCAATCAAGGCGCCGTCGCGCATGGAAAACAGGGCGGTGCGCTCATTATAGTCAAAGGTCAGCTCCGGGCCCAGGGACTCATACGGGACAATGACCACGGTCCAGAATAAAAACAAAGCAAATATCATGGCCATGAAATACAGGCCTGCCGCATCTGCGGCCATTTCTTCAGGCGGGTTGAACAACAGCGCAATGGCAAAAACCGTAAGCACGGCACCCGCGGCGATAAGCGGCCGCCGCCTTCCCATGGGTGTCTGCAGCCGGTCTGAGAAAATGCCGATAACCGGGTCGGTAAACGCGTCAAACAGCCGGACAATCAGAAGAATGGCGCCCAGAGCCGAGATGTGAACCCCCACCACGTCGGTGTAAAACTTTGGAATATAGACATATACCGGAATACCCACCACTGCCAGGGCAAATGCCGGGGCAGAATAGGCTGCCTTTGCTGCGGCGGAAAGCTTTCTCACTACCGGTCCCTTCCAAGCATGCGATCCCGGAAAGTTTCGTCTATGGGGTTTTCACCGATCCAGATGGCAAAAAACGCAGCAGCAAAGGCTGCGCCTTTAACCCCGCCCAGAAGTTTGTCATTGAGCCACAGACGGGTTCCGCTTTCGGGGGTATATGCGGCCGTATAACGGTCCCCGGGCTTGATGTCGCGGTATAAGTCGTTAAATTTTTCGATTTTCGGCAAAAGGGAGGAAAAACGGTCCGAAGAGACGTTTTTTTTGATCATTTCCCTGGTGGCCTTGGCAAAATCGCCGGCCTTGACGGCATGAAAATAGTGAAGCACCAGGCAGCGGGCCGACTGGTGGTCTGTGGCCTGGTCTGCGGTTTTGCCCTTTTCAAGATAAAATGCGCCTTTGTAGGCCTTTATAAAGACCATGTAGCGCAGCACACCCGTACCGCAGAGGGTCAGGGTATGGCCATCTATATTTTTTTGTTTGGCAAAGTCGGGTGCCTGGGCGCCTGCGGGACAAACCACAATGAAAAGCCATGCCAGCAGGACACCAATGCACACATGCGATTTTGTTTTCACTCTCAGTCCTTTCCGGCTTGGCCTCTGATCAGAGAAATCTGCTTTGCACAATCCATGTTTCACCACTAATTTATAATAATCATGGCGCAACGATTATCTATTAAAAGGAAGCTCGGATTATGAACTATTTTTTTTCTGCCGCGTTTTTCAAGGTCGCGGGCATTGCCATTGTGATTTTTATCGTGGCCGATATGCTGTGGCTGGCTGTTGTTGCCCGGCATCTTTATTTCAGGCAGATGAGCTATCTGTCATCGGTTGAAAACGGGCGGATCGTCTTTAACCTGCCGGTGGGAATCCTGGCCCAGGCAATCATTGCCCTGGCGCTTGCGGTGTTTGTCTCCCTTGCAATCATGGTGGAAAACCGCCTTGCTGCAGCCGTTTGCACCGGCGCGTTTGCCGGGTTTGCCCTTTACTGCACATATGATCTGACCAACCTGTCATTTGTTAAGGGCTACCCGGTGTTTATTGCCGTGGTCGACATTGCCTGGGGAACCGCCCAGGGCCTTTTTGCCGGCTTTTACGTGTTTTACCTCACCCGGTTTTTTCGTGCCGGTTTTTGATTGCATTGCCCGTGTCCTTGCGGCTGGTTTCCATCAGCGGAAGGATTTGCTGGCAGGGGCATGAGAAGTGCTTATATTTCACCATACAAATTGTGATGGCACCGTAAAAAGTCTGATTTCAGATGGTGCCGTAAAAAGTTCAAGATCAAGGCTTGCGCAATTTCGAAGAATGCAGCGTACTTAGTTAGCCGTACGTGAAATTCTGAGAAATTGCGCGTAACGCAGATATTGGACTTTTTACGGCACCATCAAATTGTAATTGCAGAAAAGGAGGCAGTTCCATGAATGATGTAAAGGATTATTGTGACAATTCCTATAAACGGCTGATCGGTTTAAAGGCCGGCTTATACGATGTTATCGTAAAGGCGGAAGAGGTTTCGGATTCAACGCATGCAGAGAGTGCAAAACAATTAAAATCTCTGGTCGACAGTATCGAAGAAGGCCTGGAGGAGCTAAAGAATCAATGTCCTGCGGATTGGACCCCAAATAAAAAAAGGCTTGACGAGAACATGGCCAGGCTATCGCAGACCCTGGAAGAACTTGCCGATAAGCTGCAGGTAACTGTACCCGACAGCACGGCATGGATTTAACGGGATTTCAATCTTTATGCCGGTGATTCGGGGCTTTAAATCATGGTAATCCAAGACAGGCTCCTTTATTTGGGTTTTTCACGCATGCGGCATTCAGCTGTAGTTTGAATGGCGGCAAGCAGATGCCGGGTCAGTTTGTGGAGACGGCCGGGGATGCCCACAAGCCTTGCCACAAAAAGCATGGGGCCGGAAAAGGTTTCAATGCTTTCGATCTTCACCCCATGGCCCACGGGCTTGAAATAAAATGTATGCCGGGAGAAAATGCCCCATTTTTTCCCAATCCAGGTAACCTGTCG
>NZ_JAWODO010000139.1:0-3809 GCF_046483245.1 Desulfosalsimonas sp. | reverse complement strand
GTGATGGAGCAGTAAAAGTTCAAGGTTCAAGGTTCAAGGTTCAAGGTCTAAAGTTTAAGGTTTAAAGTTTAAAGTGAATGGTTTAAGGTTCAAAAAATAAAATCAAAGCTTTTAAACAACCATGAACCATTGAAACAGGAGAATCAACCTGGCGCGCGCAATGGACATACCTGAAAAGCAAACCTTTGCGGATTTAAAGAAGCAGGAGCAAAATGCCAAGCGGGACGTAATCATTGATGCGGCAGAACGGGTCTTTGGGGTCAAGCCGTTTCATAAAGTCAACATCCGCGACATTGCCGCCGAAGCCGGCATTTCCCATGCCACCATCTACCGGTATTTTCCGGACCAGCAAACCCTTTTCATGGAAGCCTTTCTCCGGGGCGTGGAAGAAATCCTGACCAGAATTGATGCCATTGCCGCAAACAACCCTTCAGGAAATCTGCTGGAAGCTGTTGTGGCCGATTTCATTGATTTTCTGACACAAAAGGATCATTATTTCCGGATGATGACCCATTTCATGCTCGACGGGGAACTGGCCCCGGACCTGGTGGAAAAGCTCAACAATGCCGCCCGCGCTTTGCTCAACCGGCTGGAAGCCATATTTGCAGCCGGCAACACAACCGAAAACCCCCGGGCCATGGCCCGCGCCCTTTTTGCCGCAGTAAACGGCGTGCTCATCTCCTTTCGCAATTACCCGGGCCGGGACCGGCAGGCGGTTTTCGATCATATGCAGTTTCTCGGCAAACTCATTGCCAGACGATTCAGTTGATCAATCCCTTAAGCAAGGAGGCAGCCATGTATTCAACATTATTTTCCCCCATTGAAGTCGGCGGCATCCGGCTGGACAACCGGATCACCATGGCGCCCCTGTATCTGGGCTATGCAGCAGAAGGCGGGGCTGTATCCAAACTTTTGCTGGAACACTACCGATTGATGGCTCAAAGCGGGGCCGCCATGATCGTGGTGGAAAACGCCACCGTGGACCATCCCGTGGCAAGTGCCGGCAACCGCACCATCCGTATTGATGCGGACCAGTACCTGGAGGGTCTGACGCAGCTGGCCAAAGAAATCAAAAACCAGGGCGCGCTTGCATGCATCCAGATCAATCATGCGGGACGATTTGCCGGGGGCCAACAGGCTGTGGCGCCCTCGGAAGTCGATACATTCGGCAAAACCCCGAGAGCCCTGAGCATTAAGGAAATCCACCAGATCCGGGACAAATTCCGCGATGCGGCAAAACGCGCCAAACAGGCCGGATTTGACATGGTTGAACTCCACGGCGGCACCGGCTACCTGCTGGCCCAGTTTGTATCCCCGCATACCAACAAACGCACCGATGAATACGGCGGCAGCCTTGAAAACCGGATGAAGCTTCCCCTGGAGGTGCTGGGCGCAGTCAGGGATGCAGTGGGGGATTTTCCGGTGGGTTACCGGTTTCTGGCAGATGAATTTCTGGACGACGGCTTAAAACCCGGGGAGTCCACCCGGGTCGCCAGGGCCCTTTCAGATGGCGGAGCAGCTTATCTTTCGGTCATGGGCGGCACCTATGAATCCTTTATGAAGCCTGAAATCATTGCCCAATCCAAAACCGAAGGTTACATGGCCGATCTGGCCGCGGAAATCAAAAAGCATGTGGCCGTGCCGGTGATCACGGCCGGAAGAATTTCTTCCGGCAGCACGGCAGAAAACATTCTGGCTTCAGGCAAAGCCGATCTGGTGGGTCTGGCCCGTGTGTTGTTTGCAGATCCCGACTGGCCCAAAAAAATCAGGGAGGGCCGGGAGGATGAAATCATTCACTGCGATCCAGAGTGTGAAGATATCTGCATGCAGCTGATCATGAAAGGCAAACCCGCCTTCTGCACCCAATGGGGACCGCAAAAAATGCGCCAATTCAAGGATCTTTTTGAATAACCCGTAAAAAGCTTTTTACATCGTCCGATGTTTGTCAGCAAGGAAGCCCTGCGGCCGGGGTCAGTTTTTTCGGTCCTGATCCTTTACGGATTCAGCAAACGGTCAATGTCGCTTCAAAAACCGACCCCGGCCTTGGATTTACTTTTCATAGATACCCACAATCCGGTTCATGCCGATCAGGTGCGGTTCAATTTTCTCCAGCAGCTGCCACTGGGTCAGGCCGGGTTCAAGTTTCAGGTCCTTGTTTAAAGCCAGCAGCCACCAGAAGTAATGATGGATGCCGTGGCCGGCCGGGGGTTTGGGGCCTTTGTAGCCCTTTTCGTTAAAATTGTTTACCCCCATGGTGTAGTCCGGACATCCTTCCGGAATTCCCGAGACATCGCCGGCGATATTGTAGAGAACCCAGTGGACAAACCCGTAGGTGCCCGGCTCCACCAGCGGTGCATCCGGGTCATGGCAGATAATGGCAAAGCTGCGTGTGCCCTCGGGCACTTTTGTCCATTCCAGGGGCGGGGATACATCTTCTCCGTAGCCGGTGTATTTTTGCGGAATCTGTCCCCGGTTTTCAAACCCCGGACTGGTCAATTGCATATCCGAAAGTGCAAAACCCATGACTTTCCCTCCTTTCGATCATCACTAAAGTTGATGGCGCCGTAAAAAGTCCAATATCCGCGTTACGCGCAATTTCTCAGAATTTCACGTACGGATAAGTACGCTGCATTCTTCGAAATTGCGCAAGCCTTGATCTTGAACTTTTTACGGCACCATCTGAAATCAGACTTTTTACGGTGCCTTCAAAGTTGGCGGCTGAACCATTCGCGGGCAAAGCTGATTATCAATAAATTAAGAAACCTTACCGGCTTTGTCAACCTACCGGCTGTATCCGGGACAAAACCCGGTTGTCGGCAATGCAGAATCCTGGTAGAAAACTCCCTGAGCGCATTTTCCTGAAACAATAAACCGGCTTTCATCCGGCCACCGTGCTTATCGGGGTTTCGTGCTTTGTTTTTATCTATTTTGTCAAAAAATACCGGCCTGCCTTTCCGGCCGGGCTTGTGGCCCTTGTGGCGTCAACAGGCGCGGTGGCCCTGCTCAAACTCCATGAAGCCGGGGTTGCCGTGGCCGGAAAAAGCCCGGGCGGGCTTGCCGGATTTTACGTGCCGTCAGTGGCCCCGGAGACACTCAGCAATTTGATCGGTCCGGCGGTGGTCATCGCCCTGGTCAGCTTTGTTGAAACCTACAGCGTGAGCAAGGCCGTGGCATCTGAATCCAAACAGAAAATCGACGTGAACCAGGAATTTGTGGGCCAGGGCCTGGCCAACCTGGTCGGGGGGTTTTTTCAGTGCATTGTGCGCATCACCAAGGACCCGAACATCAATGTGTTTGTCAACGCTGATGCCGCGGACAAGCCGGGCTGCCCCCAGATTCTTCATCTGCGCTCAGACAATGTCATATTTTTTGCCAACGCGGAATACACGGTGGCCCACATTCTTGAAAGGGTCGATGCGGTGCGCACCCCGCTTGTCTATGTGCTGCTTGATTTTCAGGCTGTGGGGTTTATCGATATCACGGCCATTGACGAACTGCGGGGGCTAAAAGATGAACTTGCAGCCCGGGACATGGGGCTGGCCATTTTCCATGTGCACCAGCCGGTGATCAAAACCTTTGTATCCTCCGGCTTTATCCACGAGATCGGTGAGACCGGCATGGTCAGGCAGGCCGGTCTCACCGCCCGGCACGGAGAGGCCCTGGCGACGATCTTTGACCAGATCGATCATAATTACTGCCGGGATATTTGCCCTTATGTATTGTTTTATGAATGCACCACAGTCAAATAAAAAGGAATTTCCCGCTTATGTTTACCTTTATCCATGCTGCGGATATTCATCTCGACAGTC
>NZ_JAWODO010000026.1:0-6142 GCF_046483245.1 Desulfosalsimonas sp. | reverse complement strand
TCGCCGATGACTTTTTGAAAGTCGCGCACCATGGCCGGGTAGGGGTGGGGGCCGGCAACTGAGCCGATCACGTAAAACGTGTCGCGCACGGCCGATACCCAGTAGCGCATGGCCTCGTTCATGGCGTCCTTGAGGGTGCCGGTGCCGGATTCCACGGGCACGACCTGCGCGCCCAGAAGCTCCATGCGGTTGACGTTGGGGGCCTGGCGGCGGATGTCTTCGGTGCCCATGAAAATCTTGCATTCCATGCCGAAAAACGCGGCTGCGGTGGCCGTGGCCACCCCGTGCTGGCCGGCGCCGGTCTCGGCAATGACCTTGGTCTTGCCCATGTGCCGGGCCAAAAGCGCCTGGCCCAGGGTGTTGTTGATCTTGTGGGCCCCGGTGTGGACAAGGTCCTCGCGCTTTAGGTAAATGGCCCCACCGCCGGTTTTCCGGGAGAGCCGCTCGGCAAAATACAGGGCCGTGGGCCGGCCGGCAAAGTCTTTTAGCATGCCGTAAAGTTCTTTTTGAAACCCCGGGTCGCCGACGTGTGTGCGGTAGGCTTCATTTAATTCCAGCAGGGCCGGCATCAGGGTTTCGGCCACGTAGCGGCCCCCGTAGATGCCAAAGTGGCCCCTTTCATCCGGGTATCGGGTAAAGTCGCTGTTTTCCTGCATGTTTTGGCTGCCGCCGGTATTAGACATCAGAATATTCTCCTTGTGGGATTTTCCGGTTTGCAAAGGCGCACGGCATAGATAAAGTCGCGCACCTTTTTTGTATCTTTTCTGCCCGGGGCCGATTCCACGCCCGAGCTGACATCCACTGCGTCCGGGGCGGCCCGGCCAATGGCTTGGGTTATGTTTTGCGGATCCAGCCCGCCGGCAATGATGGTGGGATGGTTTTGGGCAAAGGCCCGGGCCGCAGACCAGTCCCAGATCTTTGCATTGCCCCCGGGCAGTTTGCCCGAAGAACACTCCACCAGAAACGCCGGGGCGTTATATGCCCCAGCCGCGTCAATGCCGGGCACGCCGTTGACATAAAGGCACTTGACGGCAAACACATCATTTTCCCGCAGCCTTTGCACCAGCGCCGGCGATTCTTTTCCGTGGAGCTGGACTGCGGTAAGCCCGCAGGCAGCCGCGGTTTTTATAAGCGTGTCAAAGGACTCGTTGACAAACACCCCCACCCGGGCCACGTGGGACGGGAGCACGGATGCGATGCGCGCGGCCTGATCCGTGGTGACAAACCTGGGGCTTTTGGGATAAAACACCAGGCCCACGGCATCAGCGCCCCAGGCCGCGCAGGCAAGGGCGTCTTCCACGGCCGTGATGCCGCAGATTTTCACCTGGATGCGATCGTGTTTGATTTCCGGGAAATAGCCGGTATACATGATCTGTTTGTCCGTGTGGGGTTATCCGCCAATCAGGCGGGTTAAAAATTTTTCCGGATCATCGGCCGTAACCAGGCTTTCTCCGATCAAAAACCGGGAAATGCCGGCTTTCAGGTTTTGCTCAATGTCTTTTCTGGAGGAAATGCCGCTGGCAGCCACTGCGATCTGTTTGGCGCCGAGTTTTGCTGACAAGGACATGGCGGTTTCAATGTCTGTGTCAAACGAGGCCAGGTTCCGGTTGTTGATGCCGATGACGGCGGCACCGGCATCTATTGCGGCTGCCAGGTCGGATTCGGTGTGCACCTCCACCAGGGCGTCAATGCCGAGTTCGGCGCACAGGCCGGAAAATTCCAAGAGCTGTTGTTTGGACAATATGCGCACGATCAGCAACACCGCATCCGCACCCCAGGCCGCAGCCTCGTAAATTTGATAATCGGATATCACAAAATCCTTGCGCAATACCGGCAAGCTGCAGGCGTTTCTGGCGGCCACGAGATCTGCCGGGCTTCCCTTGAAAAATGCCCGGTCGGTTAATACCGAAAGAGCAGCCGCCCCGCCGCGGGCATAGGCTTTGGCCAAAGCCGCAGGGTCCAGATCTGCGCAGATGTCGCCTTTTGACGGCGAGGCCCGTTTGATTTCCGTGATAATGCGCACCTGGTCTGCGGGCCGGGCCAGGGCCTCGTAAAAGGATCTGCGGCCGGCGGTTTTTGTCCGGGCCTGGTCTTTTAGCACAGACAAGGGGGTTTGCGTGCGGCAGGCGGCCACCTCGTCTTTTTTGTGCGCTACGATCCGGTCTAAAATATCTGCGGCCATTTACGCGTTCTCCGTGGTAAATTCAATCAGTGCATTTAATTTATCCATGGCAGCGCCCGAGTCAATGGCGTTTTCAGCCATGGCAACACCGTTTTCAACCGATTCGGCTCGCCCGGCGGCCACAAGGGCGGCGGCTGCATTGATGACCACGATATCGCGCCGCGCACCTTTTTCCCCGGAAAGAATGCTTTTGGTGATCTCTGCATTTTGTTTCGGATCACCCCCGGCGATTTCCTCTGGTGCGGCCGTGCGGCCGAAATAGGTCTCAGGTGAAATGTCATAGGTGGATATCTGCCCTTGGTTTAATTCACACACACGGGTGGGGGCGCACACCGAGATTTCATCCAGGCCGTCGTGTCCGTGGACCACCAGGGCCCGTTTGGTCCCCAGGCGCTGCAGGGCCTTTGCAAACATTTCCGTGAGCTCCGGGGCAAACACGCCCACGAGCTGGCGGTTAGCTGCAGCCGGGTTGGTCAGGGGGCCGAGCATGTTGAAAATGCTGCGCAGGCCCACCTGCTTTCTGGCGTTGGCCGCGTATTTCATGGCCCCGTGGAATTTCGGGGCAAACAAAAATCCGATGCCAATTTCGGCAATGGCTTCCTCCACGATCTCCGGGTCCACCTCCAGATTGACGCCCATGGCCTCGAGCACGTCTGCGCTGCCACACTGGCTGGAAATGGAGCGGTTGCCGTGCTTGGCTACCACCGCCCCGGCGCCTGCGGCCACAAACGCGGTGACCGTGGAGATGTTAAAGGTTCCGGAGGTGTCTCCGCCCGTGCCGCAGGTGTCGATGACGTCGCGGGCCATGGTTTCAATGCGGATGGCCTTTTTGCGCATCGCCCGGGCCGCGCCGGCAAGTTCGGCATAGGTTTCGCCTTTGGTTGCCAGTGCGCCCATGAATGCGCCCACCTGGGCGTCTGTGGTGTTGCCGGAAAAGATTTCACCGAGCATGGCCGACATCTCCTCCTCGGTCAAATTGTTTCGCTGGTAAATCTTGTAAAGCAGGTCTCGGAACATGGCGGTCCTCCGTTTATGATGGGTTCTGGCCGGTGGTGCACATCTTGAGAAAATTTCGCAGAATCCGTTTGCCCGTGGGCGTCATGATGGATTCCGGGTGAAACTGGATGCCTTCTGTGGGATGCGTTCGGTGGCGAAGGCCCATGATTTCGCCGTCCTCGGTGCGTGCGCTGATTTCCATGCATTCGGGCAGGCTGTTTTCATCCACGGCCAGGGAATGATAGCGCATGGCGGCAAACGGTTTGCTGATGCGCGAAAATATGGTTTTTCCGTCCGCGGTCACAGTGGAGACCTTGCCGTGCATCAGTGATTTTGCGTGAACAATTTTTCCGCCAAATGCATGGGCAACCGCCTGGTGTCCCAGGCATACCCCGAGTATGGGGATTTGGCCGGAATACCGGGCGATGGTTTCAACCGATAAGCCGGCTTTTTCCGGGCTTCCCGGGCCCGGGGACACCACGATGCCGGAAACCGGGTTAGTATCCGGATAGGCAATGTCAAAGGCATCATTTCTGCGCACTTCCACCTCCGCGCCAAGCTGCCGCAGATACTGCACCAGGTTGTATGTAAACGAGTCGTAGTTGTCGATGACAAATATCATGTCCGCCCCTTATTGCAGTTGTTGTTGAACCAGTTCCAGGGCCCGGCCGATGGCCATGGCCTTGTTGACCGTTTCGGTATATTCGGCCTCCGGGTCAGAGTCGGCCACGATGCCCGCCCCGGCCCGGACGGTCAGGCGGTTTTGGTTGATGGTCGCCGTTCGGATGGTAATGGCCAGGTCCATGTTGCCGTGAAAGGAGATATAGCCCACGGCCCCGCCGTAGGGCCCCCGGGGTTCGGATTCCAGCTCTGAGATGATCTCCATGGCCCGCACTTTTGGGGCGCCGCTCAAAGTGCCGGCCGGAAAGGATGCGGCCAGCAAGTCCCAGGCGTCCACGCCTTCCATGAGATCGCAGGTGATGTTGGAGACCAGGTGCATCACATGGGAGTAGCGCTCCACCACCATCAGGTCTGTGACCTGCACGGTACCGGTTTCCGCCACCCGGCCCAGGTCGTTTCTGCCCAGATCCACCAGCATAAGGTGTTCGGCCCGTTCCTTTTCGTCCTGAAGCATCTCGTCTGCCAGGGCCCGGTCCTCCTGCTCGGTTTTTCCCCTGGGCCGGGTGCCGGCAATGGGCCTTAAAGTGGCGATGTTGTTTTCCAGCCGTACCATGGTCTCAGGAGATGAGCCTACCAGCACGGTGTCATCCAGGTGCATGAAAAACATGTAGGGCGACGGGTTGATATAGCGCTGGGCCCGGTACAGGGCCGTGGCATCATCAAAGGGCCGGTTGGCGCAAAAGGGCTGGGAGATCACCCCCTGGATGATCTCGCCGTCTTTTATGCGGGATTTGGCAATCTCCACGTTTTTTTTGTAAACCGATGCGTCATGGACCGGCTCCAGGCTGACAGGATCGGCTTGGTTTTGGCCGGCCGTGCTGCGGGCGGTTTTTTCCAGGATGGTTTTTTGAAGCGCGTCAATGCGCTGCCCGGCAGCCTGGTAGGCGGCTTGTGCGTCTGCATTATCGTTTTTAAAGCAGATGGCCACCATCATGAGCGTATTTTTGATGTTGTCGAAAATCAGCATCTCGTCGGGGATCACAAAGTCGGCCATGGGCTGGTCTTCCGGCAGCCGGTTTTCAATGGCCTCGAAAAAGCACACGGTTTCATAGGAAAAATAGCCCACCAGTCCGCCCCAGAACCGGGGCAGTTCCGGGATGATTGCGGGGTTGTAGCGCTGCATGAGCCCGCGCAGAACCGTGAGGGGATCGCCGTTGTGCTCGATTTTTTCGGTCCGGCCGTTTTTTTCGGTTTCCACGCTGTGAGCATACACCCGGACCCGGGTGCGCGCAGAGGTGCTCAGGAAACTGTACCGGCCCCAGCGCTCCCCGCCTTCCACGCTTTCGAGCAGAAACGCCGGGGACTGGTTGGAATACAGCTTTTTGATCACCGATACCGGGGTTTCCATGTCCGCTAAAATCTCCCGGCAGACCGGCACCACGTTGTGGCGGCGGAAATATTGTTCAAACGTGTCTTTGTCCGGAAACTGTCGCAGACGCATGTGAGATGCTCCTTCCGTGTTGGGTGTAAACAAAAAAGGCCGCGGGTTTGCCCCGCGGCCTTTTGGTGTACTTTTTTTGAAAATAAAAAAAGACCGGGGGCTCATGGGCCGCCTCGGTCTTTTTGCTTGCGCTATGGCTGATTTAAACCGGTTTAAAGGCAGACCCCGCTATGCTGGTCCGCCACCACCAGTTTTGGTTTGTTTTCATTGTCTGCAGATCAAATAAATACATGGGTCTTTCCGATAGATTCGGCGAATTCGGGCCCGATGGCCGGTTTGTTCGAATTTGTTTATTTTAGGAAAAAATAAAAGTTTTTTAACGGATTTGTCAAGCAAAAATTTGTGCGGGTTTTTCATTTGTGTTTGAACTCACATTTCGGTATGAATCCTTTAAATATGATGGCGCCGTAAAAAGCTTTTTACCGCGTCCGCTGTTTGTCAGGAAGGAAGCCCTGCGGCCGGGGTCAGTTTTTTCGCTCCTGACCGTTTACGGATTCAGCCAATGCCTTCGCTTAAAATTTCAAAAACTCGGCCTGTCGGCCTCAAACAGTTTGAAATTTTGGCGCTCCGGCATTTGTTGAATTTTTCCGTAAATGCTCAATGTCGCTTCAAAAACCGACCCCGCCCTTGGACTTCCTTGGAAGTCTTTTTTACAGGCAGTGTTAAGTTTTAAGTGATTAAGTGTTAAGTAAAATCAAGAAGTTATTTTTTTATTGATTCGCAGTCATACCAGTTTTAGAACTTTTTACGGTCTCATCAATAAAAAAATCAGCACAAAAAAGGAGGTCAGCCATGTGTGAAACCAACGATTGCTGTCAAAAACCGGAAATGCTAAAAGAGGC
>NZ_JAWODO010000171.1:0-10164 GCF_046483245.1 Desulfosalsimonas sp. | reverse complement strand
AAGGGGATGTTTCCGTGTTTTCGGTCAGGTTTTTCCACTGTTTTGCCTTCCAGAAACTGCAGGGTACGGATCAGCTGATGGCGGGTCTCCCGCGGAAAAATCACATCGTCAATATATCCGCGCCGGGCCGCCAGAAAGGGATTGGCAAACCGCCTGCGGTAATCGGCCATTTTTTCGTTCAGCACGGCCTCGGGATCATCTGCTGCCTGGATTTCTCTGCGGTAGATGACTTCTGAGGCGCCCTTGGGCCCCATGACCGCGATCTCCGCGGAAGGCCAGGCATAGTTGACATCGCAGTGGATGTGCTTGGAGTTCATCACCAGGTAGGCCCCGCCGTAAGATTTGCGTACGATCACCGAAATCCGGGGCACAGTGGCCTCGATAAAGGCATAGAGCAGTTTGGCCCCGTGCCGGATAATGCCGCCATGCTCCTGCTCCGGGCCGGGCATGAACCCGGGCACGTCCACCAGGCTGATTAAGGGGATGTTAAAGGCATCACAGAAACGAACGAATCGGGCCGCCTTGGTGGAGGCGTCACTGTCGAGCACGCCGGCCAGCACCGCGGGCTGGTTGGCCACCAGGCCCACGACCTGGCCACCCAGACGGCCGAATCCGCAGATGATGTTTTTGGCAAAATCCGGGTGGACCTCCATGAACTCGGCCCCGTCCAGGATGCTGTAGATCAGGACGTTCATGTCATAGGTCTGCCCGGGGTTGGGCGGCACCAGATAATCCAGTGCCGGGTCCGTGCGCTCGGGCGGGTCGCTGAAATCCACCAAGGGGGCTTTCTGCTTGTTGTTGGACGGCAGGTAATTCATCAAACGACGGACTTCACGCAGGCAGAGAATGTCATTGGGCTGGGTGAAATGGGCCACCCCGCTTTTGGCTCCGTGAACCCCGGCCCCGCCCAGGTCCTCGGAGGTTATGTCCTGGTGGATGACGGTTTTGACCACGTTGGGGCCGGTGACAAACATGTAGGAGGAATTCTGTACCATGAACACGAAATCGGTCATGGACGGGCTGTAGACCGCGCCTCCGGCGCAGGGGCCCATGATGCAGGAAATCTGCGGGACCACACCGCTGGCCTTGACATTTCTGTAAAAAATCTCGCCGTATGCGGCCAGCGCATCCACGCCTTCCTGGATCCGGGCTCCGCCCGAATCGTTTAGGCCCACAATGGGGCACCCCACGCGCACGGCAAGATCCATTACCTTGCAGATTTTCTGGGAGTGGGCTTCTCCCAAAGAGCCGCCGATGACGGTGAAGTCCTGGCTGAACACGCACACTTCCCGACCCTCCACCGTGCCGTGGCCGGCCACCACCCCGTCGCCGGGATAGGTGCGTTCATCTCCGATGGCGCTTCCCCGGCCGGTTTTGAGCATGTCAAATTCTTCAAAGGAGCCTTCGTCAAGCAGCAGCTCAATGCGCTCCCGGGCGGTGAGTTTGCCCTTGAGGTGCTGAACCTCGATGCGCTTTTCGCCCCCGCACTGCAGGGCCTCCTTGCGCAAGGTTTCCAGAGTGGCAATGTTTTCCTGTAGTGCAATATCCATGGTGTTTCCCCCGCAAAAATCCGGTAAAAAGGATAACTGGCTTGTTTTTATAACGATTTATCAGATATCCATATATACTATCAAAAAATATCGTTCAAGACCATTAATAATGCAAGCAACATTGCAGGCAAAAGCAACCGGCTTGATTTTGGCGCACAAGTCGGTTAACCTGAACCCCATCAGGATTGAATCTCAGGGGTAACCGGAATCAGGGATGAAAAAGGGATCAAATGGTAACACTGCTTGATTATGGCGCCGGAAATGTCCGCAGCGTGGTCAATGCCATTGAAAAATCCGGCCACACCGTGCACATGGCCGCATCCGGTGATGATATCGCCCGGGCGGAAAAACTGGTTTTTCCCGGGGTGGGCAATTTTGGCAAAATGATGCAGGTGCTGGGTGACAAGGGGTTTGTGGAGCCCCTGCTTACCTTTTTGCGCGCGGACAAGCCCTTTTTGGGCATCTGCCTGGGGCTGCACGCCCTTTTTGAAAAAAGCCATGAAGCCCCCGGAATTGCGGGACTCGGATTTTTCACCGGCGAAGTCCGGCGGTTTGAAACCGAGTTGTCCGTGCCCCACATCGGCTGGAACGGCATTTCCGTGAAAAAGCCCACTAGCCTGTTTTCCGGCCTGGCCGAGGACGAGAAATTCTATTTTGTTCATTCCTATCACGTGGTGCCGCAGAACCCGGATGTTGTGCTGACCCGGACAGACTACGGCCAGTCGTTTGTCAGCAGCGTGGCTGCGGGCAACATCGCCGCCACCCAGTTTCACCCGGAAAAAAGCGGGGCAGCCGGGCTTGCCGTGCTGCGCAATTTCCTTGAACCCGGTCCGGAGGCCGCAATAGAGCTCCGGGACCCGGTTCGGACGCATCTGGCCAAAAGGATCGTGGCCTGCCTGGATGTGCGCCCAGATGACGCCGGGCAGCTGGTGGTCACCAAGGGGGATCATTATGATGTGCGCAAAAACGGGCAGGTCCGGGATCTTGGCGGTCCGGTGGACCTGGCCCGGGATTATTATGCCCAGGGGGCAGATGAAATCACGTTTTTAAACATCACGGGATTCCGGGATTTTCCCATGCAGGACATGCCCATGCTCGATGTTTTGCGCCGCACATCTGAGCACGTTTTTGTCCCGCTGACCATTGGCGGCGGGATCCGAAGCTATACGGATGCAGACGGCCGCAACTGGTCTTCTTTGGAGGTGGCTGCGCAATATTTCAGATCCGGCGCGGACAAGATCTCCATTGGAAGCGATGCGGTTTATATCGCGGAAGATTATCTCAAAACCGGAAAAAAGACCGGAGACAGCGCCATCGAACAGATTTCCGAGGTCTACGGCAGCCAGGCCGTAGTGATCTCGGTGGATCCCAGGCGGGTCTATGTCCATGACCCGGCAGATGCCCCGGACCAGGTAGTCATTGAAACCGCTGAGCCCGACCCGGAAGGCCGGTGTTTTTGCTGGTTTCAGTGCACGGTGAGCGGGGGGCGCGAGGGCCGGCCCGTGGATGCGGTCACCCTGACCCGGGTCTGCCAGGAGCTGGGTGCCGGCGAGATCCTGCTCAATTCCATTGACCGGGACGGCACGGGTGCGGGCTTTGACCTGGAACTGATCAGCGCGGTCTGCGATGCGGTCTCCATACCCGTGATCGCCTCATCCGGTGCGGGCAGCGCCGAACATTTCCTTGAGGTCTTTACCCGCACAAGCGTGGAAGCCGCCCTTGCAGCCGGCATTTTCCACCGCCAACAGTTGCCTTTGGGGCAGGTGAAACAATATTTGCAAAACAAGGTTGAAATCCGACGGGAGGGAATATGAAAACAATCCGGGCGGCCGTGATGATCACCGGTTTCGTGCTCATTGCCGGTGCTGCGTTTGGCGCAAAGCAGACGGTTTCCACCAAAATTACCAGCACCACGGTTTATTTTGACCAGGCCCGGGTCACCCGCCAGGGGCAAACCTCTGTGGATGCCGGCACTCATCGTTTGCTGGTGGGTGTGGAGGCCTTTTCCATGGATCCGGATTCTGTGACCGCAGAAGTCCGGGGAGAGGGGCAGATTCTGGGCGTTGGGGTGGCCAGTATGCCGGTTGCCGATTCGCCCAGGAAAAAGATCCGGGAACTCGAAGCCCGGCGTGATGAGCTCAAATCAGAGCAGCAGGAAATCACGGATGAAAAAACCGCACTCCAGCGCCAGGAGGCGTTTCTGGATTCAGTGGCGGAGTTTTCCGCAACCCAGGTGCCCCGGGAAATTCAGACGCAGATGCCCTCCCTGGAAGATCTGGACGCCACCCGAAATTTTTTGGAAAATCAGTACACCAATGTTTTCTCCGGGCTTCGAAAGGCCCAGGACAGCCTGGACAAGCTTGAAAAACAGATCCGGCAGGTGAACCGGGAGCTGGATATGCTCCGGGACCGGACCGACAAAACCGCCTCGGCCATTGAAATCCTGTTTGATTCAAAAACCGCCCAGACTGTTGATATTGCCGCCAGGTACGTGGTGAAAAATGCCGGCTGGTCGCCTGTTTACCGGGCCATGGCCGCGGATGCAGACCAGGGTCTGGATCTTTCCATGATGGCTCAGGTCAGCCAGAAAACAGGCGAGGACTGGGAGGATGTTGATCTTTCGGTCTCCACTGCCGAGCCGGTCCAGGGCGGGCGGCTGCCCGAACTTTCGCCCTGGTTTCTCGATGTTCCCGGGCCGGTTGCGCGCAAAGCCGACCGGGACGCAGGCGCCCGCATGCAAGAGATGGCCATGGGTGCAAATGCCAAAGCACCCGCACCCATGGCCGAGGCGGAAAAGCATGAAACCGCCCTGTCCTTTGAATATGACCTGCCCGTGCCGGTTTCCGTGGCCTCCGGGGAGGATGAAAACCTGCTGCCCCTTTTTACCCGCACTCTTGAAAGCCGGTTTTATCACCTCGCTGTTCCCCGCCGGGCGCCAGAGGCCTTTCTTGTATGCCGGGCAGAGGCGGATCGTGAACTGCTGGCCGGACCGGTGCAGGTGTTTTTCGAGGGCCGGTATGCCGGCTGCATGTTTCTGGAACAGCAGCCCGCAGGCCGTCCCTTTGTGCTGGGCATGGGAGCGGACCGATCAGTGGCGGTCAGGCGGGAAAAGCTTCGGGATCATCGCAAGGAGACCCGGTTTTTCGGCAAAATCGAGCGTGACACGGTGGTGCGGGAACTGGAATACCGGATTGTTGCGGAAAACCGAAAGCAAAGACCGGTTACAATCCATGTGCGGGACAGCGTACCGGTTTCCAAAACCGACAGAATAGAAGTAAAAGACGTTTCCTTTTCACCGCAGCCCGACCAAAAGGATTTTGCCGATAAGTCAGGGGTCATGCAGTGGGAAATGGAGCTGGAACCCGGCCGGAGCCGGGAGATTTCCATTTCCTTTACCGTGACCTATCCAAATGACATGCCGCAGCCGGTGTTTTAATGATGATGCAGAACCGACTCACAACCATGGGGCCGCATCAGCGAAGGGGCAGGGCGGAAGGCATCTACTCGGTGTGCTCGTCTCACCCGCAGGTTCTTTTGGCTGCGTTTGCCCGGGCTGCGGCAGACAACAGCGATCTGCTTATCGAGGCCACCTGCAACCAGGTCAACCAGTTTGGCGGCTATGCCGGCATGACACCGGCGGATTTTACCCGATACATCAGTGCCATGGCAGACCAAATGGGTTTTGACAAAGGGCGGCTGATTATCGGCGGCGATCATTTGGGCCCGCATGTGTGGAAAAATGAGACTGCGGACAGCGCCATGGACAAGGCCGAAACCCTGGTGGCCCATTGCGTGTCCGCGGGTTATGCCAAAATTCACCTGGATGCCAGCATGGCCCTGGGCGATGATCCGGACGGCCCCCTGGCTCCGGAAGTTTCCGCGGAGCGGGCCGCTCGCCTGTGCCGGGCAGCCGAAGCCGCGGCAAAAAAGCTGCCGGCCGGGGCCTCCTGGCCGGTGTACGTGGTCGGTGCGGAAGTGCCCACCCCGGGCGGTTCCATGGCGGAACCCGGGGATGTGCCGGTGTCAGATCCCGGGGAACTGGGACGGTACCTGGACTGCTGTCAAAAGGAGTTTAAACGCCTGGGACTTGAGGATGCCTGGCTGCGGGTCATTGCCGTGGTGGTCCAGCCGGGTGTGGATTTCGGCGGTCTCTGGGTGGCGCCGTACCAGCGGCTGCCGGCCGCGGCCCTGTCCGCCTTCCATGACCGGCTGCCCAATGCCATGACCTATGAAATCCATGCCACGGATTTTCAGCATCCGGATGCGCTTGCGCAGATGGTGAACGATCATTTCTGTCTGCTCAAGGTGGGGCCGGCTTTGACCTTTGCCTTGCGCGAGGTTTTGTTTGCCCTTGCCTGCATTGAACAGGAGTGGCTCGGCAGCTGCAAAGACGTTTCCCTGTCGCGTCTCCGGGAGGTGCTTTGCGATGTGATGGCACAGGCCCCCAAGCACTGGTCCGGTCACCATCCCGATTCAGGACCGGTGCCGGACTGGCGGGTGCTTTTCAGTTACCTGGACCGGGTGCGCTATTACTGGGGCTATGACCGGCTCCAGGCGGCGGTGCAGCGGCTGGAAACCAACCTGGGCACCGCCATTCCCGAGCCGCTGATCCGGCAGTACATGCCTGATTTGTCTGCGGCCGTGGCCGACAAAACCCTGGCCCCGGCGCCGCGGGATCTTGCGGACTGCAAGGTGCGCAATGCACTCAAGCCCTATGCAGAAGCCTGCCGCATGGATCAGAACCCGAAGTAGACCCCGAGGCCGAATGCGTCCATGTCATAGTCGTAAAACGCCCCGTAGGGAATAAAACCGTCATAGTATTCAGCCAGGACCATGATGTCCCGGCTGCTGTCTGCGCTTTTGAACTTGAGTCCGGCCTTGACGCTTACGGCAGGAGTCCAGCTTCTTTCCTGGAGTCCCTTGATATCCACCCCGGCCACGGGCACCCCGTGAAAAAGGATCGGCCTGGGACTTTCATATTCCATACCCGCCTGGTAGCTCCACCGGTCCAGATCTCCCGGGTCCCGCTGGAGCAGATAGTGGATGCCGCCGTATACGCGAAACGGTTCCCAGTCGTAGGCGGTGATCAGCTCTGCGGCCTCATAGTCAAATCCCGAGTATTTGTCCAGGAGGCCGGGATCGTCTGAAACGTAATCATCTCCCAGGTGAGAGCTCTGGTGATAGACCCGCAGGCGCAGGGAAGCGTCCCGGTCCCGGTATGTCCACAGCAGGCCGATGCTGTAATCCGAGTTGAGCAGGTCATAGGTGGAGGTACCCATGTCAAAATGAGAAAACACCCCGCCGCTGATGCTGATTTGCCAGGCACGCCCGGGTCCCGGGCTTTTGCGGTAGATGCCAAAGGTCTCGCCAAGACCGATGGCCGCGCCGGTAAAGTCTTTTCTTATCTCATTGTTAATGTGCCGGACAGAGCCGAAAAACCGGGGTTCCTTGGGGTCGGCAAGGATCGGCTTGAAAATCTCCTCTTTCGGGAAAAACCCCCCTTCATCCGGGTTCTGTGCCATGGCCGGGGAGGCCAGGAAAAACATGGCGGCTGCTGTCAGGCAGCAGGTGAGGTTGCAAGCGGCGGATCTGGTAGCTGTTTTCATGGTAAGGCTCCTGTAAGATAAAGATTTGGAAAGTCGTATGCTGCCAAAATACTCCTGCCCAAGCATTTTTGTCAAGTCACGGCCGCAAGCACCTGCTATGCAGTTGCCTGCAGTTTGTCCGGTAAAAAATTGCGCGTATAAAAAAAGCGCCCGGGAAAAATCCCGGACGCTTTTTGAAATGCTTACTGATGGGGGTATAAATTATACCACGGTCACGTCAACGGCGGCCGGGCCTTTTTGCCCCTGCTGAACGGTGAAAGTGACCTTGTCGCCCTCGTTTAGCGATTTGAAACCGGTTGCATTGATTCCGGAATGATGAACAAAAACATCTGTTCCATCCTCGGTTTCGATAAAACCAAAGCCTTTTTTGTCGCTGAACCATTTTACTGTGCCATTTGCCATAGTGTCATCCTCCTTTTGTAAAAGTTCTCTTGGTCTCCTTCGGATGGCCACTATAGAAATAGCTGTGCTGTTGGAAAGAAACCGTCCGGGTAATCATCTCAAGTCATTATAAGATTAAAATGACTATAGACCCGTTTGGGCAAAAGTCAAACAATAAAGCAACTGTTTACCGCTTTTATTTTTTCTTTTTTTCGACACATATGCAAAGTTCACGTTTACGTTGACTTTTGATAAAAAACATCGCTAAAATAATTCTTTTTATCGCTTTTCATTATTCTGAACATCTATATAGATCATCTCAGGAAAGGATTCAAAAAAATGGCACAGCAGATTGCAGACAAAAGGGACGTGGATTTTGTCCTGTATGAACAGTTTGATGCGGCGTCTTTGACAAAAAACGCCCGCTATCAGGATATGAACAAAAAGATGTTTGACATGGTGGTCAAGGAAGCCCGCAATTTCGCCATCAAGGAGCTTTTGCCGGTAAACGAGGAAGGCGACCGGGTGGGCCTGACCTTTGAAAACAACCATGTCAGGGTGCCGGAATGCTTTCACAGGCCCTACAATCTTTTGTGCGACGGCGAATGGATCGCCTTAAGCGAGGACCCGGAAATCGGCGGCCAGGGCTTGCCGCATTTAATCGCCCAGGCAGCGGCGGAATACATCGTTGGCGCGGATTTCTCCTTTGGCGCGTTTGGCTTTGCCACCCACGGGGCGGCCAAGATGATCGAGGTGTTTGGCACGGACAAGCAGAAGGAAATGTTTCTGTATAACATGTACTCGGGGAAATGGGCCGGCACCATGGTTTTAACCGAGCCAGAGGCCGGCTCTGACGTGGGCAATCTGGTGACCACGGCCAGGAAAAACGAGGATGGCACCTATTCCATTTCTGGCAACAAGATTTTTATCACCAACGGTGAACACGATCTGACCGAAAACATCATTCATCCGGTGCTCGCCCGCATCGAGGGCGCGCCGGCGGGCACCAAGGGCATTTCCCTGTTTATCGTGCCCAAGATTTGGATCAACGAGGACGGCTCCATGGGCGAGCCAAACGATGTCGTGTGCACGGGCATCGAGAAAAAGTTGGGCCTGCACGCCAGCCCCACCTGCCAGCTGTCTTTCGGCAGCAAGGGCAGCTGCCGGGGCTTGCTTTTGGGCGAGGAAAACCGGGGCATGCAGGTGATGTTTCACATGATGAACGAAGCGCGCCTGGGCGTGGGCGCCCTGGGCCTGTTTAACGCCTCCTGCGCCTATCTCTACGCCCTGGACTATGCCCGTCAGCGGCTGCAGGGGCGGGATATCGAGCAGCTTCAGAACAAGGAAGCCCCCCAAGTGCCCATTATCCGGCATCCGGACGTGCGGCGCATGCTCATGTGGATGAAAACCCACACAGAGGGCATGCGCAGCTTTGTCTATTACGTGGCCCATCTTTTTGACAAAATCGAGTGCGCCCAAAACGAGGAGGAAAAGCAGGGATGCCAGGAATTGGTGGATCTTCTGACCCCGGTGATCAAGTCCTATTGCACGGACCGGGGCTTTGAGGCCACGGTCCAGGCCATGCAGTGCTACGGCGGCTACGGCTATACCGAGGATTATCCCATCGAACGGCTCCTGCGGGATTCCAAGATCAACTCCATCTACGAGGGCACCAACGGCATCCAGGCCATGGACCTTTTGGGGCGCAAGCTGGGCATGAAAAAGGGCGCGGTGTTTATGAGTCTGCTGGGGGAGATGCAGAAAACCGTGGCCGCGGCCAGGGAGATCCCGGCCCTGGAAAGCCTGGCAAAGGACATGGAGGCTGCGGTCAATGATCTGGGCAATGCGGCCATGCACATGGGCAAGACCGGCACGTCATCGGATTTCAAGGTGGCATTTGGCCAGGCCATGCCGTTTCTCGATGTTGTGGGAGACAGCATCATGGCATGGATGCTGTTGTGGCGGGCTGTTGTGGCCGCCCCCAAACTCGAGGAAATCACCGGCGGGGTCGAAGGCAAAGAGCGGGCGGAAAAGATTGCCAAGAACAAAAATGCCGCCTTTTATGAAGGCCAGATCCAGTCGGCAGCCTATTACATTGAATCCATCCTGCCCGTGACCGCCGGCCGGATCAAGTCCCTGCAGCGAAACTGCCGGGCCGTGGTGGATATTCCCGAGCCGGCATTCGGCGGATAAAGGGCCTTGTCAAAGGGCATAACTCCCGGAGGTACAGGCTGAGCAATACCCGGGCGTTTCAAGGAAGTCCAAGCCATCACTTTCATTGCCGGGAGCGTGACGACAACATCTGTGCAATCAGCTTATGCGGGTTTTCGCATGAGCCGGGTCGGGTGTGGTTTGTTTGTCTGCGGCGCGGTTTCGGCGATTGGGCCGGGACTTTGGCTGGAATTTTAAAAACTCGGGCTGATCGCCCTCAGACAGTTTAAAATTCCGGGCGCCAAAGCCCCGGCCCAATCTTTTGCCGAAACCGCGCCAATGCAGTCAAACAAACCACCCCCGCCCCGGCTCATGGCCAGCGCACTGGGAATATGTGGCAACAAATATTTTCGGGTACCGGTCCGAGGTCGGTAAAATTGAGAGGGTTTTTTTCAATGTGTTTTACGGAGTTATCG
>NZ_JAWODO010000070.1:0-4894 GCF_046483245.1 Desulfosalsimonas sp. | reverse complement strand
CCCGTACCAGAAAGGATACAGCACATGAAAGCGTATTTGTGGATTCTGATTTTTTCTTTGATGATGGTTCCGGTCTCCGGCTCGGCCGCCCCGGAAGACCAGGGGCGGCGGGCCTTGCTGCCCCTGGTCTTCCGGGGCGGCCGAGCCGGAGACCGGAACCATCATCAAAGAAAAAATCAGAATCCACAAATACGCTTTCATGTGCTGTATCCTTTCTGGTACGGGTATATAATCATTAAAAACAAGTGTATGCCGTTTGTTTCCACAAGGTATGGTGAACCAGCCCGTGCTGGGCAAAGCGCCTGGCAATGAGCAGACCGCAGTCGGTGCGGGCCATTGCCTGAGAGTCTGCTTTCCAGGCCAGGTGGACACTGATTTCGTTTTCCACCTCCAGGTTCCGGTAGCAGGCATACCAAAGCGGTCCGGCAATTGCCCCCTGCTCCCGCAATGCGGCCATATCCTCCAGCAATTGCGCGCATTGCCCGGGCCTGGCAGTGCGTACGGTAATGGCTTCTATCCACATGGCGCTCCCCCTTTAAGGGCATCTGTATAAGCACAGCCTGTGCCAGAAACCAAATAAGGTGCAGTATCAATCGGTTATCCAAATCCCTCATTGAGAGATTGACATTATAATGTGAAAAAAATACGCTATATTGTAATTAGTCTTTATTATTCACCAAATAATGTAAAAGAAAGCCCATGGAACAATTCACTGAATCCTTTTTCCGGGAAGCGGTTCTGCGCATTTGCAGCAGCTTAGACATTGACAAGGCCCTGGACTCCTGTCTGAATTATTTGCAAAACTTCATTCCGGCCGACTCCATGCATCTTTCGGTGTATATGCCGGATGTCCGGATGCTGCGGTTTGTTGCAGTGGCCGGCGAAGCCCGCAGCAGACCCGCCGCAGAGACCGTGCAGGCCCCGGCCATTGACTGGCAGGCCCCTGAAAACCAGCGCCCGGGACTGCCGGATCTGCACGTGGTCAACAACCCCGGAAAAGACCCGAAAGTGGCATCCACACTGCAGCAGCTGCACCTGGATACCAATTTTTCGGTCATGATCATGCGCCTGTCCCTGGATGACCGCTATATTGGCGACGTGGCGGTCCAGAGCCGGGGCACAAACCGCTATTCCGACGCCCATGGCCGGCTTTTTGTCCAGCTCCGGGACCCCATTGCCATTGCTCTGGCCAATGCGCTCAAGCACCTGGAGGTTGTCCGCCTCAATGAAGTGCTGGCCGATGACAGCCGCTATTTCCAGGAAGAACTCAGGGCCAAAAAAGGCGGTGAGATTGTCGGCGCGGATTTCGGGCTAAGCGGAGTCATGCGCCAGGTCCAGCAGGTGGCCCGGCTCGACAACCCGGTGTTGCTCCTGGGCGAAACCGGCAGCGGCAAGGGAATGATCGCCGATACCATCCACAAGCTTTCCCACAGGTCCGCGGGCCCCATGATCACCGTCAACTGCGGCGCCATTCCCGGCTCCCTGCTGGAAAGCGAGCTTTTCGGTCATGAAAAGGGGGCGTTCACGGGTGCGGACCGGCAGAAACGTGGGCGGTTTGAGCGCGGCCAGGGCGGAACCGTTTTTCTGGACGAAATCGGAGAACTGCCCCTGCAGTTTCAGGCCAAGCTGCTGCATGTGCTGCAGCATAGAGAAATCGAGCGTGTGGGCGGAAGCCGGACTCTTCCCCTGGATATCCGGATCATCGCTGCCACCAACCGCGACCTGGCCGGCATGGTCCGCACCGGGAAATTCCGGGAAGACCTGTGGTACCGGATCAATGTTTTTCCCATCATGGTGCCGCCGCTTCGCCAGCGAAAAGAGGATATTCCCGCCCTGGTGCATCATTTCCTGCAGCGCAAGTCCGCGGATTTAAAACTCCCGTTTCGCCCCCGGCTGCCCGCCGGCGCCCTGGACCGGCTCATGGCCCATAACTGGCCGGGAAACGTGCGTGAACTGGAAAACCTTGTGGAAAGGGCCCTGATCCAATCCTCCGGAAGCCAGCTGGATATGGATTTGCTCACCGGCAATG
Source organism: Desulfosalsimonas sp. (assembly GCF_046483245.1). Classification (GTDB taxonomy): domain Bacteria; phylum Desulfobacterota; class Desulfobacteria; order Desulfobacterales; family Desulfosalsimonadaceae; genus Desulfosalsimonas. The sequence continues at coordinate 2,865 of NZ_JAWODO010000070.1, read as the reverse complement.
CCGGCGGCGTCCACACTGCCGCAGCGCCCGGGGCCATAGATCCAGCCGAAGATTTCCCCTCACTGGATTCAATATGCGCCCGCCACATTCGCCAGGCCCTTGACCGGAGCCGTGGAAAAATCAGCGGTCCGGGCGGGGCCGCCGAACTGCTCAAACTGCATCCCAACACCCTGCGCCAGCGCATGGACAAGCTAAACATCCCCTACAGGCGCAGACACTGATATTATGAAATAGGTATTTGCGTCAAACGCCGCGGTTCTGCCCCGTGCGGCATTGGCAAACATAAACATTACACATCCCTGCAGGTAAGTATATCTGTTCGAATTGATCAAGCAGATTTCCCGCCCCTACAAATTATTTTTGACCCAAGTCAATGCGGACAGTATTTTTTGATGAAATAAAGCAAATACACGCTGTTTTTTATGCACCCTGTGATTTTCTTTTTTGAAGAGGTTCAGGCATAAAAAAACGGCTTCCGGGTCCTGGTAGACCGGGTATGGCTGAAAGAAATATCCAAAAAACAATTAAGGTTCAATGGAACCGATTGGAACAGGTTTACAGCGGAGGCATGTGATGCAGTTTAACTCTGATGGTCCGGGCGGCTCGCCCGTGGATCTTGAAAACGAGGACATTATCGCTGCCATGAAGGAAATGCAGGGATATATCGATATCACGCCCGCGGACTTCATGGAGATTTACCGTGTCGCGTACAATCATGCAGTGGGCCGGATCGCCCGGTCCATGCGCGCCAAAGACGTCATGACCCGGCAGGTGATCTGCGTCAATCCGGAGACCTCCCTGCTGGAAACCGCAGAGCGCATGGCTGCGGGCAACATTTCAGGCATTCCGGTTGTAAATGAAAAAAATGAAGTCCTGGACGTGATTAAGGAAAACCTCATGGGCGGACACATGATTTCCGCTGTGATCGGGGTGGCGGCATTCAAACTGCTCGGGGCCAGCATGCCCCTGGCTGCAGCTGTTGCGGTTGCCACGGCCATACTTGCCATGCACGCCACCAAAACCCTGCATCCCCCCGGCGGGGCCACTGCCCTGATCGCGGTGATCGGGAGCAGCAAAATCCACGCCCTGGGCTTCTGGTACGTGCTGGTTCCGGCCGGCCTTGGCGCTGTTGTGATGCTGGCCGTGGCCATGCTGGTCAACAATCTCGCCCCCCGTCGCCGCTACCCGGAGTTCTGGTTTTAAAAAATAAAAATCAAATACCTTTACATCAGGCCGATTTTCTGCTATTAATAATTGAATAATCAAGAGTTTTGGCGCCTGCAACAGCAACCCGGCAGGCAGTCCAAACCTCCTTGTTTCTTTAAAGAGCCACTGTTACTTGACCGGAAAAACAACCGGCAGCAACAGAACCCCGGCCCGTTTTTTCCCGTCTGCAACCTGCACAGCACCACGAAAGCGCAAACACAGCCCGGTACAACCGATAAAGTTGCATTAACCTGATATTCAAACTGAAAGGGGGATGGATGGAAGATTTCCTTGGTATGATAAGTGGATTTGTCTGGGGACCTGTAACAATCGTTTTGCTGGTCGGCACGGGAATTTTGCTGACCATTGTGGTTCCGCTGATTCAGCTTCGCAAGTTCGGCTATGCCTGGAAACTGATCTCCGGCAAATATGACGATCCAAAGGACAAGGGAGAAATCAGTCATTTCCAGGCCCTGACAGCAGCGCTTTCAGCCACCATCGGCACGGGCAATATTGCCGGGGTGGGCACGGCCATAGCCCTTGGCGGCCCGGGGGCCATGTTCTGGATGTGGATCACCGCGGTTTTCGGCATGGCCTTAAAATACGGGGAATGCCTGCTTTCCCTGCATTACCGGACCATCCACCCCGACGGCGTGGTGGGTGCCGGGCCCATGTACTACATTGAAAAGGGCCTGGGGCAGAAATGGCTCGGGGTCTTGTTTGCCGTGTTTGCAGCCGTGGCCTCATTTGGCATCGGCAACATGGTCCAGGCCAATTCCGTGGCTGAACCCGTGCTGACCTATTTCGGAATTCCCAAACTGGTGACCGGCCTGCTCATCGGCGCCCTTGTTTTCCTTGTGATTGTCGGCGGCATCAAGCGCATCGGCCAGGTGGCCAGCCGGCTGGTGCCCATCATGGCCACTTTTTACGTGATCGGCTCTTTGGTGGTGATCTTTGCCAATATCGGCCAGGTTCCGGCCGCCTTTGCCATGATCTTCACAGACGCCTTTACCGGCACTGCAGCCACCGGCGGCTTTGCCGGCGCAGCCGTGGCACAGGTCATCCGTTTTGGCGTGGCCCGGGGCGTGTTTTCAAACGAGGCCGGCCTGGGAAGCGCACCCATTGCCTGGGGTGCGGCCAAAACCAGTGAACCGGTGCGTGCAGGTCTGATTTCCATGCTCGGTCCTTTTATTGACACCATTTTGGTCTGCAGCATGACCGGGCTTGTCATCATTATCACCGGCGCCTTTACCTCGGGTGAAACCGGTGCGGACCTGACGGCCAAGGCATTTAACATGGGACTTCCCGGCCCGGGCGGATATATCGTGGCCATCGGCATCATCTTTTTCGCCTTTTCCACGGCCATTACCTGGTCATATTACGGGGACCGCTGCATTGACTATCTTTTCGGTCCAAAACTGGTCATGCCCTACCGGGTGCTTTACTGCCTGCTTTTGCCGGTGGGCGCCTATGTGGAACTGGCCACGGTCTGGACCATCTCGGATATATTCAATGCATTGATGGCCTGGCCCAACTTAATCGGCCTGATCTTTTTAAGCCCGGTCATCATCCGCCTGACCCGGGAATACTTCAGCGATCCCAAGCGGGTCTATCCCGCAGACATCGGATAAAGACGGCCCGGAAAGCTGCTGAAATTCT
>NZ_JAWODO010000075.1:0-17891 GCF_046483245.1 Desulfosalsimonas sp. | reverse complement strand
TGATAAAGCATCTTGACCTGCCTGTTTTGCTTGTCGCCAAAAGCGGCCTTGGAACCATCAACCACACCCTGCTGTCCCTGGAACAATTAAAGCGGCTGGAAATCGAGGTTGCCGGCATTGTGTTAAACGGAGAGGCCAACCCGGAGAACCGGGAGGCCATTGCTTACTATGGGAAAGTCCCGCTTCCGGCGGAGATACCGCCTCTTGGGCGGGTGGATGCAAAAATTCTTGCCGCATGTTTTCAACAATATTTTCAATAGTGGAGAACATCTTTGCAGGGACGATTCTCCGGATCAATTCAGAACTTCTCGGATTTTTTTTGCCAAATCGTTCAAGGAAAAAGGTTTTTGTATGAAATTGACGCCCTTGTTCAATACGCCCTGGTGGGCGATAACATCGGCTGTGTAGCCGGACATGAAAAGGCATTTCATGTCCGGCCGGATTCCCTGAAGCCGTTCGGCCAGATCCCGGCCGGTCATTTCCGGCATGACCACGTCCGTAATAAAAAGTTGGATTTCTCCGGTGTTTTCCCTTGCTGCCCGTATGGCTTCGTGGGGCGTGGCAGCGGTGATAACCGAGTATCCCAGCCGTTGGAGCATCACCTTGCCCAGCTCTAAAAGCATCGGTTCATCCTCTACGATCAGGATGGTCTCTCCCCGGCTTTCCCGGATGGCTTCGGTTCGTTGCGCTTTTGTCTCTGCTGAATCGGCGGCGTTTCCGGGCAAATAGATTCTAAACGTGCTGATCATCGTTTTCAGCCAGGGCCCGTTCCAGTTCGTTTTGCCATTTTGTGCTCATGATTTCTTTTTGGTCGCTATCCTCGAACGAAAGTTGCCATGCCTGCTCCAGGGTTGGTGCGTCATCGGTTGAATAGCCGATCATATCAAGGAAGGCGTCGTTTACATCAAGCATTCGGCCGTGTTTGGAGACATGGGCCATGGGTGTGGGGGCCATTTTAAACAATTGCCGGAAGCGGGTTTCGCTTTCCCGCAGGGCTTGTTCCGTGCGTTTACGCTCGGTAATATCGCGATCAAAAGTAAGAGACAACTCATAGCCGTTATACTCGAAATGGTTGCTTCGGATCTCAACCGGGAAGATGCGTCCGTCCTTTGTAATGTGCCGGGATTCGAAGGCCATGGTGCCCATTCGGCGCCTTTTCTCTTTGTGCTGCTCCCATTGATTCGGGGGGAAATCCGGATCGATATCGAATATTTTCATGGCAAGCAGTTCATCGCATGAATATCCCAGGGAGTTGCAGGACGAATCGTTTGCATACACGATCTGGCCTTCGCTATTGATCCAGAGAATATTGTCCGGTGCCCGATCCATGGGGAACTGTGTCCTTAACAGCGTTTCTTTTTCCAATACTCGTTCCGTTATATCCGACAAAAAACCTTGATAATAAAGCCTTCCGTCCTTTTCATTGCGAACGGCACGAACACTGTAAGAGGCCCAAAAGGTGGTGTTGTTTTTTCGGACAAAGCGGCATTCGTGGTTGCGCACTGCTTTGTTTTCTTCCAGCAGGCGCAAAACTTCTTTTCTGTCTCTGGAATCGGCATAGAGGTCTTTGGCAACGTTTTCAACCGACGCCATCATTTCCTGCGGAGAGGCATAGCCAAATATTTCTGCCAGGGCGACATTGAGATAAAGAAAATATCCTTCGGGCGTGCTGGAAAATACTCCCACAGGCGCGTTCATCAACATGTCCTGGTAATCGTGAGGCGTAAGGGAGGCGGTCTGCCCGGGGGATTGCATTGGTGGTTCTTCCGGCATGCTCAATTCCTTTTGCCTTTGAGCGTTTGGCTGTCAGTCCCTGCCTTGGCCCAAATCACGTTGTCCTGCGCGCCGGGGCGCTGCAGCATTTTCCTTTATTCTAATAAGTATAATCATAGTCGAAAACGTACAATAACGCAATAACAAAGGGATTTTACAGTCCCTTTTCGCGATTTTTCGGGCAGGCCTCCGACCGAGGTTGCGCTGTTTTGTTAACCGGATATTAACCATATGAAGGGGAGCAGGCCGCCATTCTGGGGGATCTGATCAATTCCCCTGAGATGGAGGCCCTTGTGGATGAGGCATTGGCGGCCAATCCGGATTTGCAGCAGACCTTGCTGACGCTGGCTTCAAAGGTCTCCGGCCAGGTGCAGTCCCTGGCCGAAGATTTCGAACCCGGAAAGCGGTTTAAAAAAGGCGAAATTCTGGCCCGGCTGGAAGACTCCGACTATCGGGCGGCAGTGGCCGCCGCAGATCATGATTTGAGCGATGCGCGGCTTAGTTTGCTGGAAGAAGATCGCAAAGCCCTGCAGGCCAAAGCCGAATGGGAGGCTTCCGGGGTGAGCGGGAAACCCGCATCCGAACTGGTTCTTCACAAACCGCAGGTGGCCGCCGCTGAAGCCGCCGTCGCCAATGCCCGCGCCGCTCAGAAACCAACGGCCATCTTGTCGAAGTCTGTCTTGGCTGATCCGGCCGCACCCGTTTGCGGCCATGAGACGGCAATCCCATGGCCGCCCTTTTACTCCGGAAAATGCCACGGTTCGTCTTCCCGGCCCAGGGCCTCCAGGGCTTCTTCGGCGGTTGTGTAGATATGGGGGGTAATGTCGAAGCGCAGCAGGGCATCGCCCAGCCGGGCCCGCAGGAAGGTGCTGGTGGTATAGCGGGTCACCCCGGAATACAGATCCTCTGAAAGGCGCTTGATCATCTGCGTGTATTCCGGTATCAGCTCCGGGTAGATCTGAAAATTGTCGTAGTTGACCACGGTGTAGACCTTGTGGCCCAGCGGTTCCAGGATCCGGCGGACTTTTTGTTCCACCTGGCCGATATCGTCACGGCTTTTGATGGCATAGCCCTCAAAGTTGACGAAAAACAGGTTGCGCTCCCGGTCATAGAAAAGCCGCTTGTCAATTGACAAAAACAGCAGGTCTTTTTTCAAATCCATGGGTTGGTCTGAAAATATCCGGGAATCCATGAGTTCGGGGCTGTGGTCCATGATGGGTTTAAAATCCATGTGCGCCAGGATATCTTTTTCCAGATCCACGCCCGGGGCGATTTCCACCAGTTCCATGCCTTTGGCTGTCAGTTTAAAAACGCAGCGCTCGGTGATGTAGAGCACCGGCTGGTTTCTTTCCAGGGCATAGGCCCCGGAAAAGGTCGTATGCTCCACATGGTCCACGAATTTCCTGGCGCTTCCCTCCTGGTTGATGTGGAGTTTTTGGTCCCGGATTTCCACGTCAAGGCCGCCGGCGGTAAAGGTTCCCACAAATATCACCTTCTTGGCCTTCTGGCTGATGTTGATAAATCCGCCGGCGCCGGCCAGCCGGGGACCGAACTTGCTCACATTGAGATTGCCGTGGCCGTCGGCCTGGGCAAGTCCCAGAAATGCCATGTCCAGGCCCCCGCCGTCGTAGAAGTCAAACTGCTCGGGCTGGGAGATCAGGGCCTCGGTGTTGGTGGCAGCCCCGAAATTGAGGCCGCCGGCCGGAATGCCGCCGATAACCCCGGGTTCGGCGGTAAGCGTCAGGTAGTCGAGGATGCTTTCCTCGTTGGCCACGTTGGCAACGCCTTCGGGCATGCCGATGCCCAGGTTGACCACGGAGTTGGCCTCCAGCTCCATGGCCGCGCGCCGGGCGATGATTTTGCGTCCATCCAGGGCCATGGCGGGCATGGAATGCAGCGGCACCTTGATCTCAGAGGAAAACGATGGATTGTAACGCTCCCCGAAGGTCTGCCAGTGGTTTTCCGGGTCTGCCACCACAACGCAATCGACCATGATGCCGGGGATTTTCACGTTGCGGGCATTTAGGCTCCCTTTTTCCGCGATGCGCTCCACCTGCACGATCACCAGGCCGTTGCTGTTTCTGGCCGCTGTGGCCATGGCCAGGGCCTCCAAAAACAGGGCTTCTTTTTCCATGCTGATGTTGCCCATGGTGTCGGCGGTGGTGCCCCGCAAAATGGCCACGTTGATGGGAAAGGTCCGGTAGGCCAGGTAGTCGTTTCCGTCAAAGGAAATCAGCTCCACTATATCCTCGGTGGTCATTTCATTTAGCTTTCCGCCGCCTTTGCGCGGATCCACAAACGTTCCGATGCCCACCGCAGTGATGGTGCGGGGTTTTCCGGCTGCAATATCCCGGTACAGATGCGAGATCACCCCCTGGGGCAGGTTGTAGGCCTCGATCCTGTTTTCAACCGCCATTTTTTGCACCTTGGGAATCAGCCCCCAGTGTCCGCCGATCACCCGCCGGATCAGGCCGTCGTGGCCCAGGTGATTGAGGCCCTTGTCCTTTCCGTCGCCCTGGCCGGCGGCGTACACCAGCGTCAGGTTGCGGGGTGATCCGGTTTTCAGAAAATGGTCTTCCAGGGCGACGGCGATGTGTTCCGGAAACCCGTTTCCCACGAATCCGCCGGTGGCAATGGTATCATTGTCGCAGATGATACCCACGGCCTCCTCGCAGGTGACGATCTTGCCCTTTTGGGCCGAAAACGGCGTCAGCGACGAGACCATCGGGTGTTTCGAAGGTTTTTCCGGTCCTTTATATTCACGGCCCATATCTGGTTCTCCGTAATTTTGCGATTGTTGGGCTTTTTGCCTGTTTTAAATCAGTCCGGCCGCCCTTGGCATAAACAGCAGGATATCCGGGAACAGCGAAAAAAGAAGCAAGGCTGCCAGCATCAGCAGAAGATAAGGCACCACGCCCCTGTAGATGTCGGCAAGGGAGACCTCAGGCGGGGCGATCCCCTTGAGATAGAAGATGGTCAGGGCAAAGGGCGGGGTCAGAAACGAGGTCTGGAGCACGATGATGTTCATCAGGGAAAACCAGACCGGGTCAAAGCCGAGCTTTACGGCCACCGGCGTAAACAGGGGCACCACGATCATGATGATGCCGATCCAGTCCAGAAAACATCCCATGAGGATGATAATCAGCCACATGACGATCAGCACGCCCCAGGGTCCGAACGGCAGGCCCAGGATCGAGGTTTCGATGACCCGCCCGCATCCCAGCCGCACAAAGACCGAGGTGAAAAAAGAGGCGCCGATGACCACCAGATATACCATGGCAGAGGTTCTGGCCGTCCGGATGGCGGCCTCCACGAGCATGGCGGCAGTGAGCTTGCGGTAGCCAAGCGCCAGCAATACCGCGGCAAAAGCCCCGATGGCAGCGGCTTCGGTGGGTGCGGCCAGGCCGAAGAAAATCGTGCCCAGCACCGCCAGAATCAGAGTGAGCACCGGCAGCACCGAGACGCAAAACATCCTGGATTTCTGCCAAAAGGTGTAGTGAACGCCCCCGTCTGCCGCAGACGGTCCCATTTCCGGATTGATAAAGCACCGTATGCCGATGTAGAGAACATAGAGCAACGCCAGGATCATGCCCGGAACAAAGGCCCCGATGAGAAGGGCCCCAACGGAAACGTTGGCCACCGGTGCATAGACCAGAATCAGGATGGAAGGCGGAATCAAAATCCCGAGTGCGCCGCCGGCGCATACCGCCCCGGATGCCATGGGCTTGTCGTAGCGGTACTTCATCATGGCCGGCATGGAAATGATGCCCATGGTGACCACTGTTGCGCCCACAACGCCGGTTGCTGCCGCGAATATGGCACAGGTCAGCACCGTTGCAATGGCCAGGCCCCCTTTGAGCCTGCCGGTCAAGACATATATGGCGTCATAGAGCCTGCCGGCCAAACCCGATTTTTCGATGACAATGCCCATGAAGACAAATAAGGGTATGGCAATGAGCGTATAATTGGAAAGCGTTACATGCATTCGCAGCATGAAGGTGTTGGCAATGTGCGGCCCCACAAAGATGAGTCCGAAGACCGTGGCGACCCCGGCCAGGGAAAATCCGATGGGAAACCCCATCATAATGACAAGAATCAGGCTTGTCAGCATCAGTACAGTTATCAGTTCAACACTCATGATTGTCTACCCCTTCCCAGCACCACCTGAATTTCCTTGAGCAATTGCGATACACCCTGGAGCAAAAGCAGGACAACTCCGACAAATATCCAGGTTTTATAGGGATAGACAGGCGGCATGGCCCCGATGGTCGATCTTTCCTGCAACGCCCAGGAGCGGAGCATGTCGTTGTACATGACCCGCCCGATATTGGTCCATGTCAGAAAGAAAAGTCCCAGAATGAAGACAATGTTTAAAAAGGCGCCCACCCGCCTGGGCAGCTTGCTGGAAATCAGGTCCACGCCGACGTGTTCCCCGCACTGCCAGGTATAGCCCATGGTGAGAATGAGAAAAAAACTGCATATGAAGTAGGTCAGATTCAGGCTCCACTGGGTGGGTGACCCGAAAAAGTAGCGGGCCACCACTTCATAGGTCAGTGTCAGAATCAATGCAAAAACCAGAAACGAGACCGCCTTGGATATTTTTTCATTGATCCAATCGATGACCCGAATAATTTTATTGATCACAACCATTGGAAATCCTTATGTTTAAATCATTGCGCCGCGATTGGGAAAAACAGAAGAGCCGGCGGTGCGTGCATGCCGGCCCTTCTGTTTGCATCATGCTATTTTCGCACCGGCACCATGAATTGCTCGTAATCGGAAAACCGTTCCCAGAATTCATTGACCGACGCCCATGTGCGGCTGTAGTGGTCGTTGTCGCGCTTTTTGACGTCGTTATCGATCCATTCCCACGCCTGCTCGCGCATCTCCCGCTGCACTTCCGGCTCCACGTAGGTGCGCTTAATGCCGCGCTCCTCGAAATGATCCAGAGCTTCCATGTCGGCAACGTTGCTCTTGGTCCACATGTGAAGGGTCATGGCCATGGCCGCGTTGTCGATGATTTTTTTGTAAAGCTCGGGCAGTTCATTGTATGCGTCCTTGTTGAAACCCAGCTCAAAAAAGCAGGTTGGCTGGTGCAGGCCCGGGCCCGCGATAAAGTCGGCCACCTCGTGGAAGCCCTGCTGCCGGTTGACCGCCGGTGTCGAAAATTCGGTGGCATCGAGAATGCCCCGGTCAAGGGCGGGATAAAGCTCGGTTCCGGGCAGCATGGTAACGGCCACGCCCAGCTCCTTGAGCACTTCGCCCCACCAGCCCGGAGCCCGGTATTTCAGACCCTTCCAGTCCTCCATTTCCTCAAGCGGCTTGTTGGAGTGCGCCAGCATCTCCGGTCCGGTCACGCCCCCGGGCATCACAACGACATTCTGGCCGGCCTCGTCCATCATCTCCTGGTAGAGTTCCTTGCCGCCGTAATTGTAAAGCCAGGTGGTATGCATCAGCGGCTCCAGGTGCAAAGGAATGGAAGCGAAAAAGGGCGCGGACGGATGCTTGCTCATCCAGTAGCCGGGCCAGGAATGATAGGCGTCAATGGCCCCGGAGTCCGCAGCATCCAGCACTTCCAGGCCGCCGACAATGGCGCCTGCGGGCTGGACGTCGATGATGAACTTGCCGCTGCTTAAATCATTTACCCGTTTTGCAAAATCTTCTGCCATTTCATGGAGCAGCCATCCCTGGGACCAGGTGGTCTGCAGGGTCCAGCGCACATCCGGAAGCACGGCTTCAACACTGTCCTCTCCGGCATCCTGGCCGCCGCACCCGGTAAATCCCACGGCCATTGCAAAAAATATGGCCATGGCCAACGTGATGGTTTTGATCCGAAACATGTTAACCCCCTTGTCTTTGGTTGCCCCGGCGGGGCTGTTCTTGTTTTGCTTTCCCCTGATTCCTGGCCGGGAAAACGAATGTTTGAAACATAAACAGTTTTATCTTTAAAATACAAAATTAAAGAATCTGAACATAGACCGAAAAGCAACAGGCGTGCCACTTGTTTGAAAAACCCTTGAAAGCAGTATATTCATGGCCCGGAAACATTGTTTGTACGGGAAAAAAGAGGCGTTGGACGACAACAGTGTCTACCAGAATAGACAAAATAACAAGAGCATGGGGCAGGGACGGCAAAATCAGCACGTCCAAAAAAAATAGACATGTCCTTTTTTCTGGACATATAGGGAGGGTAAAGATTAATGCCGAAGGCCGGTTTCATCCCCTTGCAGAAACAGGATCGGCGGTGGTTTTAAAACTTTAATCCGGGCCGCTATTGCCGGCGCCGATATTGTACCGGTTGATCTTCTGATACAGGCCGGAGCGATGGATCCCCAGCATTTCCGCGGCTTTTTTCCGGTTGTTGCCGGCTGCGCGAAGCGCGTTTTCAATGGCGGCTTTCTCGGTTTTTGCCAGAATTTCGGAAAGGGTGCCGCCGGATATCCATTCGGATGCGTTTTTATCAGGCTTCAGAGCACCGGGATTCTGGCCGGCATCCATATCCAGTAGATAAATCGGAAGGTGGTGTTTCCGGACAACCTGTTGCCGGTCCGTGTTAACGGCCACAGCCCGTTCCATGACATTTTTGAGCTCGCGAATGTTGCCGGGCCAGTCATAGGCCTTTAAAATTTCGATGACCCCGGGGTCGATTGCTTCCACTGCGGTTCCGAGTTCCTCGTTGACTTCCTGGAGCATCCGTTCGCAAAGCAGTTCAATGTCTTGGCGGATTTCGCGCAGGGGCGGGATTTCAATTTTCAGCACGTTGAGCCGGTAATACAGATCCTGGCGAAACGCCTTCTTTCTCACCAGATCTTCGAGATCCCGGTTGGTGGCGGCAATCAGGCGGATGTCCAGCCGGATGACCCGCTCGCTGCCCAGGCGTTCCACTTCTTTTTCCTGGAGCACCCGCAAAAGCTTGGCCTGCATTTCCGCCGGCATATCGCCGATTTCATCCAGAAAAAGGGTGCCACCCTGGGCCATTTCAAATTTTCCCGGTTTGCCCCCTTTTTTTGCATCTGTAAACGCGCCTGCCTCGTAGCCGAACAGTTCGGATTCCAGAAGGCCTGCGGGGATTGCCGCGCAGTTGATCCGTATGAACGCACCGTAGCGCCGCAGGCTCGCATCATGGATGGCGTGAGCGAAAAGCTCCTTTCCGGTGCCGCTTTCCCCCCGGATCAGCACGTTGGAGCTGCCGGATGCAGCGGTTTTGGCCAGGTTCTTGGCCTGTAGCATTTTTTCAGAGCGGCCGGCTATATTTTTGAAATTATACCGGCTTCCCTTCAGGCGCATGACTTCGCCCTTGTAGTATTTCAGCTCTTTTGTGGCCAGATTCAGTTTTTCCACCATGGACCGGATTTCCTTTACATCCCGGAACAAAACCTTGCCCACGGCACCGACGACTTCGCCTTTTTTATAGATCGGAATCCGCATGACCACCATTTCATGGCCCTGGATTTTCTGGGTTTCACCGATTTCGGGCTTGCCGGTTTTCACAACGATATGCATGCGCGTGTTTTCAATTACATCTTCCACAGCCCGTCCCAGGGCATCTTTTTCATCGATTCCCAGAAAGCTTTGGTAGGCCTTGTTAAACCGGGTGATAATGCCGTTTTTGTCCACAACCACGATGCCGTCATATGTGGTTTCCAGAATTGTCTCCAGAATTTCCACTGAATCTTTTGCAGCGGCCAGCTCCTGACTCAGCTTCTCGATATCCGTGGTATCCTGGAATATGGCCACGGCGCCCATCTGTTTGCCGTCCCTGTAAACCGGCGAGCGGTTGGAATAAATGCTTTTGCCGTTGATTACCACGTTGCGGCCCACATCGGGTCGGCCCGAGCGCAGCGTGGTGAGAAGCGAGGGTACATTAAACAGGGCATCGACTTTTTGGCCCAGCGCTTCCTGGGTGGAAAACCCGAGGATTTTTTCAGCCCCCCGGTTAAACAGCGTGATCATGCCGTGGTTGTCCACGGCAATGATACCGTTGTGGGTGGAGTTTAACACGGCGTAAAGATGTTCGATGGAGCAGTTTTTCCGGTTGGCGGTCATGGGCGGTTCCCGGTATGAGTTGAAATTAATGCGTTTGCGGATCTATCGACGAATATATCCTTGAAAAAAGACAAAATCAACAGGGCATTGGCCGCCTTTTTTTCGGCTGCTGAAAGGCCGGGGGAAAAACGGGGCATGGTTGGCGCCAAAGACCGGCGGATCCCTGCGGATGATGGGTCTTATGGCAGCATGCTTTTTAAAGTGCTTTTTCAGAAACCGGCGCACCTGCCTCCGGTGCCAGCCAAAGGGGTGGGCAAAATCCCGGTACAGGGCAAGGTCGCCTTTATAAAAATTCCTGGATTCCAGGGTTTGGGCCTCAGGGCTGTGTGCGGGCAGATTAAACACGGCCAGGTTGAGAAAATCAATGAATGGGCTGTGTGCCGCTGTAAATTCCAGGGTCTGGCAGGCCGCTGCCCGGGTTTCGGCCGGTGTGCCAAACAGCAGGTAAACATAGGCGGCAATGCCAGTCTGGGCGAGATTGTTGAGCACCCGTGAGGCGGTTTTCAGGTTAATGCCTTTTTCCAGACGGTCCAGCACCTCCTGGCTGCCGGACTCCAGCCCGAGTTTGAGCATCACGCACCCCGAGGCGGCCAGCTTATAACAAAAGCCCGGATTATCCAGGGGTGGGCCCATGCGCACAAACCCGTACCACGGGGCCCCGGGCGGGGTATGGACCATTTGGCCCAAAAGGGCCGGGGAAATGGCATTGTCAAGCAGATGGATCAGGCGCGGCTGAAACTGTTGGGTCAGGTGCCGGAGCTGGTCTGCTGCGGTGCTGCGGGCAATGGGGCGAAATGGCCTTTTTTCGGCCTTTTCCGGACAAAATGCGCATCTTTTCCACCAGCAGCCGTCCGAAGCGCTGTAGGGCAGCACAAAACCGGGGCTCAGATAGGGGTTTGCGGCCAAGTCCGCGTAGTCTGGCAAAGGCGCCGGCAACCTGCCGGTATCCCGGCATCCGGCCATTTCCAGCAGCGCCTTTTCCCCGGGCCCGCAAATCAAGGCATCCACCAGGCCCTCAAAGGGGTTTTTCCAGCCCGGCTGACGCATCCAGGAAGTGATCAGGCCCCCGCCCAGTATAATTCTGAGATCCGGGCGGATTTGTCTGAGAACCCCGATCAGGGCAAACCCGCACAAAGCCTGGGACAAATAGTTAATGGAAATGCCGGCCACACGGGCACCGGTTTCCAACACTTCTTTTGCGAGATGGTTTTGGTAGTAATCGTGAAACGGGTTGTCCCGGGGCCGTTGGGCGGCTTTGCGCAAATCCGCGCTGTTTACGGGGCTGAACCGGGCGTGGGTGAAATCAGCCAGCCCCGGGCGCGCGGCCGTGTTTTGGCCCGCATTGTGCAACAGCCGGCCGAGATCTGCCAGGGCGCGGCTGTATGCATCCGGCCGGGCGTAAACTGCCGGGTCCCGGAGGGCGTAAAGATGGCTGTCGCGGTGTTTGAACGCCCTTGCAGACCAGGTGTCGTTTTGCGGCAAAACCGTATTGAGCAGATGACAAAGCCCGTTGATATTGGCGTCAATGACCCTGCAGCCCACATTGGCGGCGCGCAGAGCACCGGCCAGGCGGGCAATGCCGGCCGGCGGCTCGGCCGGTTTGGCCACGGGCGGATAAATGAGTGCAATCCAGGGATCGGACATTTTTGTCATCAATTATTCAGGAATGATTCAGGTTTTTGATTGTTTTGGCACACCTTACGTCTGATCTGGAAAAAACGCAACCGGGGGTATGGGTGGCAGGGCTGTGCAATCCTGTTTTGACACCCGGGCGGATTTGGAATATATTCGGCAATATGATCAAAAAGGTTTTTATGAACAAAAAATTCTGGCAACACAAAACATTTTCAGAAATGAGCTTTGCGGAGTGGGAAGCGCTTTGCGACGGGTGCGGCAGATGCTGCCTGCATAAGCTGGAATACGCAGATACCGGCGAGATTGCATATACCAGCGTGGCCTGCCGGTTTCTCGAGATTTCCAAATGCTGCTGTACCGCTTATGAGCACAGAAAAGCCGCCAGAAAAGAGTGTCTTTGCCTCACGCCGGAAAACATCTGTGAGATGACCTGGCTGCCGAAAACCTGCGCCTACCGGATGCTGTTTGAAGGCCGGGATCTGGCCTCCTGGCATCCCCTTGTCACAGGCGATCCCGAATCCGTGCATAAAGCCGGCATCTCCGTGCGCAATAAGGCCATCCCGGAAGATTGGATCAATCCGGACGATCTGGAAACCTATATAATTGAACAAGACCTGGCCGAATCGCCGGGCAATTGAGGATAAACCAATGCAACAAGCCCTGCCTGAAAAAATAAGGCTTCTGGAAATATTGAAAAAATCCGGATTTGAGGTTCCGGATTTTATTTATCTCACAGCCGAAGATTTTGAGAATGAAAACTTTGGCGCCCTGGCGGATTTTCTGAAAAAATCCTGTCAAAGCTACAAAGTGATTGTGCGCTCAGCCCACCCCCTGGAATCCCGTTTCAAGAGCGGGACCTTTGATTCTCTGGAGGTCAATGCCGATATCGCCGGGATCCGCTATGCCAGAAACCGGATCATCGCCCTTGCAAAAACAGCCAAGAAACTAAACATCGCACGGCAGCAGAAATTCAACAACGCCCCGGAGATCGACCCCGAGGACATGGGCGTTATTGTCATGCCCTTTATCGAAGGTGTCAAGGTTATGGCCAAACGGATGGGAAAGCACTGGGAATTTGGCTATACCAATGAATTTGCCCACAAAATCCAGTGCGAGTCCTATATCACCGAAACTCCGCATGACATGACCCTGCTGCGCCTTTCCGAGCAGATCCAGGACAACCTGGGCTTTGCCTGCGAGATTGAATACATTGTTTCAAAAATAAGGGATATTCACGTGGTTCAGGCAAAAGACATTTCCCGTGTGGAACTTCTGGATCAGGATATAGACAATCGCTCGGTGCAGCTCGACGGAATCCGCAGAATCCGGAAAAGAAGAAATTACCGGGAGCGGATGATTTATGTCATGAACAACAAGGCATTTTACCTCGACATCATCAACCGGTGCGAGGACCTGGTTCACGGATGGGGTGATTCTGCCCGCACCATAGACGACATTGTGCAGCGCATTGACGACTACGAGGCCGAGCTGCGGGATTTTGCCCTGAAACATGAACGTTTCGGGGTTCTGGGCTTTTCCATCAAGATTCCGGACGATCTTTTCCAGATTGCCAATCATTACCTCGACGACAGCCCTGAACTGCAAAAGCAGCTGAGCCGGGCACTTTATGAAAACCAGTATAAAATCGATTATTTTTTGTCTGAGGCAGACACCATCATTGCCAAGGACAGAATCCGCTTGAACCTGTGCACCCATGATGCCTACGGCATTGATACCGTGCGAAATCCCGTGTGGTTTGTGTACTGGAAATACGAAAAACAGGATCAGGTCGTCTCTGAACTGGCGGGACTGGGCTTTAAAACCGGCGATATTATCGGCATTGACATTGACATGGATGAAAGACCTACGATTTATCGCCTGTAGAAAGGCAGGTGTTTTGCCGGGGACGGATCATGGCCGCGGCAATGATTGCGCTGGAAAACAAAAAAATCGCCACCAGGTAAAATGCCCAGGCAATGCCCAGCACATCCACCAGTGCGCCCACACCCATGGCCCCCACAAAAATCCCGGTGTTCATGGCGGTGTTAAACACCCCCATCATGGCGCCCTGCCCGTAGAGATGGCCTTCTTCTGCGGCCAGGGCCCCCATGGCCGGCCATGAAATGGCCTCGCCCAGGCCGATGAGTGCAAACAAGAGCAATAGCGCGGCAAAGCTGACGGCAAAGGGTACCGAGAAAATGCCGATACTGATGATGGCGCTTCCCAAAAGCAGGAGCCGGTTTTTGTTGCACCGGTCGGCCAGGCTGCCAAAGGGCATCTGAAATACGGCATTGACAATGGTGCGGCTGGCAATGACCATGCCGATTTCCGTGCCGCTGGCCGTCATATGCCGGGCCATCAGAAGCGGCAGAAACGCAAAGGTGGGAACCATGATGATCATGGTGGCCATTCTGGCCAGCAAAATGCCCATGACCTTGCGGTTGTGGAGCATGCGGGCAAACACGGAAAGCATGGAGTCCTGCTTTTCCTGTATGGTCAAGGGGTCGCGACCGGGAAGGACGAGCGCTACCAGGGCTGCGGCCAGAAAGCTGAGCATGGCCATGGTGTAAAATGCCGAATTTCTGCCCCACAGGTCCATGAAAAAACCGCCCAGCACCGGTCCGGCGCCGATTCCGGCAAAAATGGCGATATTGAGCATGCCCATGTAGCGGCCCACGTTTTTCCCGGCGGAAATTTCGGTCATGTAGGCCATGGCAATGGGAACAATCATGGCCGATCCGGCCCCGTGCAGTGTGCGGATCAACACCATGTGTTCCACGGATGCGGCCAGGGTATAGGTATAGCCGGTGAGCCCGAATATCAAAAGCCCGGTGATCAGAAACCCTTTTTTGCCGTGCCGGTCCGAGAAGCTGCCCACAAAGGGTTGCAGCAGGCCGCCGCTTAAGGCAAACGCGGCCACGATCACCCCCAGGGCAAACCCGGTGGCCCCGAGTTCGGCCGCATATATGGGCAGAATGGGTACGATGATGCCCATGCCCACAAAAACGATGAATATGGCCGAAAGCACCGTAAAAAGGATGTATTTTTGCATAAACGCGGATCCCGGGAAAAGCCTGGGGCATGTGTTTGTTTGTTCCCACTTAAACTGAGCGTTTAAAAAATATCGGTTCCGTGAATAAATGCAATGATTATGTCTGGTTTTCCATGATCGCAGGGTCTGGTGCAAAAGGCCGCCGGCCTGTTTTCTGCCGGAGCATCCCCCAGTTGAGAATTGACAGCCCGACGTGCTTCCGTTAGGCCTTTAAATTTTGATGGCGCCGTAAAAAGTCCAATATCTGCGTTACGCGCAATTTCTCAGAATTTCACGTACGGATAAGTACGCTGCATTCTTCGAAATTGCGCAAGCCTTGATCTTGAACTTTTTACGGCACCATCTGAAATCAGACTTTTTACGGTGCCATCAATTTTGTCCAGGTGAAATAACATCTTTGAATCGGGCAGATCCATGAGCCGCACAACACTTTTCCCGGAATCGGATAAAGCTTCAGAATGTGAAGCCATTTTGTCCCTGGCGGCCCTGTTTGAAGGCGAGTTCAGCATTGACTGGATCCAGGACCTTTCGGGTCATAAGGCATCTGTGATTTTTCAAGCCCTGGATTGGGGCGTGGGGAAAAATTGGCTTGCCCGGAGCAGTCCGGGAGATTTTTACTTTATTGATCATCAGGTGCAGCAGGAATTCAGGACGCAATTGCCATTTGAGAAAGCAGAGCGCCTGCATGGCCATATCGCAGAAATGCTGAGCAGAAATCTTGTTCGCGGCAGGGACAGAACCCTGCGGGTGGCCTGGCACCTTCTTCATGTGGCCAATGATCATGACGGATGCCGAGCCCAGGGTTATTGTGGCCCTGGATCTGCTTTACGGGGTGGTGGCCGCAACCTGGGACCAGACCAACCTGGAAGCCGTGCTTTCCACCAGTCTGACCGACTGGCTGCCGGAGACACCGGCCTTTGCAATCCCGGATCTGGCGCAGGTCCCCCGCCAGGAGTGTCCCGGCTCCCTGGATTTTATGACCGTTTTAAATGAAGAAACCCGGCCCTGCCCGGAGGTGGATATCCATCTTGACGATACGGCCGCGCTCAATTATACAGGCGGCACCACGGGCATGCCCAAGGGATGTGTGCATACCTACGGGGATATGCTCTACACGGCCGCATGCGGCTCCATTTTTGCCCTGGGCAGGCCCGGGGGACAGGACGTGATGCTCAACTACCTGCCGGTGTTCTGGATTGCCGGCGAGGATGCCGGGATCCTGTCTCCGGTGTTTTCCGGGGTGACCGAGGTGCTTATGGTCCGGTGGGATGCCGCGGCTGTGCTGGCAGCCATTGAAAAATACAAGGCCTCAATCATTTACGGCCTGGTGGACAACATGGTCGAACTCATGGAACATCCGGATGCGTCTGCCACGGATTTTTCGTCCTTGCGAGAAACCCTGGTTTCCTTTTTTGTGAAAAAACTCAACAAGGATTACCGGCAGCGCTGGTATGAGCTCACCGGCACGGTGATGCGCGAAAGCAGCTACGGCATGACCGAAACCCATACCCTGGACACCTTTACCGCGGGCATGCAGGAAAACGACATGGATCTGGCCTCCCGCCCGGTGTTTGTGGGATTTTCCATGCCCGGGACCCGGTTTATGGCGGTGGATTTTGTCACGGCCAAACCCCTGGCCCTGGGTCAGGAGGGCGAGATCCTCATCCAGCCCCCTTCATTGATGAAGGCGTACTGGAAAAAGCCCGAAGCCACTGCTGACCAGCTCAAGGACGGCTGGCTGCACACGGGCGATATCGGCGCCATCGACGAGCAGGGGCATCTGATCTATCTTGGCCGCAGCAAGGAAATGCTCAAGGTCAAGGGCATGAGCGTGTTTCCATCAGAAGTGGAAACCCTGCTGGGCCGCCATCCGGCAATTGCCGGCAGCGCGGTGCTGGGCCGGCCGGATGCGGACAAAGGCGAGGTGCCTGTTGCCTTTGTCCAGCTCAATCCGGATCAGACCGAAGCCCTTGATGCGGCACAGCTGCTTTCCTGGTGCAAGCAGAACATGGCCGGCTACAAGATCCCGGAAATCCGGATCGTGGATCAATTGCCCCTGACCGCCACGGGCAAGGTGCAGAAGGAACAGCTAAGAGATAAATTATAATTCTTCCTGATAAACAACAAGAGATGCGAGAAGCTTTTAGAGGGAAAAAAGGATATGGAAAATATACTGGTGGCCAACAGGGGCGAGATTGCCGTGCGCATCATCCGCGCGGCAGCAGAGCTGCGCATGGGAACTGTGGCGGTTTTTTCCGAAGATGACCAGAAATGCCTGCACACCCGGTTTGCGGATAAAAGCGTGCCCCTTCAGGGACTGGGGGCTGCGGCTTATCTGGACGCAGATCAGTTCATTGCCGCGGCCAGGGACAACGGGTGCATGGCCATTGCCCCGGGATACGGGTTTCTTTCCGAAAACGCGCAGTTTGCAGAAAAATGCCAAACCGCCGGCATCGCCTTTATCGGCCCCACCCCCGAAAGCCTGGATCTGTTCGGCAACAAGGCCATGGCCCGGCAGCAGGCGCAAAAATGCGACATTGCCCTGCTGCCGGCAACACACGGACCGGTCACAAAAGATCAGGCCCGGGAGTTTTTCAAATCCCTGGGAGATGATGCGGCCGTGATGATTAAGGCCCTGGCCGGAGGCGGGGGCCGGGGCATGCGGGCGGCGCACAGCCTGGAAGACCTGGATGCCGCATTTGACCTGTGCTGCTCCGAGGCAGAGGCGGCCTTTGGCTGCGGGGATGTGTACGTGGAAAAGCTGATTGCCGTTGCCCGTCACATCGAGGTTCAGGTCATCGGCGACGGCCGGGGCGGGGTTTCGCATTTGTGGGAGCGGGAATGCACCCTGCAGCGCCGCAACCAGAAGCTTGTGGAAATCGCACCCGCCCCGGGCATGGACGACTCCCTGCGCACCCGCCTGACAGATGCGGCCGTGCAACTGGCCCAAAGTGTTGATTACAGGAGTCTGGGCACGTTCGAGTTTTTGGTGGATGCCGGGCAAACAGCCGGTTCCGAGCCCTTTTATTTCCTTGAGGTCAATCCCCGGCTCCAGGTGGAGCACACGGTCACCGAGGAGATCACCGGCGTTGACCTGGTGCGTGCCCAGATTGAAATCGCCCGGGGCCGGAGCCTTCCGGATCTGGGGCTTGGCCGGGAGCAGATCAGCGCGCCCGCGGGCCATGCCGTGCAACTGCGTATCAACATGGAAGAAATTTCGGAAAACGGCGATATATCGGCTTCATCCGGCACCCTGCGGGTGTTTGAACCGCCCCTGGGTCCGGGGGTAAGGGTGGATACCTTTGGATATGCCGGCTATGAAATCAATCCCAACTTTGACTCTTTGCTGGCCAAGCTGATCTGCCACAGCCGCTCACCTGAATAT
>NZ_JAWODO010000038.1:0-5386 GCF_046483245.1 Desulfosalsimonas sp. | reverse complement strand
GTAGGATAGGAATGACTAACGATCGCAATTTTATCACTCATTTAGGTATAGGACCCAAGGCCGCGCCGGAAATCAACCAGCTTTCCCTGGTACCTGGCAGGGCAAATCGAAGAAAAACAACCGAGCATAACCGAGGTGCCTTCCAGGGTGATCACCTTGGTAAACAGAATCGCGCTTTTTATATCCTGCGTGGATGCCTGCTGTTCTGCCACCGTAACCTTCCTGTTTAACAGCAAATCCCACAAATGCAGACATTTGCCAGGCTCGGCGTCAATTACCTGGAAAAAGCTGTAGGGCTGCGCAACAGCTTCCCGGATAAACTTTTTTTCAAATTCATCTACCCTGTCGGGTTGTTCTTCCAGTAAAAGCATGCCCAGGCTTTTTTCCGGAAACTCCAGGTCATCTGCTTCCTCCGGGTCCCCTTCTTCGGCCAGGCCTTGTTCTTCCGCGAATTCTATTGCATCCCAGGCAAAAACAAACCACGATGCAAAAGCATCCATCATCATTTCGAGAAGCTCGTTTTCCGGCTCTTCCTCCGGCCAAAGGAAAAACTCGCTCATCGCCTCCATGAGAGCGTCTTCCCCGAATCTTTCCTCGGCAAAGTCAAGCAGCTTGGTAACTACGCTGTTTTCAGTGTCCCTTAACCGCTGCCTGCCAAAATCCACATGCTCAACGTTTGATTTCCCTGCCTCATCATCTGCCAGGCATCACTTCTTGTACTTCTTCCCGCTGCCGCAGGGACACGGCTGATTGCGCCCTACTTTCATAAACCAACCTCTGTATTCCGGAAATATTTCTGTCAAATAAAATCAACTGGCACATTTTTGATACGTTTGAAATCGGTATCCATCGTTACAATCTTGAAGCCGTTTTCCAGTGCGATCTGGTACTGACAGGCATCATCGAAGTCCAAATTATATTTTTTCCTGGTTGAGGGCAATTTATCGTATGAATGAGAGGACGAAGAATATTGATCCTTGATATCCGACAACCCGCCTTCCCAATTGAAGTTAAAGTCTGATAAATCCGAAATTCGAATAACGAAATTCGAAACAAATTCGGATGACAAAAATTCTAATGTCGGAAACAGAAAAAAACCACTTTTTGTATTTTTGTTTTTGTCATTGAAACATTTGGTATTCGGATTTGTTTCGGATTTCGAGCTTCGTATTTCGAATTTATAGGTTTCTATTTTTTTGAGGCACAGCCAACGTCCTCTGACCTGGCCCAAAAGACCAGATTTTTCAAATTTTATAAAAACCGTGAATTCATGCCCCCTTGTATATCCCTCTTGATATCCGACGAATCCGGTTTTTACGGTGCAGAGCAGCAATTGTATTGCGGATTTTCTGTTCCGGCAGTCCTGTCTTTTTCTGAATTCCCGCAAAATCGATACCTTTTTTGGAACGCCGGATAACGGCATAAATCACTTCGGCATCCCCGGAGGCCTTCCTGCCCGGCGAATTTTTTCTTTTGGCCGGCTTTTGGGGTGCTTTTTTTTGTTCTGCCGGTTTTGCCGCAGGCGCTTCATCCATTTCAATGCCGAACATGTCCGAAAGCTCGGCATTGCCCATTTTTTCCGCCCGGTTTTGTCCGGCCCTGTTTAGCAGATGCTCCCTGGCGCCTCGCACTGTGCTTGCCACAAGCTCTTGAACCGCGGCATTTCTGAGGGTGAAAAAAAGCTCGGGGGATTCATCCAGGCGGGCCCCTATGCCGTAGAGGACTGCGGCTACATGCTTGCACATATAGGCCCAGTCCGGACAACTGCAGTCAAAGGTGATTTCCCCTGGGGAAGGAAAAAGTCCGTATTTGCGGGAGGTAAACCGTTCGCCGATGGACCGGGGAAAGTTACCGGCCAACAGGTCCTGCATTGAGTGCAGCTCTCCGGCGCAGTCTTTTACAATGGCATCCCAGAGCTTTGCCGGCAGCGGTTTTATCGTGATATCAACTGAATATGGCTTTGCGCGGGAGCCCATAACACGGGCGGCGACATGGCCGGGATTTATCTGAAGATCGATTACAGCCATATGCCGGACATAGCTGCGCCCCCTGGCTATTCGGTTATGATAATCCGCGTATCCCTCAAGGTTCCGGTTCCAGGCCCTGCCCCACCATGTGCGGGCAAGGCTTGCCCTGCTTTCGATGATAACCGGCCGGATATCCGGATTTTTCTTTTGCATCTCCTTGATTTTTCGTTCCGCCTTTGCCCTGCGTTCGCCTACAGGGACATATCTGGGAAAACCGCTGTATCGCATCAGCCGATCACTCCTTTTTATACAAAAGCCTTACAGGCCCAGCCGGAAGGTGTCAATCAAATCCTGGTTGCCCATTTCGGTGATCCAGGCCTCGCCGGTGTTTCCGATTACATCTTCTGCCAGCGTCTGTTTGGATTCAAGCATTCTGTCGATTTTTTCCTCTACCGTGCCCTGGGTTAAAAACTTATGGACCATGACATTTTTTTTCTGTCCGATGCGAAAAGCCCGGTCGGTGGCCTGGTTTTCAACTGCCGGGTTCCACCAGCGGTCAAAATGGATTACATGTCCGGCCCGGGTCAGGTTCAGCCCCACACCGCCGGTTTTCAGCGAAAGCACCATAAACGGGGTATAGGCATCGGCCTGGAATTTCTGTACCCTTTTTTTGCGCTCTCCCACCGGAACACCGCCGTGAATAAAGAGCCCTGGCCGCCCGAAAACCTGCTCCATAAATTCGGCCAGCGGGCCGACCATTTCCCTGAACTGGGTAAACACCAAAACTTGTTCCCGCTTTTCATGAATGGTTTCACAAATCTGCCTTAAACGGGCAAACTTGCCGCTGGCCGCCTCATCAAAACCTTCCGCGCCAAGGTACTGATCCGGATGGTTGCATATCTGTTTGAACTTCATCAGCGAGGACAGCACAATGCCTTTTCTCTCAATGCCTTCTTTCGTTTCAATTGTGTTTGTCAGATTTTCCACAAGCTTCTGGTAAAGCAGGTACTGCTTCTGGGTCAGCCTGGAATAGGATTTCATTTCCACTTTTTCGGGCAGATCGTCTATTACTTCCCTGTCGGTTTTCAAACGGCGCAGTATAAAGGGGCGCACAAGCCCCCGCAGGCCGGCGTGATCTTTTTCCCCCTTGTCAAGCTGCTTCATAAAGCTTTTAAACTCCGCGGCAGTACCAAGCAGGCCGGGGTTTAAAAAATCAAACAAAGACCAGAGGTCCGAAAGCCGGTTTTCAATCGGGGTACCCGTGAGAATGATCCGGTTTTGTGCACTCAGATGCTTGACCGCCCGGGTCTGCCTGGTTGACGAATTTTTAATGGCCTGGGCTTCGTCAAGGATGACATAGCGCCAGGGATAGACTTTAAGCCAGTCATAGCGCTGGATTAATGCGTAAGTAGTTATCACCAGGTCATAGCAGTCCAGCGTGCTTTCATCTTTTGCGCGCAGCCGTTTGTTTTGATGCATTGCGGGATGAGCCGCCAAATACTCAAGATCCGGGAAAAACCGTTCGATCTCCTCTGTCCAGTTAGAAACCAGGGAGGCAGGCACGATTAACAGATCAGCTTTTTTACCGCGGTTTTCGGAGCTGTCGCCGTTTTGCTTTAATACGTCAAGCAGGGCCAGAACTTCCACGGTTTTGCCCAGCCCCATATCATCGGCCAGGCAGGCGCCAAACCCCATTTTGTGATGGAAATACAGCCAGTTTAAACCCTCCTGCTGATAAGGCCGCAGCTCGGCATTAAACCGTTTTGATGGCGCCACCCGGGAAATTTGTTCGGGCCGCCGGAGCCGTTCCAAAACGGATTCCAGCCATTGGCCCTGTGACACGGCATAGTCTGCGGTCTCCAGTTTCTCTGCGAATGCCTTTTCCGGGTTTAACTGAAGCTGCATGGCTTCTTTCAGGCTCAAACCGCCCTTTTCCGCCATAGCTTCAGCCTTTTCATAGGCGGCAAGAGTCTGCTCCAAACGCTTTGGGTCCACCGCCACCCATTTGTTTTTGATAAAGGCCAGGCCTTCGGCCTCCTCCAGCAAACGCCGGGCTTCATCTGCCGAAATCTCCTCGTCGCCTATCAAAAGCTTTGGCTTAAAAGAAACCAGGGCGTCCAGCCCGACAAAAGAGGGACCGGTGTCACCGATTTGAAGATTCAGTTTTACAGAGGCGCTTTTTGCCTTCCACCAGTCGGGAATCCTGCACAGGATGCCGGCGGCTTCGTAGATCGAAACTTCCTGCAAAAACGCAAACGCTTTTTTCGAAGACCAGAAAAGCGGATGAAATAAGTCGCCGCTATCGATTAATTCCCGGACCAGCTCGCTTTTCTCCGCGGCCCGGTAAACCGTGGCAAGAAGGTGATACAGCTCATCCTCGCTGTCCTTGTATGCTTCCAGGGCATGTTTGAGCGGGACGTGCCGGGATCTGCCCCCGGAATCCAGACCGGTCGAGTATGTGGCCAGAAACGCGAACGGATCGTCGGACCTGGTGTTTTCCACCAGGTGGAAATAGACCCGGCCCACCAGCTGCGCATCCGGCCTGATGCTTTGAATGTATTGCGCCACAGTGCCGGACCAGGATTGAATCTCCCTGGAAAAGGCCTCGTGCAACGCCTGCCACAATCTTTGCAGAAACGATCGGTCAATATATTCCGCACCGGGCATCGGCGGCAGGTTTTCTATGTGCCTGTCAAACACTGCGGTATCAGGGGTAACCGAAACGTTTTCCCGCAATTCTTCAATCTCTGGTATGCGGCATACTGCCTCTGCAAAATCACCGGCAAATTGGCGAAAAAACGCAAGCGGCGCGGAAAGGGGTATGCTTTTGTCGCAGAATCCAATAAAAAGAAGCCAGTCACCGGTCTTGCGGCCGGTATAGTCGCGGTAGACAGCCGCCTCAAGCTGACTTCGGGATCGGGCCATATATTGCCGGGTGGCCTCCCACTCCAGTACTATCGTTTGATCCGGCAGTACGGAGGCGCCAAGTGTTTGCTTTGTCTCTGTCCCGGTTGGCAATTGGCCTGTCGTCAATATCCACGCTCTTACATAAAGTAAAAATCCGGGCCCAGAGTACCCGGCTTTAACCTAAGCCCAAAGGGCATGATCTGATAAATCCGAAATTCGAATAACGAAATTCGAAACAAATTCGAATGACAAAAATTCTAATGTCGGAAACAGAAAAAACCACTTTTTGTATTTTTGTCATTGAAACATTTGATATTCTGACCTGGCCCGGGTAAAATCCGGGGAGGAAATTCTGATCACCGAAAGGGGCAGGCCCATTGCCAAGATTATCAGAGAAAACGGAAAAACCAAAGCTCGAAATTCGAACCAATGACCAAAACCCTAAATGCATCAATGACAGAAACATCCTGTTTTAAGCTGTTGGTTTTTATCATTTGAACATTCGATATTCG
>NZ_JAWODO010000066.1:0-5477 GCF_046483245.1 Desulfosalsimonas sp. | reverse complement strand
TGCGGGCGAATTGCACCAAAGGGGGCGAATTGCATTGAATACGGCAAAAGCAGCAATTGCCGCTTTGATGCAAAAGCTTGAGCGAAAGGAGAAAAGGAAAAATTGAAAAAAATTTTGATCGTCTGCCGTGGCTCCCGGGAAGAGAAAACCATATCCTCAGAATTAAAAGCGGATGGCTATGATGTCCAACTCATTGGAGTCGAAAAGCATGATTTCAATTCACTGGATCTTTCCCGCTTTAATCTTGCAATCATAAGCCTTCACCCGGACATCTCGGCAACATGGAACGCCTATCTTGATTTCAGGCAGCAATTTCCCGGCTTTCCCGCACTTGTCTACATGGGTCATCATGGCGTGGACCGCCTGAAATCGGCCATAAAAAACGTTTTAATCAAAAATAAGCACCATTAACCGCCTCTCAGGGGTTTCAACAGAAGGCGGCACATCATATTTATAAAAAAAGGAGTGCATTGTGAGCAATACCAATAAAGGAAGCAAACGCTTTATTTTCCGACTGACTGCACCGGATGCTGAAGAAGTCTGTATTGGTGGAGATTTCAACGGCTGGAATCCACAAAAGCATCATTTTAAAAGAAAAGCGGGCGGATTTTGGGAAAAAGCAATAATGCTCAAGCCGGGACGGTATGAATACAAATTCAGGGTTAACGGGGACTGGTGTATTGATCCGGCCAACAATCAAGTCTGCGACAATATCTTTGGAACCCGGAATAATGTGATCCTGGTGTAGCCAGGCATACGGATGTTTTCTTGAGGCATGGGGCCCTTACAATCCCGTGATCAAACCTCACGAGGTCCTGTCATGTCCGCGAATCCGACTTGAGCGGAGACCGGAAAAATAAATCTTTCGGTTCTTGAGGATCGAAAAAGGAGGTACTATGGAGTTTGAACAGAATGAAATTGCAGCGATTTATGTTAATGAGGCTATTGTGTGTACCAATTGTATGAAGCATGAGGATTGGAACCTGCAGACCCAGGACCGTGTTATTAACCGGGAAAAAACGGAAAAGGAAGACATGATTTTTTTCTGCGATAGGTGTGGTGAGCCCATTTAACACCAAGCCCCTGATTGCGGAAATTCATCTGAATACTTACAGCAAGAGGTGGTTGACGACGAGGGATTCTCAATAGTAATTACCTCGTGTCCCGCATGCGGCTGGATTCAAGCGATGGAAGTGAGCAGCAAGCAGCAGCCATTGGCCTGAGGAACGATTTCTTTCCGAGACAACCCTACAATGTTAAATTCCGTGGCATCCTGATAGACGATTTGCAGCAGGTATTGGCCAGCACCAAACTGCATCTGGAGGGAGCTACTCAGAACCTCCCCGAATATCTGTCCGCGACCAGGGCCGGGGATTTCATCCCGATACACTCGAGACTTCAAACCCGAAAACAAGTTTGGGCCTGCTCAGTGTTAGGGAACGGGCCAACTATATGGGTATCGATCTGAAAATCGATAGTGCTCCAGGATATGGCAACCGCATTATACTTGTGATTCCGCACAATCTTGTTCAAGACACTGTTCCCCGGTTATCCCACTTTGAGGAGCATCCGAAGTCTGTCTTGTCAGATACGACCGAAAAAGAAACTGATCTCAGAGACATTCGCGTAATTTTTGTGGATGACCACCAGCTAATGCGCTATGCACTGGTCAGTATGGTCAAAAACCATTCTGAAATAAAGATCGTGGGAGAGGCATGCAACGGGCAAGAAGCTTTGGAAATCGTTCGTCAAGTCCAGCCGAACCTGGTTGTGGATGTTTGCAACACGGATACCTGCCGGCTTTCCCTGAAGGAACAAATAAGTGCTGTAAGCTTCGATGGTAAGGGTTGCTTGCCGTCCCGAACAGTATTTCCGGGCCTCTCCAAATTTGCACCCTTGAATCCGCTATCTTCCGACGGCGGTCAGGTGGCTTCAAAGATGATGCCGGCAGGCATGAGGATCTATGCTACCGGGGAGAAAAGGAGTTAAAAATGACAAGAGATCCGGTTTGCGGCATGGAGGTTGATGACCGAAGCGCCCAACACAAGTTCAGCTATTTGGGAAAGACTTATCACTTTTGCACCCGGGCATGCCAGGAGGCATTTTCCAGTAATCCGGATCGATATCTTGCCCAAAAACCCCTTGACATCGGCACTTCCCGAAAAATCGCAGTCGTGGGGCTCGGACAGGTGGGCGCCACGTTTGCTTTTGCTCTAATGACCACCGGCATGGCCTCTGAAATTGTGTTAATCGACACCTATGTGGCGCACCGGATTTCCGGGTTTGCCATGAATCGGGTCATCGGGTCGGGCACTGTGGTCGATACAGCCCGTTTCCGTTTTCTGCTGAGCCGCCACTGCGGGGTGGATGCCAGAAATGTACAGGCTTTTGTGATCGGTGAACACGGAGATACCGAGGTGCCGGTCTGGAGCCAGGTCAATATTGCGGGTATGGGGTTTGACCACTATTGTGCCATGAGTCAAATATCCTGTGAAAAAGACGATCAGGACCTGTTGTTCAACCAGGTCAAAAGGGCCGCCTATGAAATCATCAATCGAAAAGGCTATACCAATCATGCCATAGCCCTCGGGCTGATACAGATCCTGAGCAGTATCCTGCGGGGGGAAAACAGTGTGCTGACGATTTCAAGCCTGATTGACGGATATTATGGTATCGGTGACGTCTGCATGAGCCTGCCTGCGGTGCTCAGTCAAAACGGGATTCAACGCCAGCTTTTCATGGAACTCAGCGACGAAGAAGTCGCCATGTTTCAGTATTCGGCAAAGAAGCTCAAAGAAGTGATCCAGCAGCTCGACGTTTAAGGGACAACCTTTATTCAAAGGAGTATGTCTTGACAGGGACACAGGATAAATCGCAGCGAGATCTGAACGTGCAAAGCCGGAAAGATCAGCCGCATGATTCAGGTGAGTCACATGGCGGGGGACAATCCGGACACGATCACGCTTCCTCCGGGCACCAAAAGGCGCATTCCGGCCATGGCCAGGGGGATCATGGCGGCCATCGCGATCATCACGCCCACATTGTGGCGGATTTCAAAAAACGCTTCTATATATCCCTTGTTATCACACTGCCAGTGTTGCTTCTCTCCCCCATGATCCAGTCTTTTCTGGGGTTGGGGGAACTTGGGTTTGCGGGCGATCAATACGTGTTGTTTGCCCTGGCATCGGCGATCTTTTTCTACGGCGGGTGGCCGTTTTTAAAAGGGATATTTGACGAGCTGAAAAAATTTCAGCCCGGCATGATGACCCTGATCGCCGTTGCCATTGCCACGGCGTATATCTACAGCAGAAGAAATCGGCCTGGATGACTATTTCGCCGAGGTGCTGCCAGAGGACAAGGCCAAGAAGGTGAAAGAAGTCCAGTCCCGCGGTCTGACCGTGGCCATGACCGGAGACGGCGTCAATGACGCGCCGGCCCTGGCCCAAGCCGATGTGGGGATCGCAATCGGTGCCGGCACGGACGTGGCCGTGGAGGCGACCGATATCATCCTGGTCCGGAGCAACCCGATGGATGCAGTGGCCATTCTGGACCTGTCCCGGGCCACCTACCGGAAGATGCTGCAGAACCTGGCATGGGCCACGGGCTACAATGCCTTTGCCATACCACTGGCAGGCGGTGTTCTCTATAGCTGGGGCATTCTTCTCTCACCGGCAGTCGGTGCCGTTCTCATGTCTTTGAGCACCATGATCGTGGCGATAAACGCCCGGTTTTTAAAGCTTTCGACATGAATGATGCAGACCGTGGATATTCTCAAAGATATCAGCATGCGTGATGGCAATGGCGATTATAATAAAAGAACAGGTCGGCCTTTCTTGCCGGGAGGAATGGTTGACTCACAGGGAACAACGGTTTGGCAGAGGCCGCATCCGTAGCCGTCGAATCCGAAATTCTGCTTAACATTGTGCAAACAAATTAGGGGGTCACCCAGCTGGATAACCCCCTAAAATTATTAATAATTTGTGGTGCCGAAGGCCGGATTTGAACCGGCACGGGCGTGGCCCACTACCCCCTCAAGATAGCGTGTCTACCAAATTCCACCACTTCGGCACAAACTGGATGTAAACCGCTGTTATTGCGGGTTGTCGTCTGCTGACGGCGCTGCGGGCGCCTGCTCATCCGGTGCTGATTGCTCGCCGCCCGGTGCAGGGGGCACCTGGTCTGCGGGAAGGCTTTCTTCCGCAGCCGGCTGAAAATCCTCAACCACGGACTTGTCCCCGCTTTTGGAGATATAGGCCAGAGACAGGGACGTGACCATAAACACTACTGCTGCCACGGTGGTAATCTTGCCCAGAAACGTGGAGGCCCCGGTGTTGCCAAACAGTGTCTGGTTGCCGGCTCCCCCAAACATGGCGCCCATGCTGGCACCCTTGCCGGTTTGCAGCAAAACAATGCCGATTAAGGAAAAGCAGACAAACAGATGAATGATAATAATCAGTAGATGCATTGGATTTAACGCTTATAATGTATAATTTCAGCAAATGTTTCCGGCTTCAGGCTTGCGCCGCCCACCAGTGCCCCGTCAATGTCGGGCAGGGCCATGAGTTCGGCAGTGTTTGCCGGCTTGACACTGCCGCCGTATAAAATCCGGGCGGCCCCGGCGGTTTGTGCCCCAAAGCGTTTTTCCAGAAATTGCCGCACATGGGCGTGGACTTCCTGTGCCTGCTCCGGGGTGGCGCTTCTGCCGGTGCCAATGGCCCAGACCGGTTCATAGGCCATGACGGCCTGGCTGAACTGATCTTCAGACAGTCCTTCTAACCCTTTTTCCATCTGTTTGTCAAGCACGGAAAACGTTTTTCCGCCATCGCGCTCGGTTTCGCTTTCGCCGATACAGATCACCGGAACCAGTCCGGCGGCCACAGCAGCCTTGATTTTTTTGTTCACGCCTTCGTCGGTTTCCCCGAAGTACTGGCGGCGTTCGGAATGGCCGATGATCACATACCGGCATCCGGCTGACACCAGCATCGGGCCTGAGACTTCTCCGGTGTAGGCCCCTTGGTTTTCCCAGAACAGGTTCTGGGCACCGAGCTGCACCGGGGTGTCTCCGATGATGCGACTGACCGGCACCAGGGCGGTTGCCGGCGGAGCGATCATAATCTCTGCTTCCTCTTTGCCGGTGAGCTGCCCCACAAGGGCCCGGGCCGTGTCTTCTGCTTCCGGGCAGGTTTTGTGCATCTTCCAGTTGCCGGCGATCATGGGTCTGCGCGTTGTCATGGCCACCTCCGGAATTAAAGCTGTTTTCCCATCATTTCAGCCAGGTCCACCAGGCGGGTGGAATAGCCGGTTTCATTGTCATACCAGGAAAGGACTTTGACCATGTTGTCAATAACATAGGTGTTTTCCGCATCCACCACAGATGAAAGCCTGTTGCCGTTGAAATCCTCGGAAACCAGCGGCAGTTCGCTAAATCCCAGAATGCCCGCCAGCGGGCCTTCGGCGGCTTCCTTTAATGCCGCATT
>NZ_JAWODO010000047.1:0-31727 GCF_046483245.1 Desulfosalsimonas sp. | reverse complement strand
GTCCGGGCGGGGTGCCGGTGTTGGACGTGTTTTTAAAGGCCAGGGCCATTATCACCGGATACCTGGGCCTGTCGCCCATCAAAAAAGCCATTTTCCGTGGCTTTTTGTCCAATCCGGATCGGTTTGACAGCCTCATGAAATGGATGGGCCGCCTGCAGGGGCCCTTTACCCGGAGTGTGAACAAAACCCTGGGTTCCTCCTGCGCCCGTTTCATGTCCCCGGTTATCGGTGATCGGCATTTCATGCCCATTGCTGCCGAGGCCTGGCACAAAAAGGCCCACCGGGACTTTGCAGAGCCCAGGCAAAGCGGCCGGACCCGGGTGGTTTTCTACCCCGGTTGCTTGGTGGACAAAATTTTGCCGCGTGTTGCAGAAGCGGCCATGGAGGTGTTTGCTTTCCATGGCGTGGATGTGTATGTGGCTGCACAGGCTCCCTGCTGCGGAATTCCGGCCTTATCTGCCGGGGATGTGCAGACGTTTTCCCATCTGGTGGAAAAAAACATCCGGATATGGCGGGGCCTGGATTTTGACTATCTTGTCACGCCCTGCGCCACGTGCACTTCCACTATCGCCAAGCTCTGGCCGGCCATGCAGGCCTATGTTTCCGGGGATTCCGGAAAAGTCCGGGAACAGATTCCCGGCATTGTTGAAAAAACCCGGGATATCAACGCGTTTTTCGTGGATGTGATGGGCGTGCAGGCCAAAGAATCTGCTGGTTCTGAAACCGTGACCTACCATGACCCCTGTCATTTGAAAAAATCCCTGGGGATTGCCCAACAGCCCAGAACCATGCTGGCGGCATCCGGCTCGCTGCGACTTTCGGAAATGTCTGATGCAGACCGGTGCTGCGGCATGGGCGGCAGTTTCAACCTGGCCCATTATGAATTGTCCAAGAAAATCGGTGCCAAAAAGCGCGACGCCATCCTGGCCACGGGCGCGGATGCCGTGGCCACGGGGTGCCCGGCCTGCATGCTGCAAATCATTGACCTGCTGTCCCATGCGCAAAGCAGCATCCGGGTGTGTCATCCCATTGAGTTATACGCCCAAAGCCTCAGGCAAACCGCCGGCCCGGGCTAAGAACCAGAAAAGACCCTGATTCATTAAAGGACAAACCCCCATGAACAGATCCGAACGCACAGCACAGTTTACACAAAAGGCCCGGGCGGTTTCGGCCACCGTGAAAACCATGGCCACGATGGCCGATGCACTGGCCCATGCCGTGGACGTGTGTGCGCAAAAACAGGCCTGCGCCATTCTGGCTTCAGGCTGCGAGCACGCGCTTTCTGACCCGGCCGCGGAATTGTGCGGTTTAAAGCAATGGGAAAAGCTCATTGCCGCCCCGAATCTTGAAGACCGGGATATGGACTCTCTGGCATCATTATGCCGGCCGGCCGGCATCGGCCTGATCCAAAGGGGACTGGCCGCCTATGCCGGCGGCATTGACGTGGGGCTGACCATTGCTGATTTTGCCATTTCCGAGACCGGGACCCTGGTCATCAACTGCCCGGATGAGGACCTGCGCCTGGCCACCATGATCAGCGAGGTGCATGTGGCCGTGCTCAATGCCGGCGATATTTACGCGGATTCCTATGATGTTGCAGACAAGCTTGCCGGGTTTTTTGCCAAATCCGATTACACCGCATTTATTACCGGCGCCAGCCGCACAGCCGATATCGAGCGGGTCTTGACCCTCGGCGTGCACGGCCCCCTGGACCTGCACGTTTTGATCATCGACGGGCAATCATCTTCGTAAGGGAGATTTTCATGCAG
The DNA here is from genome assembly GCF_046483245.1 of Desulfosalsimonas sp. Lineage (GTDB taxonomy): Bacteria > Desulfobacterota > Desulfobacteria > Desulfobacterales > Desulfosalsimonadaceae > Desulfosalsimonas. The sequence continues at coordinate 29,958 of NZ_JAWODO010000047.1, read as the reverse complement.
ACAGCAGACAACCTGGGGCAATACCGCAAGCAGCTGGCAGAGGCCCTGGAAAATGCATTTCAGCGAAAGGCTCTGGACAATTTTGCCGTGGCCTACCGCGACGGCCGGGATGCCAATTTTGCCGGCATTGACCGCGACAGCTTGATTGAAAGCATCGGTGCGGCAAAGGATGCGGCCATGTCCCGGCTCGATGAGCTCTACCGGGAATTTCGCCAAAAAGCCGAGGCGGCCGGGGCAAAGGTGCATTTTGCCGGCTCTGACGTGGAAGCCAATGAGATCATTTCCCGGATTGCAGCTGAGAACAACTGCTCCCGGATCGTCAAATCCAAGTCCATGACCGCAGAGGAAACCCTGCTGAACCATTTTCTGGAAAACCGGGGCTACGAGGTCATTGAAACCGATCTGGGCGAGTGGATTATCCAGCTTCGCGGCGAGGGGCCGTCGCACATGGTCATGCCCGCCATCCACCTTTCCAGAAACGAGGTCTCCCGCCTGTTTTCGGAAGTGACCGGAAAGCAGCAGGATACCGACATTGAAAAACTGGTCAAGGTGGCCCGCAGAGAGCTGCGTCAGCGGTTTGTGAGCGCGGACATGGGGGTTTCGGGTGCCAATTTTGCCATTGCCGAAACCGGCACCCTGGGCATTGTATCCAACGAGGGAAACGTGCGCCTGGTGACCACCATGCCGAGGGTGCACGTGGCCCTGGTGGGCATTGATAAGCTCATTCCTACGGTCTCTGAAGTGCTTCAGGTGTTAAAGGGCCTGCCCAGAAACGCCACCGGCCAGGCCATCACTTCATATGTCACCTGGATTACCGGTGCCAACCCGTCTGCCGCCTCGGGTTCGGGCAGAAAAATCATGCATATCGTGTTTCTCGACAACGGCCGAAGCGCGTTGGCAAAGGACCCGGTTTTTTCCCAGGCCCTTCGCTGCGTGCGGTGCGGGGCGTGCGCCAATGTCTGTCCCATCTACCGCTTGGTGGGCGGCCATGCATACGGGCATATCTATATCGGCGCAATCGGGTTGATCCTGACCTATTTTTTCCACGGCCGGGACAAGGACAAGAATCTGATTGAAAACTGCTTAAACTGCCAGGCCTGCAAACAGGTGTGCGTGGCCGGCATTGATCTGCCCCGCCTGATCCGGGAAGTGCATACCATGGTGGAACACGGGGGCAAAAAGCCGGTGCTCAGTTCCCTGGCCGGGTTTGTGCTCAAAAGACGGCCCCTGTTTCACGCGCTGCTGCGAAGCGGTAGATACGCCCAGAAGCCGGTTACCGGAAATAGTCCTTACATGCGGCATCTGCCCGGGGTTTTTTTCAGGGATCACGAATTTAAGGCCCTGCCGGCCCTGGCCAAAAAACCCTTCCGGGATCAGTGGGATCCGGTCCCTTTTTCACCGGCCTGGCCGGAATACCGGGTGGCCCTGTTTTCCGGGTGCCTGCAGGACTTTGTTTATCCGGAGCAGCTTCTGTCGGGCCTGAAGCTGCTGGCAGGCGGCAGAATCGAGGTGGTTTTTGTCCGCCAGCAGGGCTGCTGCGGTCTGCCCCTATACATGCTGGGCGAACACGAGGCCGCCGCAGACCTGGCTGCCTGGAACATCGGGTGCATGGATCCCGGCGACTACGATTATATTTTGACTTTCTGCGCCTCGTGTGGATCCCACATGAAGGAGAACTATCCGCATCTTTTGGCCAAACAGCCCGGTGCCGGAGTCAGGGCCCGGCAGTTTGCGGAAAAAGTCATTGATTTCAGTTCTTTTGTCATGCGCATGGGCTTGGTGGAGGACAAAGCGGCCCGGGCGGAAAAAACCAGGGCCGCCTATCACGCCCCCTGCCACCTGTGCCGGGGCATGGGCGTGCGCCAGCCGCCCCGCGGGCTTCTGGAAAGGGCAGGGTATGAATATGTGGCCCATGGCGAGGAAGAAACCTGCTGCGGGCTGGGAGGTACGTATTCGTTTAAGTTCCCGGAGATTTCTGCCACGATTCTGGACAAAAAACTGGCTGCAGTCGCCGAAACCGGGGCCGACATTCTGGTCACCGATTGCCCGGGATGCGTGATGCAGCTGCGGGGCGGGGCAGAAAAGCAGAACCGGCCCTATGCGGTGCTCCACATGGCCGAGGTCATAGCCGGCGGGATAGTCAAATAGGGGTTCAGGGTCGAAAATCGAAGGTGTTATGCAACTGCTGTATGATTTTTTTCGGTTTCCACGCGGTTGCGGCCGCTTTCCTTTGCCGCGTACAAGGCCCGGTCAGCCCGGAGCAGGGTGGCGTCAATATCCTCCGGGGGCCGGTACTGGGCCACGCCAATGGATACGGTGACGCTGAGATCCTCGGAAATGTCGGGAAACCGGAGACCGGCAACCTGGGAACGCACTTTTTCTGCCTTGACACCCGCTCCGGCAATGGGTGTCCGGGGCAGCACCAGCAAAAATTCCTCCCCGCCGTACCGGCCGAATGCGTCGATATTGCGGATGTCTTCGGATATGCTGCTGGCGATGTTGCAAAGGATTTCATCTCCTGCCATATGTCCGTAAGTGTCATTGACCTGCTTGAAATGGTCAATGTCGAGCAGGCATATGGAAAAGGGTGTTTCCCCCCGGCTGCAGCGGTTTGTCTCCTGGGTGAGCACCTCAAAGAGCCGGCGGCGGTTGCTGACTTCTGTTAAGGGATCAATGCTGACCAGTATGTTGATTTTTTCAATTGCCTTTTGCAGTTCCTGGTTGCGAGAGCGCAGTTTTTCCCGCAGATTGCTGATATATCCACCTACAATCGACATGCTAAGCAGCGTAAGAAAAAAAGCCGCCATCTGTATCAGTTCCAGGGACCAGTCAAGTGATTCCGGCTTTTTGTGCCAAAGCGCCAAAAGCATTATACAGTAAAGAGAAAAAATCCAAAGGCATGCCATGAGAAATCTGCGGGTGTTTAACTCCAGTATCCCGTAGATCATGGCTACCACCAGAATAATCATGAAAATTGATCTGGCATGGCCGTGTTCCAGAAAATACATGACATAAAGGGTTGGAATCGAGGATACTGCGATATGGGCCGCGGTCATGCTCGGGTCCCGGAATTTCAGATTGAGATTTGTGTGGATCAGCATCAGAATGGTGATGTTGATCAATAAAACGGCTGCTGCAACATGATAGATGACCTTTTCAGGCAAAAGGCCCTGGGACCAGCAAAGCACCACAAGTGATACCGGAACCAGGTATGTTGCAAATGCCATTGCATGCCGCCGCTTTCGCAGCACCTGTTTCTGCTCAACCCTGTTTTGGTCGGCATTTTGTGTTTTCAAAAGTGGTTGCTCCGCTGGTCAGAGAATTTTTTATTTATCCCGAAGATCAAATTGATTCAAGGAGGTGCCCAATGTTGGATCAGGCCCAAACCGCCCTGGTGGTCATTGATGTCCAGGGCAAACTCGCCCGGACCGTATCGGATTCCCAACATGTCGTGAGCAATGTCGAAAAACTGATTCGTGGTGCCAATCTCTTTGAGCTGCCGGTGATTGTCACCGAGCAGCATCCCGTGGGTCTCGGTCCCACCATTGAAGCGCTGCAGGAACTTTTCACCAATGTTTCCAGGGTGGAGAAAATGACGTTTAATGCCTGCATGACCCCTTATTTTGTTCAGGTCATGGAGCAGGCCGGCCGCCGCAAAATCCTGATCTGCGGTCTTGAGGCCCATATATGTGTGCACCAGACCGTATGCGGGCTGCTGGGCCGGGATTTTCAGGTGCATGTGGCCTCTGATGCCATATCCTCCCGGACCGCCTGGAACCGCAACATGGCCATTGAGCGCATGCGCGACCAGGGTGCGGTGGTTTCCACAACAGAGATGGCTTTGTTTGAACTCATGCAGGATGCCAATGATGACCGGTTCCGGGATTTTTCACGAATAGTTAAGTAGCTCTTGAATCCGGGTTTTTTTTAAGTCATTTTATTTGTGATTGACATCAAAGGGGTTACTGAATTATACATCAAGTGATGGAATCAAACGCTGGATTGAAGCTATTTTTTTATTATATTGGTTTTTTATCCGTTCGGCAAGCTTTCTTTTGGAGGAAAATACATGCCAGATGCCAAAACTGGTGCTTTAAACGGCATTACCGTTATTGATCTGTCCCGTCTGCTGCCCGGGCCTTATGCGTCTATGATCCTTGCCGATCATGGTGCCCGGGTCATTGCCCTTGAAGACAAACCCTTTGCAGAGGAATTTTTCCCGGACAATGTGGACAATGCGGTCAATCGGGGCAAGGAACATATTTGCCTGAATTTAAAGTCAGAGGCAGGGAAAAAGATTTTTTTTGAACTGGTCCGGGATGCCGACGTGGTGCTCGAAGGCTTCCGTCCGGGGGTGACGGCCCGTTTGGGAGTGGATTATGAATCCGTCAGGGCGGTCAATCCGGCCATTGTTTACTGCTCCATTACCGGTTACGGCCAGACCGGAAATTATGCGGGCATTGTGGGCCATGATGCCAATTACCTCAGCGTGGCCGGCGTGCTGGGCTTAATCGGCGAGGCAGATGGCCGGCCGGTGATTCCGGGCATTCAGATCGCGGACATGGCCGGCGGGGGGATGAATGCGGTGATCGGGATCATGATGGCCCTGTTTTCCCGTGAAAAATCCGGCAGCGGCCAGTACATTGACATTTCCATGACAGACGGGTGCCTGAGTCTGCTATCGCTTGCCCTAAACATCCAGCAGACCGCAGGTCAGGCCGTGGAGCGCGGCAACTGGTTTCTGTCCCACAGGTATGCCTGCTACAATACCTATGAAACCGCAGACGGCCGGTATCTTTCCATTGGTGCGGTGGAAAACCGGTTCTGGAAAAATTTGTGCGATTTTTTCCAGGTTCCGGAATACACCCCACTGCAGTATGATGACGCACGCCGGGAGGAAATTCTTGATTTTTTCGAACAACAATTTCGCTCCCAAACCCTTTTGCACTGGCAGAAAGCCTTTGAAAAAGCGGAGATTTGCTGGGCGCCGGTAAAAGATCTTTCCGAAGCCCTTGCAGATCCGGTGTTTTCCCAGAGGGAAATGGTGCTGGAACTCGCCGGTACAAAGGGCAGGCGGCTGACGGCCCTGGGTGCGGTGGCCAAGTTGTCTCAAACCCCGGCCCGCGTTTCCCAGTTTCCACCTGAATTCGGCGAAAACACCAGGCAGGTGCTTGCAGAGCTTGGTTACAAGGACGCTGAAATCGATGATCTGGCCGGCCGGGGCGTGATCTGACCGGCGGGCGGCCATTGTTGATATTTGAAAAAATTTCAATTAGTTCAATCATACAGGCGCAGGATAGAATGGCAACATCCCTTGAAAAGGCAAAACAGAATCCCGAGTCCATGAAGGCCCGCATTCTTGAGGCAGCCCGGAAAATTTTCGGTGAATACGGGTTTCACGGCACAACCACGCGCATGATCGCAAAGGCCGTGGATATTGATATTTCCACCCTCTATTACCACTGGGGGGAAAAGGGGGATTTATACGAAGCCGTGATCCGGGATATCAATGACGGATTGGGAAACAAGCTCATTGAGGTGGAAAAGATCATCAAGGGAAAGCCCCTGGCCCAGCGCCTGGATATCGCCATTGAGCAGATGGTGGATTATTTGTTTGAAAATCCGGAAATCTCCAACCTGACCCTTCACCGGTATTTCATGAAAACACGCCATGGAAGCGTTCTGGATTTCCGGGTGCCGGAGTATCTCTCAGATATTGCCTATTCCATGGGGCTTGCCGCAGACCGCAAGGATGTGCCGTTGGAAGCCCGCATGAAAGTGCTTTATATCATGAATGCCATCCACAATTTCGTGTCCGGGGAAAATTTTTTCCGTCCCATGCTGGGCATGGAGCGGCGGCAATACATCCAGCATGCCAAAGATACCCTTCAGTTTTTTAACCTGGCCGCCTTTACATAAAAGCCGGTTTTATCGGGGGGGCTTTAAGTTGAGCTGCTTTAAGCGGTTTAGGATTTTTTCCTGCACTCGCAGCAGCTCCTGCTTGAGAATTTCGAGTTCCTCCATGCGGCTTTCAATTTCCTTGAGCTTTCTCCTGCCGTAGGAATAGGCTTTTTTTAACTGCTGTTCCTCGTCTGTGTCAAAATTGCCCATGCCGATCATTTCCGCGATTTCATCCAGGGAGTAGCCCAGACGCTTGCCGCGCAGGATCAGTTTTAACCGGGCCCGGTCCCGCCGGTCGTAGATGCGGTGGTTGCCCTTGGTGCGCTCCGGGGTGATCAGGCCCTTTTCCTCGTAGAAACGAATGGCCCGCGTACTGATATCCAGTTCTTCTGCCAGTTCGGAAATGGAGTATGTAATTTCTTTCTGGGTTGTTATCCGGTTCATGATGTTTGCTCCGATAGAATGGCGGTAACCGCTTTGCCGCACAGGGCTTCGTCTGAAGCGGATCCGGTGATTTGACAGGCCACGCGGGTGCCCTGCAGGCCGCATGCATTTTCCACGTACACGGGGATGTAGTTGTCGGTGATGCCCCTGGACAATCCTGGTTTCCCTGTGTTTTCGGTTTCAATGACCACATCCAGCGTTTTCCCGGTCATTTTTTCATAAAATTGCTGTTTCTTTTCCTCCCCCAGCTGCCGCAGCATCCGGCAGCGCTCCTTGATCACGGCTGCGGAAACCGGATTGTCAAATCCCGCCGCCCGGGTTCCGGGCCGGGCAGAGAACGGGAATACGTGCAGATATGTCACCGGCAGGGATTCAATGAGTTCAAACGTGCGGGTAAAGGCGGAATCGTCTTCCCCGGGAAACCCCACGATAAGGTCAATTCCGATTGCTGCATCCGGAAAAAGGCCATGGATGGTTTCAATGCGCTCTGCAAAGATTTGCGGAGTATAGGGCCTTTTCATTTTTTGCAGAATCGATGAGTCTCCGCTTTGCAAGGGTATGTGAAAATGAGGGCAGATCTTTTTTGATTCATAAATCGTTTGAAGCAGGGTGTCGGTGATTTCCGCGGGCTCAACAGAAGAAAGGCGGATGCGGTGGCCGCCGTTAACCAAATCCAGAAGAGCAAGCAGGCCGGCCAGATCCATTTGTGGGGTGAGGTCCCGGCCGTATTTGCCGATGTGGACGCCGGTCAGGACAATTTCCGGTGAATTGGCTGCAGCCAGGGCACGGAATTCGGAAATCACTGCATCTGCCGGCAGGCTTCTGCTTCGGCCCCTTGTATAGGGAACAATGCAATAGGTGCAAAAGGAATTGCAGCCGTCCTGGATTTTTAAAAAAGGCCGGGTCCGAAACGCCCCTGCGGCCGGGGCGGGCATGGGCGCAAAACGGCGCAGCCCGGAAATATCGCTGTGCCGGATTATCGGCCCGCTGACCGGGGTAAGCGACGATTTTGGGGAGTTTACCTGCTTTAGAGCGCTTTCGATTTCAATGATCCGGTGTTTTTCGCCCTGGCCGATGACATAATCCACGCCTTTGATATCGCCAATGACTTTGGGGTCATTCTGGGCATAGCAGCCCGTGACAACAATCACGGCGTTGGGATGGCCGCGGACGGCTTTGCGGATGGCCTGCCTGGACTGCATGGCGGCTTTTTGGGTCACCGCGCACGTGTTGATAATGCACAGGTCCGCATCTTCCTGCGGGCCGGCAAGACTCCAGGTTTTTTGGCCTACAAATCCGGCTGCCAGGGATTCGGTCTCGGCCTGGTTGACTTTGCAGCCGAGGGTGATGACTTTAAGAAAATTATTCATGGTTTTTTATGCGCCCTCAATCCACCCGGCAGCCACAACCCTTTCGTGCCGGTAGCATACAGCGGCCTGCCCGGGGGTGATGGCTTTCTGGGGGGTTTGAAACCGGATCACCGCCCGGTTGTTTTCCAACGGGTGAATTTCGGCTTCCGCCCCGGCATGGCGATACCGGAGCCGGGCCCTGACTTCTATCGGGCCATGGGGCTTGCTGACCATCCAGTTAACCTGTTGGATAAAGCATGTTTCTTTATACAATGAATTTTTATATCCCACAACCAGTCGATTGGCTGCCGGATCGATATCAACCACATAATAGGCGGATTGAGCCGGACAGTCAATGCCCCGGCGTTGGCCGATGGTGTAGCGATGCAGTCCCTTGTGGGTGCCGATGCGCTTATTTTGGGTATCCACGATCGGTCCGGGCGGAAAAATCCGTCCTTTTTTGGATTCAAGAAAATCTGCATAATGACGGTTCCGGACAAAGCAGATATCCTGGCTCTCCCGGCCGGAAAGGGGCTGCAAATCGTTTTGACGGGCAATTTCACGGACCTGATCCTTATGCATTTCTCCCAGGGGAAACAGGGCGCAGGTCAGTTGATGCGGCCGCAGCATGGACAGGAAATAGGACTGGTCTTTTTGCCGGTCCCGGCCCTGTAAGAGCTCGTATTGGTCCCTGGTGTGCCGGATGCGGGCATAGTGACCCGTGGCCAGATGTGTTGCGCCCATCCGGGCTGCCGCTTTTAAGGCAATGCCGAATTTGATGTCCCGGTTGCATTGCACACAGGGGTTGGGGGTGCGGCCGGACGCATAGGAACGGAGAAAATAATCCACAATGCGGTTTTCAAATTCCCGGCGGCAGTCGATGATTTTCAGCGGGATATCCAGGCTGCCCATAAGGGCTTGCAGACGGGGGACGTAAGGCTCCCGCCCCCGGCTTCCGGAGGCGGGAGAATCGTCGGTGTGCGGATGTTGTTTTTCTTCATATCCGGTCTGGAAATGAATGCCGAAAACCGAGCTGTGCTCTTTTTTCAGCAGATGGGCGGCCACCAGGGAATCGATGCCGCCGCTTACGGCAACGGCAATGGTCATTACGCGCCAACTGGGCTGTCGCTAACCAGCAGTGTGGCAGGATCCAAGTACAATTCGGACGTGTCCTGCCGGTCTTGTTCGGCTGCAAGTGGCAGGCGTTTGAGATAGACCCGGTCCTTTTCCGGGTAAAGCTGGAGCATCAGGTCAAACAAGCCGGCAAACGGCGCAAAGGAAGTCGCCATTCCGGAAGAATCCACGGGCTCGTCGCGGTGGGTGCGAACGGTGAACCAGAAGGTCATCTCGCTTGTGGCCGCCAGATCCTTGAGGCCGTTTAACTGGGGGCGGCTTGTTTCATCAAAGGCAAACCCGTCGATCATAACCAACCGGGGCTGGAAGATTCCGTTTGCCATGAGTTCGGAAATGCGCTTCTGCACCTTGTCCAGGTTAAAGGTCTCGGTTTCAAACGTCATGATAAAGCGGTTGTAGAGAAGCTGATCCCAGATTTTTTCGCCCTGGGACGGGTTGTCTGATTGGGTCAGCCGGTGAAAGACTTCCTGGTACCAGAGGTTGACCTTGTCCACCGGGTCTTCGGTGCTGATGTGCAGGACATTTTTCCCCCCGGCCATGGCATGGAGGGCCAGCTGGACGAGCAGGGCGGTTTTGCCCACTCCGGCCCGGGCAAGAATGGCGGCAAACCCGCCATTTTCAAGGCTTTCGGCAGCACTGCCGCCGATCATCTTCAAAGGGTCACGTAGCATGAGCGTATGATTCTGCATTGGTATGGATTCCTTATGGCAGTTTAATATCAATTCAATAACCGCTTACACGGCAAATGGTTCCAAATCTGAACGAATGCGCCCGGCGTTTTAGGACTTTCCGCCTTTTGATGCCTGCTCATTTTTTTTGGCGATTTCTTCGAGCACGGATTTGGGCACTTCCTTGTAGGCTTCAAATTCCATGGTAAACTGGGCTTTGCCCTGGGTCAGGGATCTGAGCACAGTGGAATAGCCAAACATTTCCGCCAGGGGCACATGGGCCTCGATCACGGTGGAAATCCCCTCGTCGTGGGCGCCGATAATAATGCCGCGGCGCTGGTTCAGGGACCCCATGACATTTCCCTGAAATTCGTCAGGGGTTTCCACCACCACTTTCATCACCGGTTCGAGCAAAACGGGTTTGGCCTTGGAATAGGCCTGCTGGAACGCTCCCCGGGCGGCGGCCTGGAAGGCCATTTCCGAGGAGTCCACGCTGTGAAACCCGCCGTCTGTGAGCACCAGTTTGACCCCTGTTACCGGATATTTCATCCAGGGCCCCTTTTTCATGCATTCGGCAAATCCCTTTTCACAGGCCGGGATGAAATGGGTGGGGATGGCGCCGCCGGTGATTTTGCTTTCAAATTCAAATTCGTCCTCCACAGGTTCCATGTACCCCATGACCCGGCCGAACTGGCCTGCTCCGCCGGTTTGCTTTTTGTGGGTATAGTCGAAATTGGCCTGTTGGGTGATGGTTTCCCGGTAAGCCACCTGGGGTTCGCCCGCGATGATGGAGGCATTGTATTCCCGTTTCATGCGTTCAAGATAGATTTCCAGGTGCAGTTCACCCATGCCGGAAATCAGGGTTTCACCGGTTTCGGAATTAAAATGGGTCTGAAACGTGGGATCTTCCTTGGTAAACCGGTTGAGGGCCTTGGACATGTTGGTTTCAGACTTGTAATCCGCGGGTTTGACCGCCAGGGTGATCACCGGCTCCGGGATATACATCGAGGACATGGAGAGGTTTACGCCCGGTTCGGTAAAGGTGTCGCCGGATGCGCAGTCAATGCCGAAAAGCGCGGCGATAAACCCCGCCGGGATGGTTTCCACGTCTTCCATTTTGTCTGCATGCATGCGAACAATCCGGCCCACCTTGATTTTTTTGCCGGTGCGCACGTTATAAATGGTATCTCCCTTGTCAAGAGCCCCCTGGTAAGTTCGGATATAGGTGAGCTGGCCGTAAGGGGTATCTTCGAGCTTGAAAGCAAGGGCCACCAGCGACGCCTTGTTGTCTGCGGTCAGGCGTACCGGTTCTTCTCCCTGGGTGATATCCAGGGCATGGGTTTCCACGTCATCGGGCGAGGGCAGATAATAACACACGGCATTGAGCAGGGGATGGACCCCCTTGTTTTTATAGGCCGAGCCCATGAGCACAGGAGTAAGCTCGCGCCTGAGCGCCCCTTTTCGAATGGCCTCCCTGAGCATGGTTTCGGAAACCTCAGCCTCATCGAGAATGGCCTCGGTGAGTTCATCGGAAAACATGGAAGCCGCATCCAGCAGTTCCTCGCGTTTCTCCATGGCCGTATCAACAAGATCTTCGGGAATTTCGTCTGTTTTTACGTGCTGGCCGTGGTCGCCTTCGAAATAAAGGGCCTTCATGGAAATCAGGTCCACCACGCCGTGATGATGAGTTTCAAGGCCGATAGGCAGCTCCAGAGCCACGGCATTGTGGCCGAGCTTTTCCCTTAATTGCTCAATGACCCGGAAGGGATTGGCGCCGCTTCGGTCGCACTTATTGATAAATGCGATACTCGGGATGTTATAGCGCTTCATCTGGAGATCAACGGTTATGGACTGGGACTGGACCCCGCCTACGGCGCAGAGCACCAGGATGGCCCCGTCGAGCACCCGAAGGGAGCGCTCGACTTCCATGGTGAAATCCACGTGCCCGGGAGTGTCAATGATGTTGATTTCATGGCCTTCCCAGGTGCAGTACGTGGCTGCCGAGGCAATGGTAATCCCCCGTTCCTTTTCCAGGGCCATGGAATCCATGGTGGCGCCAACCCCGTCCTTGCCCCGCACTTCGTGGATTTTGTGAATTCGCTTGGTCAGATACAGGATGCGTTCTGTCAGCGTGGTTTTGCCGGAGTCGATGTGCGCGCTGATACCGATGTTTCTTACGTGTTTAATGTCTTGGCTCATGTTTTGCATTCACCTTCATAAAAAGAGATCATCTGTCTGTGGCTAAAAACTTTCTCTGTTATTCGAATTTGACAGTATTTGTCAATCTGTTTTTTATATTTGTTTATTTTTTTTCAAATCTGGCTGCAGATTCCACGAGATTGTCCAGGATTAAGCCGTAAAAACGGCTGTTGCCCTCGGCGGCGGTAAAAAGCCAGCCCATGTGGGTCAGGCAGTTTGCGCAGACGGCAATCCGCCAATTGTATCCCGCAAACCAGGTAAATTCGTCCGTAGGTGCTCCGGCTGCGGCACAACCGGGGGCTTGTTGAAAACACCCGATTTCAAACACAATGCCGTGAGGATTGGCAAAGGTATGGTGATGGGCGCCGTTGACAACAATCCGCTCTCCGGGCCGGGTGATAAAGGCCAAGCACTGCCGGCAAAGCAGGGCCGGCGGTTGGTTCGGAGTCGTTTTTGGAGAGCTTTTCTGCTTTACATGCCCGTGGGGTTTTCTGTCAAGCCCGGATTTGCATACGATCCCGGTTTTTTGTGCCGGTGGTTGAAAATTCATTATGGCCAATTCCATATATATCATATTAAAATTATAAGATCATTTAAAAAGGTTGTAAATACAAAAACATATTTGCAAACACTTGACAGGGCCACCACGGCTGGGGCAGAGTTTGAAAGACAACATTTATTTCCGGGCAGCTATGAACTACCCGGTCTTTCATTATTTGACAAAAAGAGCCGAAATTATGTGCGGCATTGCAGGTATCATATCCGCGCGCCATTCCATGGCCCACCTGAGTCGTCAGGTGCGGGAGATGGGATGCGCGCAGAAACACAGGGGTCCTGATGGCCGTGATTTTCATGCCGCCGGGGTTTGCGGCTTAAATATCGCTCTGGGTTTTGTGCGCCTGGCCATTCTGGATCTGGAAACCGGAATGCAGCCCATCTGCTGCCCAACAGATGATACCGCCATTGTCTGCAACGGCCAGATCTACAATTATATTGAACTGCGCCCGGAGGTGGCAGATCAGCCCTTTGTTTCCAGTGGGGACGTGGAAGTGGCCCTGCATCTGTACCGGCGCCATGGCATTGAATTTCTCCACCGGCTCAACGGCATGTATGCCGGGGCCATCCTGGATCCGAAAAAGGCAAAGCTGTTTTTGTTCCGGGACCGCTTTGGCATCAAGCCCCTGTATTACACCGCGACAAACGGTGCATTCGCCTTTGCCTCGGAGATCAAACCGCTCCTGGCGGGTCTGGAAATCACCCCGCAGCTCAACACGGACCGGCTGGCCAGCTATTTTGTCTATCGCTATGTGCCCGGTGAGCAGACAATGTTTGACGGGATTTACCGACTCCCGCCAGGTGCTTACCTGGAATATGATTTAAATGCCCGGGGATTTGCCATCTACCAATACTGGAATTATATTACCGGGCAACAGGATGCGGGCCTGGACCTGCAAAGCGCAGCAGACGGTTTTTTCGATATTTTTCGGGATGCCGTGCGAATCCGGCTTCGTTCGGATGTTGAACTGGGCAGCTTTATCAGCGGCGGCATTGATTCGTCTGCTGTGGCGGCTGCCGCCGTAGGCACGCATCCGGATATGCGCCTGTATACCGCATCTTTTGATGAGCCCGCCTATGATGAGCTGCCCGATGTCAGGCGGTTTTTGCAAACCCGCAGCCGCTGGTTCTCCCAAAGCCGGCTGCGGCCGGCAGTTTGCGGAAAGGAAAGTCTTGAAGGGCTTGCCGATATTATCGCGGCGGTTGAAGAACCCATTTCCCTGGGCACCATTTTGCCCACGGACTGCGTTTGCAGGGCTGCGGCCGCGGATGTAAAGGCGGTGCTCACGGGCGAGGGCGCGGATGAAATTTTTGCCGGATACAAAAAATTCATGATTGAAATGGCGGCAGAGCAATACAGCCGCATGACCGCAGCCGGACAGGCGCGGGTAAACCGGCATTATTCAGAGCTGGAAAACTACCTGGCAACACGGAGCCATGATCCGGCCCGGCGCTATATCCAGGCAGAGGCCCTGTTTGATTCTGCCGAACTCAAACGGCTTCTGGGCATCGTCCCGGACCAGCCGGTGTTTCCCGGCGAGGCGGCACCGGCACTTACCGGCCATGAACATCCCGTAAATGCGGCCATATCCTTTGAGAGCCGGTGCCGGCTTCCGGATTACGTGATTCTCCGCCTTGACAAACTGTCCATGCGCCACGGCCTGGAGACCCGCACACCCTTTCTGGATTACCGCCTGGCCGAGTTTGCCGCCCGGCTGCCGGTATCCATGAAGGTGAACCTGGGTTTGAACCGGGAAAAACTGATCTGCGCCTATTCATTTGTCAGGCACGGGCTTCTGGATGCCAGAACCGCGTTTCGCAAAAAGCAGCCCTTTACCTTTCCCATGGCGGACTGGCTGTCCGAACCCCGCACCCTGCCCGAGCCCATCCGGGAAGTGGTGCTCGGCAATCTGGTGCAGCAGCACAATGTGCTGGATTCCGGGTTTGTTCGGCGGTTATCCGAAAATATCACGGCAGCCGGTGTGGGCCCGCAGACCCTGGTTTCCCAGGCGGACCGGCTTTTTTCAGTGATCGTGTTCACCCTCTGGTACCAGCATTTCATGCGTGATTACCAAAATTTCCGGACCCGGGAGGACAATTGAACGGGCATTTTGATATCGCCGGGCTGGCAGCCGATTTTACCCGCCGGTACATGGCGGTTTTAAAGGGCCAGCTGCCCAAGACCGAAAGAACATACGGATTTGAATTCGAGTTTCTGCCCGACCGTATCCTGCAAATTGAGGACGTGGCGGATGTGGAAGCGCTTTTGAGCCGTTGGGGCAAATGCGCCAATGGCGCGGTTTTTTTTGAAAACGGCCTGTGCATTGCCTTTGAGCCCGGCGGTCAGCTCGAGTACTGCAGCCCGCCGCTTGTTGCCGGCGACGAAAAGCGGATAGACAGCTTCATCTCTTTTATGGAGCAGATCAACGCAGAGATTCGCTCGCATCTTGGCATTTCCTACCTGCCCCGGGGGTATGTGCCGGGCCGCAGGGATGCGCCTTTGTGCTTGACATCCGAGCGTTATGTGAGCCTGCACCGGCGTCTGGCCGCAAGCGGCACCCGGGGCCATGAGATGATGAAGGCCACGGCCTCCATTCATTTGCACGTGGCCATATGCAGCATTGAGGAGCTTCTGCCCCTGTTTTTCCGGCTGTGCAGTCTGGCCCGGGAACCGCTGTTTCAGATGTCAGCGCCAAGGCGTGAGATCTGGGATAACACCGATCCCACCCGGTGCGGCATGCCGCCCTGTTGCTCAGAGCCGCTGACAGAAACCGAAGAACTCATTGACCGGCTGATCCGCTTTGGGCTGCATGCCGTGGCGCTGGGAGAGGAAGTGCCGTTTTTCAAAACAGCCGATACCTCTTTTGAAGCGTTTTTATATCATATGACCACGATTTTTACGGATGTGCGGTTTAATTTAAAGGGTACCACCCTGGAACTGCGCACTTTGGACAGCATGCCCATGGATGCTTTCAGGCAGCGCTGGCTGCAATTTATTTCCAAAACCGCGCAGGTTTCCGAATCCTGTTAACTACTGGGTAAAAAAGGAGAGAAACCCGATGCCTGTCATCGAAATCTACAGCACAAAGGCCTGCCCGTTTTGCCGGATGGCCAAATCCCTGCTGGATCAAAAAGGCGCTGAATATACTGAAATTCTTGTGGATGCCGATCCGTCGCGCATGACCGAGGCAGTGGAGCGAAGCGGCGGCCGGCGTACGGTTCCGCAGATTTTTATTGATGATCAGCATGTGGGGGGCTATGATGAACTAAACGCCCTGGACCGCAAAGGCGGTCTGGATCCCCTGCTTGGCGGCTAAGTTTGCCGGATCCCGGAACGCTTTCCGGACGGCTCTGATGCATGGGCATTGCCCGGGCGGATTCACAAACATTGAACTCGTGAGCTATTGGATATTTCTATGAATTTCGAGGCCCGCCGTTATCGTAAAAATACGCGTACCACTGTTTGGCCCGATATTATGGCCACCCTGAAAATCATTGACCCTTATAGCGACAAGCGAAAAGTGCTGACGATCCATGGACGTGTCAATGATCTGGGGGGCGCGGGCATGTTTCTGCTTACCGATGAAACCGTGCCGGTGCCGGCAAAAGCGGATATCACCATTGATTTTGATTCCGGCAAAAGCCCCGGACTTGTGCTGACCGCCCGGGGCGAGACCGTGAGAAGAACTTCCAGGGGGGTGGGCCTTCGGTTTACTTCCATTGATATGTCAGAGCTGCAGCGGTGCATCCTTGCACGGATGAACCGATAAGTTTGATGGCACCGTAAAGTCCAATATCTGCGTTACGCGCAATTTTTCAGAATTTCACGTACGGTTAACTTTTTTCCCGTGCCCGGGCCGTCGGCTGTCAAGGGCGACCACCAGTTTCCAGGGAAAGGTCATTGCAAATTCAAGGATAAATCCCAAAGGGGCCAGCACAAACACCGCAGGCAGCCGGATCAGATAAAAATGCAGGGCTGTGCGCAATTGTTTTGTTCTGGGTTTGTTTGCTTTCATAAACCGATTATAAACAGGTTGATACCCCCATGTCCAGTCTGAAGTGGACACGTCTGAACCGGACCTGCCCGGCGCTGCCGGACCCATTGCACGTGTGTTTCCCGTAACCGCCCGGAGATGCAAGAAATGCAGATTCGGTCCGCTTTTTCAATATTCTGGGGTATCGGCTCTTTTCAGGCCCTGGCCATGTTCCGCAGGGGCCTTTTTTATTCCTACCTGTCGATTTACCTGCGCTATTACCTGGATCTTTCCGTTACCGAAACCACCCTTTTTGCAACCCTTCCTATGCTGGCCAATATCATTGCTCAGACTTTTTTTTGGGGCCGGCTTTCAGACCGGCTTCAGCTCAGGCGCACCCTGATTTTATGGGGGGAATTTTCAGGCGCCGTAGGAACCGTGCTGATCTGGGCCGTGCACGTAATGGCTGCATCGCCTTATCAGGCAGGCTATGTCATTATTCTGGGGCTGACCGTGGTGGAGATGTTTTGGTCCATGAGCAATATTGGCTGGAGTGCCCTGATATCGGATTTGTATCCGGAACAGAAACGAAACGAGGTTCAGGGCAGACTGGCCAGTGTGGGCGGCCTGGGCCGGCTGCTGGGGATCTGGATCGGCGGCCAACTCTATGACGGACTGGGCGCCATGTACGAAGGCTGGGGTTTTGAATCCGGGGTGCTGTTTTTCGTGGCCGCAGCTGTAATGCTTATTGCCATGGTGCCGGTTTTGTTTCTGCCCGAAGGGGGCACAAGCCGGCATCCGCCTGCGGATTCGGATTGCGGTCCAATGTGTGCGGCCGATTCTTTGCGCCTGTACATCATTTTTCTCATTGCCATGACCCTGATCAATTTCGGCCGCAACTGTGTAACCATCATTCAGTCCCAGTATCTTTTTCTGGAATCCGGCTTTGCTGTTTCCAGTGAACTGCTCAGCCATATTGTCAATACCGAGTCTGTGGCCATTGTGCTGCTGGGTGTTTTTTCCGGCCACATCGGAAGGCGGATCGGAAACGGGCGGGCGGTGTGCGCCGGCGCCCTGGCTGCCATTGCATACCTGTTGATATTTGCACTTGCCGATCAGCTGTGGCTGATTTTTGCCGCCAGTTTCCTGCGGGGGGCAGGGGAGGTGATTATTCTGGCGGCTTCCTATGCCATGGCTTCCATTTTAATCCCGCCTCAGCAGCGGGGACGGTGGTTTGGATATTTTAACGCCACCCTGTTTCTGTCCTGGGGGGTGGCCGGCACCTTGATTGCCGGACCGGTGGTGGATACCATGGAGTTTATGGGGTTTGCATCGGTGATGGCCTACCGGGCCGCGTATCTTTCGGCTTTGATCATGACCGGGGCCGGACTTGGCATTCAGCTGGTGCTGGTATTCGTGTTGATGCCCAGGGCCGGCATCCGCAAAGCCGTGCTTTGATCACAGCGAAAGGACGCACATGATTTTAAGAAGCATCGGGGGATTTTTTCTGTTTGTGGGCATTGCCTGGTTGCTGAGTGAAAACCGGCGACAATTTCCCATGCGCACCGTGGCCGCCGGCCTGGGGCTGCAGGTGATTCTGGCCGTGGCCCTGCTGAAATTTCCGTATTGCGCCCGGGTTTTTGCCTGGTTAAACCGGGTTGTGCTGGCCTTGCAGGAATCGACTATAGACGGTACCGGATTTGTTTTCGGATACCTTGCCGGCAAAAACCCGCCCTTTGCGGTCACAGATCCGCAGGCCACCTTTATCCTGGCCTTCCAGGCTCTGCCCCTGGTGCTGGTGATCAGCGCCCTGTCTGCCCTGCTTTTTTACTGGGGGGTTCTTCAGCGCATTGTCCGGGTGTTTTCCCGTATTTTTGAAAAAACCATGCAGCTTGGGGGTGCTGAAAGCCTGGGGGTTTCGGCCAATATTTTCGTTGGCATGGTGGAATCGCCGCTTTTGATTCGGCCATACGTGGCCAAATTGACCCGAAGCGAGCTGTTTGCCGTGATGGTTTCGGGTATGGCCACCATCGCCGGAACCATGATGGTGGTATATGCCAGCATTCTTTCTGACCTGGTGCCCAATGTCATGGGCCACATCCTGACGGCTTCCATCATCAGTGCGCCTGCGGCCATTGTGATTGCAAAAATCATGGTGCCGGAAACCGGGGAAATCACCGGTGCCCGTCTCACACAGGAAACCGATGCCTGCGGCGCCATGGATGCGTTAAGCCGCGGGACCCTCCAGGGCATGGAACTGCTGTTAAATATTATTGCCATGATTATTGTGCTGGTGGCCATGGTCAGCCTGATCAACACGGCTCTGGGCCTGTTTCCCGGCGTGGGGGGCCAACCCCTGACCCTGCAGCGGATTTTCGGCTGGCTGCTTTCCCCCCTGGTCTGGATGATGGGCATTCCCTGGGCTGAAGTCCAGGCGGCCGGCGCCCTGCTCGGAACCAAGACCGTGCTCAACGAGATGATCGCCTATGTGGACATGACCCGGACGGCACCGGAAGTTTTGAGCCCCAAAAGCATTCTGATCATGTCTTATGCCTTGTGCGGGTTTGCCAATCCCGGCAGCCTGGGCATCATGATCGGCGGACTCGGCGGTATGGCCCCGGAGCGTCGTCATGAGATTGCTTCCCTGGGGCTGCGTTCCATTATTGCCGGTACCCTGGCCACCTGCATGACCGGCACAGTGGCCGGATTTTTGGTGTAAACCGGCCAGCATGGCCGTCAAGCGGACTTTGGCAGAAGGCAGAAGAAATTGACAAATCATGAAGACTGGTTATTATATGGTTAAATAACATGTTGATTATTCGGTAAAAGTAGTCCTCGTTGGCGCGGTTCCTGCCGATCAGATGTTTTCAAGCGGCGCAGCTCTTTCCTCCGGAGTGCAAGCAGATTCCGTTCACAGCACCTTCATATTCGGTTCGTAGTTATATATCTCCTAGTGGATACGTAAATATTGACACAACCGTCAATATTGGATTTATAACCCCAACCATTGGAGGTGACCATGGCTATACATCTGAGAGGATGGCGTGACATGATGCCCCGCAGAACCCTGGCGGAAAAGGCACTCGGCCAGGCGCTGAAATATCTGGGTGATGATCCGGATAAAAACGCCGGGTATGTGTTAAAGGCGGTGGATCACATTGCAAGCGGCGAAAAACAGGAAATGGTACGCCAGTGGTTTCACCACTGGATGCGGGAAAACGGCCCGGGCCGGCAGTTTTTGAAACGGGTGGTGGAAAATACCCATCCCCGGGTGCGCCAGCGGTACGTGGCCCGAATGGTGGCCAGCATGTTTTTCCGTGATCCCGAAGCACCCTGGCGCGCCCAGAAACAATTCGGCATCCAGCCCCCGCCCACCATGCTCATATCCCCGACCATGCGCTGCAATTACCGCTGCCAGGGATGCTATGCCGGCAGCTATGAGCGAAAAGATGACATGCGTCCGGAAACCTTTCACCGGGTGCTGAGCGAAGCAGAGGAAATGGGCATTAACTTTTTTACCATCCTGGGCGGAGAACCCTTTATCTATCCCCATTTGCTCGAAGTCATAGAAAAGCATGACAAGTCTTTTTACCAGGTTTATACCAATGCCTCGCTGATTGATGAAAAAACAGCGGACAAGCTTGTGGAGCTGGGCAACGTGGCCCCCCAGATCAGCATCAATGGTCCGTCTGAAGTCACTGATGCGGTCCGGGGAGAGGGCTCCTTTGACAAGTGCGTCCGGGCCATGGATCTGCTTCGGGAGGCCGGGTGCGCTTTCGGGTTTTCTTCCTTGGTGACCCGCCGGAATATGGATGTCATCTGCTCGGATCAATGGCTGGATTTTCTGATAGAAAAAGGGGCCTTGTACGGGTGGATGTTTTTGTTTATGCCCGTGGGAAATGATCCGGACATGAGTTTGATGCCCACGCCTGAACAGCGAAACCAGATGCGGATGTTCCAGCAGTATGTCCGGGAGAACAAGCCGGTGCTGCTGGTGGATTTCTGGAATGACGGCGTACTGTCGGGCGGATGCATTGCCGGCGGACGGCTCTATTTTCATGTCAACCACCGCGGCGATGTGGAGCCGTGCATCTTCTGCCATTTCGCAACAGACAACATTCATGAAAAAAGCCTGAAAGAAGCGTTGAATTCTTCATTCTTTCGCTCCATCCGATCAGAGCAGCCCTTTTGCTACAACACCCTGCGCCCATGTCCAATGATTGACCACCCCCAGACCATGTGGCGCATTATTCGGGAAAACAATGCAAAGCCCACCCACGAGGGCGCGGAGATCATGTTTACCCGCCTGGCCCCGGAAATGGCCCAATACGCCAGGGGCGTGCAGCAGGTAATGGACCGGGCCTGGCAGGAGGAAGGCTACAAAGATTGGGCTGCCAGGTGGATGCAGCACTGCGGCTTGGCGCCCGAAAACATTGAGCGCCGCCGCAGGGAGTTTGAGCAAAACCGCCAACGGGCCGATGAAAGCGAAATCGTTTATGCAAGGGCCCGGTCAAATTAACCGTAGCGGTTCCATGGCTTTGCCTGTTGTGATGCTTCGGGGTTTTTGTTATATTGTTTTTTTCAGCCCGATTTTTGAAACAATTCAAAAACCCCGGAGGTCTGGATGGCAGGCGATCAGCGACCCTTAATCGGTATCACCATGGGTGATCCCGTGGGCGTGGGACCGGAAATTCTTTGCATGGCCCTGGATTACACGGAAATCTATGATTCTGCACGTCCGGTGGTGATCGGCGATCCTGAGATCATGCACATGGCCGCAGGCATTGCCCGCACCGGACTAAAAATCCGGGCCGTGGATGATTTGCAAACCGCTGTTTACGAACCCGGAATCGTCAATCTTTCTCCGGCATCCGGGCTTTGCTCCGATACGCACAAATGGGGGCAGCCTTCTGCGGAAACCGGCCGGGCCATGATCGGCTATATTGAGGCAGGCATTGATATGGCCAAAAGCGGTCAGATCGATGCCCTGGTCACATGTCCCATCAACAAGGCGGCCATGAAGCTGGCCGGAGGGATATATCCCGGTCATACCGAGATTTTGGCACAGCGCACCGCCGCCCGGGAATATGCCATGATGATGGCCGGCAGTCGTCTAAGGGTGGTGCTGGTCACCATTCACAAGGCCCTGCGTGATGTGCCGTCTGCACTGGATGAAAACCAGATTGCCACCGTGATCCGGCTGACCCACCAAGCCCTTGGATCCCGGTTCGGCATTGCCGGGCCCAGGATTGCCGTATGCGGCTTAAATCCCCATGCCGGCGAAGAGGAAATGTTTGGCCACGAAGAAGCCCGCATGATCCGGCCGGCCATTGCAGGCGCTGTTTCACAAGGGATTTTGGCCACGGGACCGCATCCGGCCGATACGGTGTTTTATCAAGCTGTTAATGGTGCATATGACGCCGTGGTATGCATGTATCATGACCAGGGCCTGATTCCTTTTAAGATGGTGCATTTCCACGACGGGGTCAATACCACCCTGGGGTTGCCCATTATCCGGACGTCCGTGGATCACGGCACTGCCTATGATATCGCCGGAAAAGGCATTGCCGATCCGGGCAGCCTCATGGCGGCCATTGAAATGGCCGTTGATCATGCCCGCAGAATCAAGTATCCGGCCTGAAACCAGCTTGCCAGCCATGCCCATCTCATCTGATTACATTATTATCCGGGGCGCCAGACAGCACAATCTTAAAGACATTGACCTGGATTTGCCCAGAAACCGCCTTGTGGTGATTACCGGGCTGTCGGGATCGGGCAAGTCCACCCTGGCTTTTGATACCCTATATGCCGAGGGCCAGCGCAGGTACGTGGAATCTTTGTCCACGTACGCCAGGCAGTTTCTGGAGCGGATGGAAAAGCCGGACGTGGACCATATCGAAGGGCTTTCGCCGGCCATTGCAATCGAGCAGAAAAGCGGCGGCCACAACCCCCGCTCCACCGTGGGCACGGTTACCGAGATATATGATTATCTCCGGCTGCTGTTTGCCAGGGCGGGCACCCCTCACTGCCACAAATGCGGCCGGCCCATTTCCTTTCAGACCATTGACGAGATGGTCGATCGGGTCATGGCCATGCAGCCGGGCACCCGGATTCTGATTCTTGCCCCCCTGGTGGCCGGCCAGAAAGGCGCCCATGAAAAACTGCTGGCCTGGCTCAGGCGCGAAGGCTTTGCCCGGGTGCGTGTTGACGGGCAGGTCCGGGAACTCGACGGGTTGGCCAAACTGGATCAGAAACGCAAACATACCATTGAGGTGGTGGTGGACCGCTTGGTGGTCAAGGATAACATGAAAAACCGCCTGGCCGATTCCCTGGAGCTGGCTTTGTCCCAATCCGAGGGCATCGCTGCGGTGGATGCGGTGGATGACAAGGACGCCGGCCCCATTATGTTTTCGGAAACCGCGGCCTGCATGCAGTGCGGAATCAGCTATCCGGAGCTAACCCCGGCCAGTTTCTCCTTTAATTCCCCCCAGGGCGCGTGCCCCAAATGTGACGGGCTGGGTACCACCATGGAGTTTGATCCGGATTTGGTTGTGGCTGACCCGGAATTGTCCATCCGCGAAGGGGGCATCCGGCCCTGGGCCAATCGCAGCTCCGTGCATTTTGCCGAATTCATCGAAGCCCTGACCCGCCATTACGGCGCAGACATTTACCGGCCCTACCGCGAGCTGCCGGAGCAGTTTAGGCATGTGCTTCTCTACGGGTCAGGTGATGAGGAGATTCCGTTTTCCATGAGCCGGGGCAATCGCAGGATGGATTTTACCCGGCCCTTTGAAGGGGTGATTCCCAATTTGCAGCGCCGGTATGTGGAGACCGACTCCAGCGCGGCCAGAGAAGAGATCAAGCAATATATGAATTTTAAGCCGTGCCCGGAGTGCGGGGGCACGCGCTTAAACCCGGTGAGCCGGTCCGTGCGCGTGGCCCAGATCACCCTTCCTGAAATTTCAGGCTTTTCGGTTGAGCAGGCATACGCATTTTTCCGGGACCTGAAGCTTGAAGGCAAGAATGCGAAAATCGCAGATCGGATCATCCGGGAAATCACAGATCGGCTGGCTTTTCTGCAAAACGTCGGCTTGTCCTACCTGACCCTGGACCGGGCCGCGGCTACCTTGTCCGGGGGAGAGGCCCAGCGCATCCGTCTGGCCACCCAGATCGGCTCCAAGCTCACCGGCGTGCTTTACGTGCTTGATGAGCCCAGCATCGGCCTGCATCAGCGCGACAATCTCCGGCTCCTGGCCACCCTGAAGCAGATGCGGGATCTGGGCAATACCGTGCTGGTGGTGGAGCATGACGAGGAAACCATCCGGTCTGCGGATTTTGTGGTGGACATGGGCCCGGAAGCCGGGGTCAAAGGGGGACATCTGGTGTTTGCCGGCCCCCCGGATCAGCTGGAGGCCTCGGAAACTTCCCTGACCGGCCAGTATCTGGCCGGCAAAAGGCAGATCAAAACCCCTGAATCCAGACGCCCGGCCACGGGTGCCGGCTTTGTGATCCACGGGGCGGCGCAGAACAATCTCAAAAACATTGACATGCGCTTTCCCCTGGGCTGTTTTGTGTGTGTGACCGGTGTTTCCGGATCCGGCAAATCCACCCTGGTCCTCGAAACCCTGTACCGGATCCTGGCCCGGCGCCTCCACCGCTCGGGCATTCCTCCGGGCAAGTATGCGTCTGCCGAGGGCTTTGAGCACATTGATAAGGTCATCAATATCAATCAGTCGCCCATTGGCCGCACGCCCCGGTCCAACCCGGGGACGTATACCGGAGTGTTTACTTTTATCCGGGAGCTGTTTGCCAAGACACCCGAAGCCCGGATGCGGGGCTATAAGGCCGGACGGTTTTCCTTTAACATCAAGGGCGGCCGGTGTGAGGCCTGCAGCGGGGACGGCATTATCAAGATCGAGATGCATTTTCTGCCCGATATTTTTGTGCCCTGTGATGTATGCCATGGCCGACGTTACAACCGCGAGACCCTGGAAGTCAAGTACAAGGGACTCAATATTGCAGAAGTGCTGGATATGACGGTCAATCAGGCAATGGGCTTTTTCTCCAGCATCGGTCATATCCGATCCAGGCTCCAGACCCTTGTGGACGTGGGCCTGGGCTATGTCCGCCTGGGCCAGCCGGCCACAACCCTTTCCGGCGGGGAGGCCCAGCGGGTGAAACTTTCCCGGGAGCTTGCCCGGCGGGATACCGGCCGTACCTTCTATATCCTTGATGAGCCCACCACCGGGCTTCACATGGAGGATATCAAAAAGCTGCTGGGCGTGTTAAATCAGCTGGTGGAGGCAGGCAACACGGTTGTGGTCATCGAGCACAACCTGGATGTGATCCGGTATGCCGATCACATCATTGACCTGGGGCCCGAAGGCGGAGATGCAGGGGGATTTGTGATCGCAGAGGGTACGCCCGAGGATGTGGCAATGGTTGCCGATTCTCATACCGGTGTATTTTTGCGGCAGGTACTGTAATTTTTTGGGTTTTGATACAAAAGGCCTTTTACCAAGCAATTGCCCGGTAAAAGGCCTTTTGTATTCCAAACAGGGTCAGGGATTTATGCGCCCAGCAGCTTGGTAACGGTACCTGCCATGGGGGTTGCATAAATAATGATCAGTGACACCACCAATGCATAAATACAAAGGGATTCGATAAGTGCCAGACCGATAAGAAGGGTTACGGTAACTTTACCAGAGGATTCTGGATTCCGCGCAATGCCTTCCACTGCGGATCTCAGACCGATACCCTGGGCGATGCCGCAGCCGAATGCCGCAATCGCGATGGCAAAACCGGCTACTGTTACACAAGCGGTAAAAAACTTTAGAGCTTCAATTTCCATTTACAAACCTCCCTTGATATAAGTTGATGTTTCGGCTTCTTCCAAAAACCGCATATATAACACCGCATGGTATTATTCTTTTTAATGGGCCTCGTCCATGGCCAGAGAGAAGTACATAACCGACAGCAGATAGAAGATAAAGGCCTGCACAAAAGAGACAAACACTCCCAAGGCCATTATGGGCAGGGGCGCAAAAAAGGCACCCGCCAACATAAAAAGGATACCGAGCACAAGTTCTTTTCCCATTATGTTTCCAAAAAGTCGGAAAGAGAGGGATAAAACACGCGCAAGATGACCTATGATTTCAATGGGCAGGATAATTGGAATCATCCACCAGACAGGGCCGAGGAAATGCTTGATGTAATGAACGCCGTGCATTTTGATGCCAACATAGTGGGTAAAGAAAAATACTGGTATGGCGCACGACAGGGTGGTGTTCAGATCAGCAGTCGGGGAAAAACATCCGGGTACAAGGCCGGCAAGGTTGGCAAAGAAGATGTAGAGAAAAATGGTTGCCACAAACGGGAAGAACCAGCGTCCTTCTTCACCGGCCATACTAACGGTGAATTCCTCAAGGCTGGAAATAATCATTTCAAATACATTCTGGACCTTGCCCGGTATCATGCTGATATGCTTAGCCCCAAGAGCGCCGACGATGATCAGCAGTGCCATTACAACCCAGCTGTATACCACATGGGGATATTCATGCGCAAAATGCCCCAGCCCGATCAGTTCAAACAGCTTTATGAAAAATAGATATGGATGTTCCACTTCAGACCGCCTCCTTGTATATAAGTTTTATAAATTCCCGGATGGTGCCGAGCATTATGCTTGCCACAACAATCGACAGGCCGATAACCAAGCCAAGTGGTTCAACATATCCGCTTGCAATCAGCAGAAAGATGATAACGCAGGTCAGGATAAACCGGATATAGTACTTAAACAGAACTACGTTATGAGAGGCAAGATGCGGCGGGGTCAGAGAGCGTTTCAGGTTTCTGTACAGCAGGTGAAAATTGAGGGTAACAATTAAGCCGCCGGCAACGATACCCAGGGCAAAATGCAGGTGGGTGGCAGCCAATCCGACTATACTGGCAGCTGCAAGCAGGCACCAGTTCGTCCGCATGATAAATTTGAGCAGACGCTGTTGTATGACCATCTATATCCTCAACTTTTGCTGCTACGCTTGATCACCTTGTAAA
This sequence comes from Desulfosalsimonas sp., assembly GCF_046483245.1. GTDB lineage: Bacteria > Desulfobacterota > Desulfobacteria > Desulfobacterales > Desulfosalsimonadaceae > Desulfosalsimonas. The sequence goes on along the minus strand of NZ_JAWODO010000047.1, from coordinate 3,681 downwards.
TATTGTTGAAACCGGCAAGGATGCCGATGCAAAGAAATATGAACATGAAAACAGGCGTTGTGTCAAATAACCGGTCCAGTCCCAGCCCGATAAACAAACCAATAAATATGGCAAGCGCCACGGAAAACCCAAGTGCGCTGTAGTAAGCCAGCTCCTTAAAAGCGTTTTGGGTGTCTTTTTTCATTGCGATCGCCAGCGGTCTCATGACCATTCATTAAAGATAAGACTTTTAACACAAGTATAAATCCGGGTCAATAAAAAACGCAACTTTGCCGCATCTGCTGTTCTCGGGCAAAAAGGGCGTCCCTTATTGCCGGCTCAGGCGCCGGTACTTGATCCGGTGGGGCCTTTCCGCCTCCTCACCCAGGCGCTTTTTGCGGTCCTGCTCGTAGTCGGCGTAATTGCCCTCCACCCAGATCACCTGGCTGTTGCCCTCAAAAGCAAGGATATGGGTGGCGATCCGGTCGAGAAACCACCGGTCATGGCTGATGACCACCGCGCATCCGGCAAAGTTTTCCAGGGCCGTTTCCAGGGCGCGCATGGTGTTGACATCAAGGTCGTTGGTGGGCTCGTCAAGCAAAATCACGTTTGCCCCCTGCTTGAGCATCCGGGCCATGTGTACCCGGTTGCGCTCGCCGCCTGAAAGCATCCCGACTTTTTTCTGCTGGTCAGCGCCGGAAAAATTGAATTTGGATACATAAGCCCTGGACTTGACCTCCACGCTGCCGAGCCGGATGATGTCCTCGCCGTCGGAAACGGCCTCCCACACGGTTTTTTCCGGATCCAGGCTGGCCCGGCTCTGTTCCACATAGGCCAGGCGCACGGTATCACCGATGCGCAGGGTGCCGGTATCGGGCTGCTCTTCGCCGGTGATCATGTTAAACAGGGTGGTCTTGCCCGCCCCGTTGGGACCCACAACGCCAACAATGCCGCCCGGGGGCAGGTGAAAGGACATGTTTTCAAACAAAAGCCGGTCGCCGTAGCCCTTGGAAACGCTGTCTGCCTCCACCACCACCTTGCCCAGGCGGGGGCCGGGCGGGATGTAGATCTGCATTTCTTTTGCCCGGTCTGCGGACTGCTCGTTTAACAGCTGCTCATAGGCATTGATGCGCGCCTTGGATTTGCTCTGCCGGGCCTTTGGAGACATGCGGATCCACTCCAGTTCCCGCTCCAGAGTTTTCTGGCGTTGGGACTCGGCCTTTTCCTCCTGGCGGAGCCGTTCCTGCTTTTGCTCCAGCCATGAGGTGTAGTTGCCCTTCCAGGGAATGCCCCGGCCCCGGTCCAGTTCCAGGATCCAGCCGGCCACGGTATCGAGAAAATACCGGTCATGGGTGACTGCGATAATGGTGCCTTCGTATTGCTGCAGATGCCGTTCCAGCCAGGCAACGGTTTCCGCATCCAGATGGTTGGTGGGTTCATCGAGCAGCAGGATATCGGGTTTCTGCAGCAGAATCCGGCACAGGGCCACCCGCCGCCGCTCTCCGCCGGAAAGGACTTTTACCGGCGTGTCGCCCTCGGGGCAGCGGAGGGCGTCCATGGCCATCTCCAGGCGCGCGTCAATGTCCCAGGCATCGGCGGCATCAAGTTTTTCCTGGACATCTGCCTGGCGGCCGATCAGCTTGTCCATCTCCTCGTCGCTCATGGGCTCGGCAAACTGTTCATTGATCCGGTTGTATTCGGCCATCAGTTCCATGGTGCCGGCAACCGCTTCCTCCACAACCTGGCGCACGGTTTTTTTGTCATCCAGCACCGGTTCCTGCTCCAGAAAGCCCACGGTGTATCCCGGGCTCATGGCCATTTCGCCGTTGTACTGGGTGTCTGCTCCGGCCATGATGCGAAGCAGGGTGCTTTTGCCCGCTCCGTTTAATCCAAGCACTCCGATTTTGGCGCCGTAGAAATACGACAGGGAAATGTCCTCGATAATGGGCTTTTTATGGTGATACTTGCTCACGCGGTTCATTGAGCAGATAATTTTGTCTGGCTGCTGCCGGCTCATGAAGAAATCCTTTCTGTTGCCTGGAATATAAAAGATGATGGGTTTGTGACCCGTAAAATAACCTTTTGACAGCATCGCAAACTTGCGGTTTGCGATATTTAATGATATCGGTTTCGGCATATCTATAGCCGAAGTTTGTGTTTCGGATCAACCGCAATGTACAAACTGCAAAGGAAAACAGGTTTTGGCCAAACGCCCTGTTACACCTACTTATGTGATCTTCTACATTCTGTTTCTGCCCGATTCGTGGCGCATTCTTATGGGAATCGGCCTGGGCGCCCTGTTGGGACCGCATCTGATAAAACCGGGCATGGATACCGCCGGCCGGGCCATGATGTTTGTGATGCTTGCGGTCATCGGTTACGCCGTATCCGGGGTGCCGGCAAAATGGATTACCACAGGTCTGAAGAAATGGATCCTGGGTCCGGGAGGCCGGTAATACGGATTTTGCATTTATCCGGCGCCGGGTTTGTGCCGGAGTTTTGTTCTTACTTTTTTTTCCAGGTCATCTATGATCTGCCGCAGCACACTGCGTTCAATCACTTGTCCGGAACCGTTCCAGCCGGCTTGTAAAGCCTGTTTTTTTTTGTTCTCAAAAGCCCCACCGATGTCGTGACCGTGCAGCAGGGGGTATCGACTACATGATCCCGAATCCAAACCCTGACACTGGGTTCGGCTCCACTGGGGACAGACAGTGGAACTACTGGCTTACCCCCTGGGAGCCAAGGGACGAGATGATTCCCGGCTATATGCAGATGTACCAAGTCCTGTCCGATTCGCACGATGGGGCCGTCTATCGAGGAGCCAGCAACAGCATCAATGGCCTCTACGAACGGCACGGGGATCAGAATCCACCGATCCCTTACAAGGGCAGGCTCTATCTTCATCTTAGCAACGCCGTAGTTGCCTTAGGCACGACTACTGAGCCAGCGACAGCTATGACGCCTATACCCGCCGTTGCCGTGCATCGGGCTGCCATCGCTCCGGTGAGCACCGCTGATCTCAAGCTAGAGCTGTCCGCAGAGGTGCAGAAGATGCTGGATGTGGGTCATCTGAGGCCCGGGTACTTGAGCCACGGCCTCTTCGATCAGCGGACGGAGCGGATCATCGGGGAGAACCTGATCGACTACTGGCACCACCCAGGAGACACACTCTACGCTCTTCTTCGAGCCCTGCCGTACCTGGCGCCGGATCAGCAGGACAATGTAAAGGTGTACCTACGGAATGAGTTTGCGAACTACCCACCCTACGAGTATGTACACATCGGCTGGCGTGACGGGGCAGCGCGCGAGGTCTTCGATCTGCCACGGGAGGTGGAGGAAGACGTCGTCAATAATCCACCCCACAGCAATTACGCAAGCTTCTACGAGGGGTGGCACTACCCGCCGCATATGTTCTATGCGTTGTGGAGGTACGCCGAGGAATTCGGCGATGCCCGGACCATCTTCGACAAGAGCAAAGGCAGACTCGAGACACCACCAGGCAATGACTATCTGGTCAAGTACCCTGATGTGCACAACGCCTACATTGCCGGCTACCTGGGCTATCTCCAGCTGGAGAAACTGGCCGGCTACCCCAAGTCAGAGAGTGTCGCCGCAGAGCTCGACTGGTTACTCACTCTACGAGCAAGCAGCTTTGACAAGGACAACCCCTGGGTCGAGTGTGAGAGACCTGCATGCGATAAC
>NZ_JAWODO010000147.1:0-4526 GCF_046483245.1 Desulfosalsimonas sp. | reverse complement strand
CTTGAAATAAAGCAACTGGCCCAGAGCCCGATTTGCAATGCCAGGGCAATAAAGGCAACGCTGGCAATCAGGGTCCCGGCACCCGCCGGCAGTTCCAGCAGAAATGACACCGGGTAAAGGGCGGCCAAAAACAGTGTATAAGACTTGGTTTGTCCGGCAATTTCTGCAAACAGTGCACCCAGGCCCGTGCCGGGTCTTTGGTCCCGGGGACCGGCACGGCGGGCTATGATTTTGCGAAGCAGAAGCACGCAGCCGGTGAGCACAAAAATAACTGCCAGTGCAGAAATCCACTGTCTGATATCATTGCCAAGCAACTGGCCCCGGAAAAAAGACATATTCTTCTCCTTAAAATCAAAAATAAATATATACATGCATATGAGGCATGTAAACCCGGAGCTGGCGGAGAAGATATGTAATGGATCGGGCTGGCAACCTTTTCGGCAAACCGGAAAAGCAGGACAGCGCATGTTAATGTCAACCATTTTTATAAATTTGGTTGACATTAAATCGCATCCGGGATACCCATTTTGCCATGAAAGATGCGGTTCTCAAATCACTGAAACAAACGCGGGTCGTTTCAGGCCAAGCCCTGGCCTCGGAACTGGGTATCTCCCGGACTGGTGTCTGGAAATATGTCAATCAACTTCGCAGGGAGGGCTACCGGATTTCCTCGTCGCCCAGGCTTGGCTATACACTCGACAGTGTGCCTGACAGCCTTCTTGCCGCAGAAATTGAAGAAAATCTCCAAACCCGTATCCAGGGCCGAAAGATCATCTCCTGCAGGGAGATGCAATCAACCCAGGATCACGCCAAAAAACTGGCCATTCAGGGAAGCCCTGAAGGTACGATCGTTGTTGCGGAAACCCAGAGCGCGGGCCGCGGACGCCTGGGCCGGTCATGGGCATCACCGCCCGGAGGGCTGTATTTTTCGCTGATACTGCGTCCCGGCATCACGCTTGCCGGGGCCGCCGGGATTCCATTGGTGGCTGCCGTGGCCCTGGCCCGGGCAATACATCGGTACACTGCCGTCGCCCCCCGCTTGAAATGGCCCAATGACGTGCTGATCAAAAAACGGAAAACAGCGGGCATTCTCGTTGAAATGAGCGCGGAAATGGATCGCCTGGATTGGGTGATCATTGGTATTGGTGTGAATGTGGCTGCCGCATCCGTGCAATTGCCCCCTGAAATCCGCCGGACAAGCACTTCGCTGGCCATTGAATCAACCCGCACCGTGCAGCGGACGCAGTTGCTTGGCGATATTCTTTATGAACTCGAAGAGGCGCTTGATATGTTTCAAACACAGGGGTTCGAGCCGTTGCGGAAACAGTGGAAAGAAAAAAGCCATACCCTGGGAAAACACGTCACGGTTGTCGGCAGCAGGCAATCCATTGAAGGTAAGGCCGTGGATATCGACAGCAGCGGTGCGCTTGTCATGGAGTGCGCCGGCGGCATCCGTCAGCGGGTCACCAGCGGGGATCTGTTTTTCAAGGGAGGTGGCCATGGATAGGCGGCACCGGCTGGCGCAACAGGACCGTGATCATGTCTGGCATCCGTATGCATCCATTGCGGACCCGCCTTTGGCGACCATGATCGCGTCTGCTGACGGGGTCCGGCTTTATACAGCCGAAGGTCAGGCGCTTATTGACGGCATGTCTTCCTGGTGGGCGGCAATTCATGGGTATAACCACCCGGTTTTAAACAATGCCGCCCACGACCAGATCGACCGGATGAGCCATGTCATGTTCGGCGGCATCACCCATGAGCCGGCTGTGGCGCTCGCATCAATGCTCGTGGACCTCACCCCTGAACCGCTGCAGAAGGTCTTTTTTGCCGATTCAGGATCGGTAAGCGTGGAAGTGGCCATTAAGATGGCGCTTCAATACTGGCATGGCATGGGATGTCCTGGAAAAAACCGGTTTCTCACGGTTCGCAGCGGATACCACGGTGATACGTTCGGAGCAATGGCCCTGTGCGACCCGGTGACGGGTATGCACGAACATTTTACTTCCGTGCTGCAGCAGCATTATTTTGCCGAAAGTCCCGGGTGCCGGTTTGACGAACCCTGGGATGATGCGTATATCCAGGATTTCAAACAACTCATGGAAGCCCATCACCAGCAACTGGCTGCGGTGGTTCTCGAGCCCATCGTGCAGGGCGCCGGGGGTATGCGCTTTTATTCCCCGGAATATCTGCGTCAGGTGAAAATGCTCTGCGATGCCCATGACGTTTTGCTCGTGGCCGATGAAATCGCCACCGGATTTGGACGAACAGGCGAGCTCTTTGCCTGCAATTATGCGGGGATTTCGCCGGATATCATGTGCCTGGGCAAGGCCCTTACAGGCGGCTACATGACCCTGGCCGCCACCCTTGCCACAAACCGGGTAAGCCGGGGTATTTCGAAAAACGGCGGCGTGCTTATGCACGGCCCCACATTCATGGCAAATCCCCTGGCTTGCGCAGTGGCCGCAGCGAGCATTCGGCTCCTGCTCGACGGTCCCTGGCGGGAAAGCGTCCATCGCATTGAGCAAGGCCTTCTGTCCGGACTGGCCCCTTGCCGCGGTTTTTCAGGCGTGGCCGATGTCCGGGCACTGGGCGCCATTGGTGTTGTGGAAATGAAAACTCCGGTGGACCTTGCAGTCGTCCAGAAACAGTTCGTGAACCAAGGCGTCTGGATCCGTCCTTTTGGAAAATTGATTTATACAATGCCGCCTTACATCATCTCTGATGATGATCTGGATCTCCTGACCCGGGCCATTGTAAGGGTTGTCAAAAGTCTGCAATGAACAGGGGCCGGCAATGATAAGACGCACTACTGCCACATATTTTATGCAGGAAGAACTGGCCCGGCGCAAGCAGGAGAACCATTTGCGTTTTCTGGTTCCTGTCACGCCCTGCGACGGGGTCATGGTTGAACGAAACGGGCAGTCTTTAATAAATTTTTGTTCCAATGATTATCTTGGCCTGGCCCGCCACCCCTTGCTGCGGGAAAGGGCAAAGGCGTTTATGGATCGCTATGGGGCCGGAGCCACGGCGTCCAGGCTGGTGTGCGGCACCCTGCCCTGTGCAGAAGCGGTGGAAGAAAAACTCGCCCGGCTGAAGGGGGCCGAAGCAGCGCTGATTTTCAACTCCGGATTTCAGGCAAACCTGTCGCTTCTTCCGGCCCTGGCAGACAAAAAATCGCTGATTTTATCCGACCGGCTCAACCATCGGAGCATCATCGAAGGCGCCCGCCTCTGCCGCTGCGCCCTTGCGGTTTTTCGCCACAATGACCTGGCCCACCTTGAAGAGATATTGCACAAAAGCCGTTACCTGGACTACAGCCGCATCTTTATTGTCACTGAATCCATTTTCAGCATGGACGGAGACAGCAGTGACGTGAAGCATCTGGTTGAAATGGCACGAAATTACGGCGCGATTCTGGTTGTTGACGAAGCCCATGCCACAGGGGTTGCGGGAACGCGGGGCATGGGGCTGACAGCCGGGACCGCGGTGGATTGCTGCATGGGCACATTTGGCAAGGCTCTGGGGTCTTTTGGCGCTTACGGCACCTTTTCAAAAGTAATGCGGGATTATCTGGTCAATTGTTGTTCCGGATTTATTTACAGCACTGCGCTTCCGCCGTCGGTGATGGGTGCCGTGGATGCGGCCCTGGATCTGGTGCCTGAAATGGACCGGGAGCGCAAGCAGCTTATGGAAAAGGCCCGGGATATGAGAGCGGAACTGCATCGCATGGGCTGGGACACAGGTCCGTCAACAACACATATCATTCCGATTATCGTTGGCAACGAGGACGAAACGCTTGCCCTCGCCGGCCGGCTTGAAGATGCCGGCATTCTGGCCATGGCCATTCGGCCGCCCACGGTTGAAAAAGGACGCTCCCGGATTCGCATTGCCCTTACAGCGCTTCATACAGACCAACACCTCAACCGGCTTGTAGACGCCCTGGATCGATGGAAAAAGGACAAACGCAAATGACCCTGCGGCTGCCGAAACAGTTCTTCATTACCGGAACAGACACGGGAATCGGAAAAACCATGACAGCCGCCATCCTCATGGCGGGATTGAAAGGAACCTACTGGAAACCGGTTCAAAGCGGCGATGCGCAAGGATCTGATACCGGTTGGATCATGAGGCTCACCGGGCTTCCGCAGCGTCATTTTCACCCCGAGACCTATCGGCTTTCCCGGCCCCTGTCACCTCACGCCGCAGCCAGGGCCGACGGTGTTTGCATCGATCTTGAGGCCTTTGAGCTGCCTGAATGCACCGGCTCTCTCATTGTCGAAGGCGCCGGGGGCATAATGGTCCCCCTTAACGAAAACGCCATGATCACAGATCTGATAAAGCATCTTGACCTGCCTGTTTTGCTTGTCGCCAAAAGCGGCCTTGGAACCATCAACCACACCCTGCTGTCCCTGGAACAATTAAAGCGGCTGGAAATCGAGGTTGCCGGCATTGTGTTAAACGGAGAGGCCAACCCGGAGAACCGGGAGGCCATTGCTTACTATGGGAAAGTCCCGCTTCCGGCG
>NZ_JAWODO010000020.1:0-5934 GCF_046483245.1 Desulfosalsimonas sp. | reverse complement strand
TGACCAAATCGCCGCTCACAGGTCTTATGGCCAGCAGTTCCTGCGGCGGTCCCTTTGGCATGGCGTTAAAGACTTCCGGGTGGGATGCCATGATCATTTCCGGCCGGGCCCAATCCCCGGTCTATCTGCGGGTGGATGACGGCGGGGCAGAATTTGTTCCCGCAGATGACCTTTGGGGAACGGGCACGGCGGATGCGGAAAAGGCGCTTTTGCAGGACGGTTCCGGTGCCCTGGTCATCGGGCCGGCTGGGGAAAACCGGGTCCGGTTTGCCAATATCCGGTCCGGCCACCGCTTTCTGGGACGGGGCGGCATGGGAACGGTGCTGGGGGTCAAAAATCTCAAGGGCATCGTGGCAAAGGGCAAAGAATACAAGGTTGTGCCGGTGGACAAAAAGCGCTTTGATAAAGCCAGTCGGTTGTTTTTCAAATATATTCAAAGAAATGGCATCACAGCCGGCGCTTTCCGGGATTACGGCACCAACGCCAATCTCAATACCGGCAATGCCGCCGGAATTCTGCCGGTGCGCAACTTTACCGGCGGCAGCCACGGCCGGGCCCGCAAGCTTTCCGGAGAGGCCATGGCCGAGCGGTTTGACACAAAGCATGACACTTGTAAGCCCTGCGCCATTCTCTGCGGCCACCGGGGCACCATCCGGGGGGAAAAACGCCATGTACCCGAATACGAAACCATGACCCTGCTGGGCGCCAACCTGGAGATCTTTGACCCGGAAACGGTTTCCGACTTCAATGAGTTGTGCAGCCATTACGGCATGGATACCATTTCCACGGGCGGGACCCTGGCCTGGGCCATGGAAGCCGGTCAAAAGGGACTGCTGAAAACAGATTTGAAATTCGGATCTGCTGACAAAATTGCCGGAATGATAACGGATATGGCCCTGCGCCGGGGCCTGGGAAGGGATCTGGCCCTGGGCTCTGCTGCCGCGGCCCGGAAATACGGGGGCGAGGATTTTGCCATGCATGTCAAGGGCATGGAACTGCCCGGCTATGATCCCCGGGGTTCTGTCGGCCAGGGCCTTTCCTATGCCACGGCCAACCGGGGCGGCTGCCACCTTTCATCCTACATGGTGGGCCTGGAGGTGATCCTGGGAATGGCCGAGCCCCGGGCTGTGCGCTGGAAACCCTACATGGTCAAGTTCATGGAAGATGTGTTTTGCGCCATTAACTGCCTGCACGTGTGTTTGTTTACCTCCTTTGCCGTATTCCTGGAGCCGCCCCTGATTCGTTTTTCACCCAAGTTTGTCATCCGTCTGCTCAATCAAAACTTTTCCCGGCTGGCGCTGAATTTAATGGATGTCAGCCTTTATCCGGAGCTGTGGCATGCCATTATGGGCAGCCGCTATGTGCCCTACCAGGGCATGCGGGATTTTTATAAGGCCGGAGAACGGGTTCATGTGCTGGAGCGTTATATGAACACCCGGGAAGGCATTTCCAGAAAAGACGATACACTGCCGCTGCGGCTGCTCACCGAGGGGCGGGCCTGTGATGCCGACCAAAGCACGGTTCCCCTGGAGGCCATGCTGCAGAAATATTACCGGCTGCGGGGATATGACCCAAACGGCGTGCCCCGCGCCAAAACCCTTCGCCGGCTGGGCATTGAGCCCCGGCATGCGGGCCGGGGAAAAAACAGGGAAGATGTTTTTTGAAGTTTTCAACTGTCTGTTTTTGTAAGCTCAGTAAAAAAATACAGCTTATCGATTATGAAAATGACCCTTGACAGGGTCCTGCAATTGTATTTAAATGCACATAATTATTCAGATGCTCGCAATGCGAACCTGGCACCGGCTTTTATAACGTAGTTTCCGAAACATTGTTTTACAGGAGCCTGTCAGGAGGGAACCCTGTGTGAATCAGGGACCGGCCCGCGGCTGTAAACGGGGACGAAAGCTGCAGAACTGCCACTGTTTTTATGAACGGGAAGGCGCAGCAAGTAGATTGATCCGCAAGTCAGAAGACCTGTCTGAATAAACATAAGGGGTTTGACTGCGCCGGCAACGTTGTTCCCCGGGCTGATTCTGCGGATAAAAAAGGGAAATCCCGGATCGTGTACACGATCCGGGATTTTTTTATTGAAAACGCATATGCCCAGGTTTCTCCATGACAACGCCGGCTGCTGCGGCATTTCCATTGACAACAGTAAAGGAGGCACCATGGGCAAAAAATTTTTATTGTTTATTTGTTTTTTCATTTTATGCATCTGCACGCAAAATCCCGCAAATGCGCGATCCGCTCACAACGCCACAGTCATGGAGGATATTGTGGTCACATCTGAGCGGTTTCCTTCTCCGGAAAAAGAAAGCCCTCAATTTATTCAGTCTTTTTCAGCCTCGGAATTAAAGCGCACCGGCGGCAACAACGTCATTGACGCCCTGCGCCGGATCGGCGGGTTTTCATTTCAGGGCTATTCACCCATGGGCGTAAAAGCCGGGATGGGCAGTTCGCTGTCGATTCGCGGAGTGGAGGGCGGCGAGTTGGTCCTGATCAATGGAATGCCGATTCAAAATTCCGGAAACAAAAATTATGAATTATCCCATTTTTCCCTTGAAAATATTGAACGGGTCGAAGTCATGAAAGGGGCATCTTCCATTCAGTACGGAGCCGATGCCATGAGCGGAGCCATTAATATCATCACCAAAAAAAATTTCGGCCACAAGCAGACAAAGGCATCCGTGGAATTCGGGGATTACGGCTATCACAACCATCATCTGCAATACCTCGGGCCAGGGGTGAATGTGGGGTTTAATTATCAGCATATGAATTCAATTAAGCGCAATGATGACTTTGCGGATAAGGAATACAGCGATACCAGACCGCTTTACCGGTATTCAGCCAGCGTAAACGCAACTATCGCGGAAAATCTATATTTTGACGGCCTGGCCAGTTACGTGGACTCCGGCTATGAAACATATGACGCCACAACCGGTCAGGTAATCGACACCAACGAACAGGATCAGTATGAAATTTTTACCAACCTGCGCTATGAGACTGAAAATGCAAGATTCAAGGCATTTTACAAATACGGGGATGAAGAAAGAAAGACCTTCGAATACCAACCTTATAAAATTCTGGACGGGATCAGTAAAAACAAGCATTTTAATACCGGTTTATCAACAGACTGCAAATTTGATTTACTGAGTGCTGAAGTCAAAACCGGTTTTGAATATATTCACCGCGCTGCCAATTTTGAAACCGGATATGGATATCATTACCGCAATGACGTTGCCGTGTTTGCCATTATTACCAAGCGGTTTTTCCAGCGGCTGAAAATCGATCTGGGCATGCGGGAGCAATTGATTTATGCGGACGCCGCCGGTGAAGACCAGGATGAATTCACTCCCAGCCTGGGGCTTAATTTCCAGCTGACACAAACCGTGAATCTGTTTGCCAATGCGGCAAAAGCCTTCAGGGCGCCTTCTTTTAACAATTTGTACTATGATTCCTGGCTGCTGAAAGGCAACCCGGAGCTGACCCCGGAAAAGGGCTGGACTTACGACACAGGGGTCAAGTTTACAAACGCATGGAGCAAGATCCGGTTGTCCGGGTTTTTCATGGATTACAAGGACAAGATTGAATCCTATAAAGGCGGCGGCTACCCGTATGAATACTTTAACGCCGGCACCTATGAAAGCCTTGGCGTTGACTGGAATATTGACCTTTTCCCTTTTCATGGCCGGGATAACTGGTCGAGCCGGATTTCCTTTTATTCTTCTGGTACATGGTGCGACCCTGTTGCCGAGGATCCCGACGGCAGGCAATATCAGACCGGCCCCAAATTCAGTTCCTCTGTGGGCGCGGCATATGACAGCGGCATGTTCAGCCTTGCCCTGAGTCTCAATTATGTCACCAGCCGTCCGGATGCCCTGGATGATATCTCGACGCTGGACATCAACGGAAAATACAAACTGCCCAAAGGATATCTCACACTCGGCATTGATAACGTGTTTGATCAGGAGGTTGAGATCAACGGCAACAAGGACACAGACAACTATGTATATTACGGAATGCCCAGGTTTTTTAAAATTGGGTATGAGGTGCGGTTTTAAATATTGCAGTTTTCTTTTATTTTAAAAGTTTCGGGAGCTGCCTATTGTCCATCCAAAATGCCTGATTTTGGATGGACAATAATAGGTGAAAAATTCCCCTGATGATTTTGACCGTGATATTTCCCGCTCAAAGAGCCGGTAAAATCCAGTATATACTTAAATCCCTTTCCGGCCAGCACTTCCGGCAAGAGAACAGGGGCGTTTTCCGGGGCAGCAATGCCCTGGACCAATGTTGCCAGAATCCTTTGATGGGCATCCAGAAAGTCCACGGCGCGCTGCATATCCGCAGGTGCCAATCCGTAGCTGCCTGAGATTGTAATTTCATGGTAGTGGATCAGGTCAATCAGGTCGGTCTCAATGGTTGCGTTTTTTGTCAGGCCGCTGAAAAAGACAAAATGTCCGCCTTTTCGCAGTTTTTTCAATCCATCGGCAAAGGCCCGGGTATCCGGGCAGGCATTGATGACAGCATCAAAGCCGTTTTCGCTGGTATTGGTCGTGCATGCTATTCCGGTGGCCCTGAGAAAGGGGCCCGCGGCCTGGATTTTTTCCTTGTTTTTTTCAATGATCATGGGTTTGCCGCCGGCCGCCTGAATGACGAGGCCGGCCAAAAGCCCCATGGTGCCGCCGCCGTAAATCAAAAAGCGAGGGTTTTTCTTTACAGGGAAGTTTGCCAGGGCATGGAAAATACAACCCATTGGCTCGGCAAAACAGGAAATGGCCGGATCCAGGGTTTCGGCAACGGGAATCAGGCTTTCTGCAGGGGCGATTATTTCGTCGGCAAAACCGCCGTCCCTGTGAAATCCTAAAATTTGTAAGCGCTCACAACGGTTTTCCCGTCCTGCCCGGCAGTGCGCACATGTGCCGCAGCTCACACCCGGCCATATGACGTAACGTTTTCCCCGGCTGTCAGCAACCGCCATTTCGTGGCCGGGCACCCGGGGCAGGATCAGATCCCGGTGCCCCTGGTCCCACATCTTTGCATCTGTCCGGCATATGGCGCAGTAGAGCACCCGAAGGCGGACCCCGCCCTTGCCGTTTTTTTCCGGTTTGTTGTTGTTTTGGATTTCCAGGCATCTGCGGCCGGTCAAAACCATCCTCATAAGGCCTCCTCTGCGGCAATCACCCCTTTTTTTGAAGGCTGTTGCTATTAAATCCATTTCTCCAGGGTTTGCAGTCCTGTTTCCGGGTGCCGGTTCTGGGCGGCAACCCAGGCCCGCAAGGTGTCAAATGTCTCCCCGCTTTCCATGGCATTGGCGGCGATTTCCAGGCCGCCATCAACGTCTGCAACCATGTCCGCGGCATAGAAAATCAGTGCGGCATTGAGCATGACCGCTTCTTTTCGGAGACTGTTTTCCTTGTTGCGCATAAGGCGGACAAAGCGGCGGGCCTCTGTGCCCTTGTCGCCTGAAGGCGCCAGGTCCCCGGGATCGCCTTTTCCCAGGCCGTATGCCCGGGGATAAAGGGTAAAGGTTTCAATGTCCCCGGATTCAAAAAGCCTTGCACAAAAGGTGGGCCCGATTACCGAGGCTTCATCCATTCCGGCCCGCTCAGGGGCTGCGCCATCTACCACCCCGTGGACAACAATGGCTTTTTGGTAGCCGATGGCTTTCATGGCGCGAATGACCGGCAGGATCATCTCCCGGTCATACACGCCCCGCAAACCCACTGTGGGCATGGCCGGATTGGCCAGCGATGCTGCAATATTGAGGGTGGAGCCAAAGTGGATCCGGGACAGAATCCGGCCCAGGGCGCCGGGATGAACAGTGGCGCTCATCCCGTTGAAAAGGCCGATACCGGTGGTTTCAATGCTTCTGGCCACCATTTCGGCCGGGCATTCAACATCCACGCCAAGGGCCTCGGCCATATCCACTGT
>NZ_JAWODO010000010.1:0-74621 GCF_046483245.1 Desulfosalsimonas sp. | reverse complement strand
ATCAGTAAGACTTTTAATTTGCAAACCCTCAATATTGACTTCTTTAGGTTTACGAACTTCTAAGATAGAATTAGTAAGTGATGTTTCAGTTCCTATCATCTTATTAGCATCGCCAACATTATCAACTTTTTTTAATAAATTACTTGTTAAACCTGATTGACTAACTCCTTCAATAACAAATTTTTTATCAGCTAATTCTAAACCGCTTCTAAAAATACTTAAATCGTCTATTTTGCTTACCGCTCCTGTTTCCTTGAAATTAACAACCAAATCGTTTTTAGTTGATCTAATACTACCTCGTTGCTCGAATATTCCATAAGGAAGAACATCCCCTGTTGATGACTTCCAGTTAATAGTTCCTTCGCCCATTACTTGAACAGTATCAATCTTTTTTTTCCTAAATAATCCTTGTTGAAAAACTTCTACTTCTTGTGCGTAATTTATTTTGCTCGACATTGATTGTTCATCAAAGATTTCTTTAAGTAATGCTCTACTAGGTTTGACTGTTCGAGGAGATTTTCTAAAAATGTTTAATCCTTCAAAAAATCCTACGTTAGTAAGCCCCATACCAACTGCTTTTTCAGGGTTTTCTTGAGTAGTTTTTCTTATTGTCATTACTGCTTCTTGACGAGCTTCTTTATTAGTTCCTAAAACATAAACCCCTTGAGCAAGTTCTGCTGGTCTTGTTAATGCTTGAACTCCTGCCATAGCTTCATTGGTCGCGCCATAACCAACATTAACATAACTAAATATTGGATCGATCCATTTATCCGCTGTTCCGCTGGCAATACGAAGATCCCGTTCATAATTAGCAATATCGTAAGAAGTTGGCGAGGAAGTTAATGTGTTCTCGAAATATCTTTGCAAGTCTTTTCTTTGATCTCGTTGAATATAACCTTCATCTAATAGTTCTTTAGTTAATCTTCTTGCTGTTCCTGCTCTCGCTGTTACTCCCGAGCTTGAAAAAGCAGGTAGTCCGAAACGATTTTGAGCGGATTCTGCGAGTTCTTGAGCTTTAGCTTCTCCTACACCTAAACTTATTAAATCTCTCTTTAAAGGCGCACTAGCGCCCTCATAAACAGCACTCTGAATGCTTGGCTTGAACCCTAGCTTATTCATATCAACACCGCCCATGTCTGTTCTTGTTGATTGAAAGTCTAAATTATCATCATCCCCATAAGCAATACTTCTATCGATACGCGTTTCAAATCTTTTATAAGGAGCGTTCTCTAAGCGCTTGTCTTCTTGAGCTTGAACAAAACCTTGATTAATACTTGGCGCTCCGCTTAATCGTTGATAAGTAGAAGGAGAACTGCTTTTAGGGGTTGATCGTTCTTGTTCTGTTACAGAAAAATTATACCCTGATCCTGTTTTATTCGCTGATAATCGTCCGTAAGTGTCAGTTAAATCGCTGACTTGTTGTTTTTGTTGATAAGAAAAACCTTCGCCTACATTTTCAAAGACGTTTCCGCCTGTTGCTTCATCTTTACCAATACCTATAACAAATCCGAATTCGCCCATGCGCAATGCTGTTTTGGCCGAAAAGATCCGGATGAACTTTCACACCGGCGAGATCCTCAAGGGCAACAAGGTGGTGGAGGATTTGTCCGCTACGGGTGTGGGTTTTGACAAGCCCAGAAAAACCTCCGGCGCCATTGCCAAAAAGGAGAAACCTTCCGAGGAACCAAAAACCTCTGTGGCGGAAAAAATGCGTGAAAAGCTCGGCCGCCTGCCTTCTGCCACCGCAGACAGCGCCAGACAGATCATTGAAAACGAGCAGCTCGAAACGCTGAAACAGGCCGAAACCCTGCAGCAGGAAATTGCCGATGCCAGAGACCGCTTTTCCAAAAGGCTGGAGAACCTGCCGGACCAGGAGACTTTTGCCGACTATAAAAAGCGCATCAATGATCTTAAGGGCGGGTCCGGCGAGTCCGGCGGCCTGCTCGGGACCCTGGGCCGGGCAGGGCAGGCCGGGGAGATAAGAAAAGACATTCAGACCGATCTCCAGGCCCTGCGCCAGGCCCGGCAGGATCTGGTCGCCACCCGGGAGAAACTGCAAATTGGGCTTGTGGATCTGCGGGCCGCCCCGGGCCGGGACGCCGCCCGGCTTACGGATAAATACGCCCTTTCACCAAAAGGCATCGGCAACATGTCAGCCCTTATTCTTGGCCCCAAATATGCCGGGTGGGTGGAAAACGGCCTGAGCTGGTATCAGCGGCTTTCGCCCCATATGTCGGCCATGATGGAAAAATCCCGGGAGACCGAAAAGCGCCAGAGGAGACAAGGCATTGATGTCAGATTTGCCTCCAGCCGGCCGGTGCCCGAGTACTGGATCAAAACCGCCCGGGTATCTGCGGATATGGGCGGCATGGATGTTTCCGGACAGGTCCGGGACATTGCCTCAGATCCCCGGGTGCTGGGCCGTCCCCTGAAATTTGATTTTTCCGGTGCCGGGGCTGAAAATGCAGGCAGTGTAAAAATCAACGGCCGCCTGGACCGCACCAATCCGGAAGATCCCCGGGACAGGGTAGATTTCCAAATCCGCGAGCATGCACTCAGCAGCCTGCAGCTGCTGGATCAGGACAGTATGTCGGTAGTTTTGAGCAAAGCCCGGCTCGATGCTGTTGACGGCAGCATCCGGATTGCCGGCGCAAAACTGGATGCAGAGATTGCCGCTGATGTCAGTGCCGCCCGGTTTGATGTAAACTCCGGTGAAAAGGAGCATTTCCTGGTCCGGGCCCTGGCATCTGCGCTTGGCGATATTCGGTCCTTTGATGTGGCCGCAACTCTTGGCGGGACCCTGACACAACCTGAGATCACCATTGATTCAGGCCTTGGCGACGTTTTAAAAGCTTCCCTGTCCCGGGACCTTGAAAAACACCGGGCTCAGATGCAGCAGAAATTAAAGCAGGCCATTTCAGAAAAGACAGGGGGTGCCATTGATGAAACCGAATCCGGTTTTTCCGCACTGGATGCCATTGAGAAGGAACTCAAAAAACGCCTGAACCTGGGGGCATCTATACTCTAGAAACAAGCAGAGACTCACAGGGGAGATGATCCGATGCAGTGGCTATTCCCCAGCGCCAAACTTGCCGCGGCTGTTGTCCTGGCCGCGGTCCTGGTCTGCGGATGCGCTGCCGGCCAGTGGGGGCGCTTGGAGACCGATACCGGGGTCACGCAGATGTTTGAGGACAATCGCGTTCCAAAGGATTTTCGCTATTATGTCGGCGGCCGGGCCAACATGCCCTATGCCATTGTGGGCCTTGATCCGGCCTACACATTTGACCTGCATCTCTGGCAGAAGGCGACTCCCAACAACAGGGATTTCGCCCACAGGGTGGATTTTATCTGGGAGCCCAGGGTCTGGGACCGGTTTGATTCCGGCCACGGCGCCCGGATCCTGGATCCAGAGGGAAATCCAATCGGGATCTGGTTCTCCATGTATCCAAACGCCGCCATCCGGATAGATGCGCAAAAACAGCAGGTGATCGTCTTTTGTCCGCACCGGGCAGGCGAGGGCAATTTCTAGGATTGATGCATACGTAAAAAGTCTGATTATAGATGGTGCCGTAAAAAGTTCAAGATCAAGGCTTGCGCAATTTCGAAGAATGCAGCGTACTTATCCGTACGTGAAATTCTGAGAAATTGCGCGTAACGCAGATATTGGATTTTTTACGGCACCATCAGGATTTGTTTTTTGAAATCCAAATACCCGGCCGGTTTTTTACAAATGTACCGGCACGCCCTGCTTTTGCAGCCAGGTTTTTAACTCCGTGATGTCAATGATGCCGAAATGAAACACCGAGGCGGCCAGCAGTACGGTTGCTCCGGCTTTGACGGCCTCGTGGAAATGTCGCATTTCTCCGGCCCCGCCCGAGGCCACGATTTTTGCTGACACGGCCTGCTTCATGGCCCGGATCACCGGCAGATCATATCCGGTACGGGCCCCGTCACCGGCCTTGCTGGTGGGCAGAATTACGGGCACACCGTATCCCTCCACACGCCTGGCCCATTCAATGGCGTCTGTTCCCGTGGCCGTGCGGCCGCCATCCACATAGACTTCATATCCCGAAGCCATGGCCGGGTTTTGGTCCACGTCAATGGCCACGGTGACCTTGTCCGCCCCGAAAGCCCGGACCATTTCCGGGATCAATTCGGGTTTGCGAAACGCCGCACTGCTGGTGGAAACCTTGTCGGCCCCGGCATTGAGGATCTGTTCCGCGGATTTTACATCAGAGACCCCGCCGCCCACTGTAAAAGGGACTGTGGTGGCTTCGGCAACCCTGCGGACCACGTCGAGCATGGTGGCCCGGCCCTCCACTGTGGCGGTGATATCGAGCAGGGCCAATTCATCTGCGCCGGCCCGGCAGTAGGCACGGGCACACTCCACCGGATCGCCGGCGTCCCGGATATCCACGAAATG
This sequence comes from Desulfosalsimonas sp., assembly GCF_046483245.1. Lineage (GTDB taxonomy): Bacteria > Desulfobacterota > Desulfobacteria > Desulfobacterales > Desulfosalsimonadaceae > Desulfosalsimonas. Next base: position 70,198 of record NZ_JAWODO010000010.1, on the reverse strand, counting down.
AACCCCCTTGACGACCCGCCCGTTTTGCATGTCCAGGCAGGGCATGATGGAAATGGTTTCATCCATTTGTATTTCTCCGTATGTATTGGGTGAGCAAATCAGCGTTTTTTTCAATTGTTCCGGAAACAGGGCCTGTTTATAGCATAGCGCAATCCACAGCCGCAAAACAAATCCCAAAGTCTTTATGGCAAAAGCGCCCGGTACTGCTCCGGCCCTGAAATGCCAAGATTGAGATCCTTTAGCAGCCCGTCTTCAAGACCGTAGATCAGGCCGTGGACGGCCAGGTTCCGGCCGGATTTCCAGGCGTTTTGCACAATGGTGGTTTCACAGACATTGATGACCTGGGCCCGGACATTGAATTCGCAGAGCCGGTTGACTTTTGCCTTTGGATCGGAAATCGCGTCAATTTCGGCTTTGTGTCTGCGGTAAACGTCCCGGATGTGGCCCAGCCAGTTGTCAATCAATCCGTGGTCTTCGTTTTCCAGGGCTGCCTGAACGCCTCCGCATCCATAATGGCCGCAGACAATGATATGCCGGATTTCCAGCGCCTCCACGGCGTACTGGATTACCGAAAGGCAGCTGAGATCCGAGAGCACCACCAGGTTGGCAATGTTTCGGTGAACAAAAATTTCTCCGGGCATCATGTCCGTTATACGGCTGGGCGGAACCCGGCTGTCTGAACATCCGATCCACAAGTACCGGGGTTTTTGCTGCCGGCTGAGGCGGGTGAAAAAATCCGGGTCCCGGGCGGTGATTGTTTCAGCCCATTTCCGGTTGTTTTCAAACAGGGTGTCAAAAATTTTCATAGGCCTGGCCCTTTATGCGTAGAATTTGGTTATTTGGCGAATTTTTATAACATGTCCGGGAGCAAAAGAAAAGAGTGCCGGGCCGGGGCCGCCTTTAACAGAAAAACAGGCCTGCAGGCACCATAAGTCAAAGGCGGCAATTGACCCGGCCGGCAATTGTGTTATATTTGAAACTGCCGCCTTGCACCCATACCTGCCGCTTTCTGGTATTACCGGCAGATTGTAATTGATTCAGACAGAGAAAATCCATGACCGGACCGCATCGTTTATTGGCCGCCAGCGGGCTTTTGCCCAAAAAACACATGGGCCAGAATTTTCTGGCTGATCCGTCCACTGCAGAGATGATCGTGCGCCGGGCCCGGCTTGACAACGTGGTTGTGGTGGAAATCGGAGCCGGGGTAGGGGCGCTGACCCTGTTTGCCGCCCGGGCGGCCAGGTGTGTTTATGCCGTGGAAAAGGACCGGGAACTCATTGACATTCTGCGGTCGGTGACGGACCAAGCCGGGGTCGGAAATGTTGATGTGTGCCATGCCAATATTTTTGAGGTGGATCTGGATGCCATTTCCCGAAAAGAGCAGGCGCCGCTGGTGGTGATCGGCAATCTGCCCTACAATATTTCCTCTCAGGTGATCATCTCCTTGATATTTCAGCGCAGCATCGTTTCCCGGGCGGTTTTGATGCTCCAGGCGGAAATGGCCCAACGTCTGTATGCAGTGCCGGGCACCCGGGAATACGGCCGGCTGTCGGTCATGACCCAGTACTGCGCTGATGTCACCCGCGTGGCCCGGGTCAAGGCCAACCAGTTTTATCCCCGGCCGCGGGTGGATTCCGAGGTCGTTGAGATTGTCTTTCACTTCCCGCGGTTTCCGGCAGAAAACGAGGGCGGGCTGTCTGCGGTGGTAAAGGCGGCTTTCGGCCAGCGGCGCAAAACCCTGAAAAACGCTTTAAGCGGTGGTGGACTCGGGATATCCGGCCCGGGGCTTTTGCCGATTTTGCAGGCCGCCGGCATTGACGGGGCAAGGCGGGCTGAAACATTGTCCGTGGAGGAATTTGTGGCGCTGTCCAATGCCGTGGGGGCCAATTTATAAAATCGATTTGGCCGTTTTTTTCCAGTTTTTTCTTTACACCTTTGGCAATTTGGGCTAATTTTTATTATTTTGAGACAAACTTCGAACTATTTTAAAGGATCGTTGCTGTTTTTGCAGGTTTTCAGCAACGGTTTGAACCAGCCTTTCAATTTATTCAACTTATCCAAGGAGCAAGTAAATCATGGCGAAAATGCAAACCATCGACGGAAACACGGCCGCCGTGCATGTGGCCTATGCCTTAAGCGAGGTGGCGGCGATCTATCCGATCACGCCGTCGACATCAATGGGGGAAACAGCTGATGAATGGGCGGCTGCAGGCAGGAAAAATATTTTCGGCCAGCGCCTGCACGTCCGTGAAATGCAATCAGAAGCCGGTGCGGCCGGTGCGGTCCACGGTGCCCTGGCAACCGGATCGCTGACCACAACTTTTACCGCATCCCAGGGGCTGCTTTTGATGATCCCCAATATGTACAAGATTTCCGGGGAACTGCTGCCGGGCGTGTTTCATGTCACAGCCCGGGCCGTGGCCGGCCATGCCCTGTCGATCTTTGGCGACCATAGCGACGTGATGGCTGTGCGCCAGGCCGGTTTTGCCATGCTGGCTTCCGGATCGGTCCAGGAGGTCATGGACATGGCCCTGATATCGCATCTGGCTGCCATTGAGGCTAGCGTGCCGGTTCTGCATTTTTTTGATGGGTTCCGCACTTCCAGCGAGATCCAGAAAATCGAGGTCATGGATTACGAGGAAATGGCGCATCTGGTCAATTACGAGGCCATACGCGAGTTCCGGGCCCGCTCCATGAACCCGGAACACCCCAACATCCGGGGCACGGCACAGAATCCGGACATTTTCTTTCAAAACCGGGAGGCCTGCAATCCCTATTACCTGGCCATTCCCACCATCGTCATGGACACCATGGAAAAGGTCAGCCAGGCAATCGGCCGGAGTTATCACCTGTTTGACTACGTGGGCCATCCCGAGGCCGAACGGGTTGTGGTGGCCATGGGATCGGGCACCGAGACCCTGGAGGAAGTCACCAATCATTTAAACAACCAGGGAGAACGGGTGGGGCTGCTCAAGGTGCGCCTGTACCGTCCGTTTTCCATTGAGCATTTTCTGGCCGCGCTTCCCGGGTCCGTGGAGCAGATCACGGTGCTCGACCGCACCAAGGAGCCCGGCGCTATTGGCGATCCCCTTTATCTGGATGTGTGCACGGCATTTATGGAATACGGCGAATCCCCCGAGATTCATGCCGGCAGATACGGGCTCGGCTCAAAGGAGTTTACCCCGGGCATGGCCAAGGCGGTCTTTGACAACATGAAGGCCCTGGCGCCCAAGCATCATTTCACCGTGGGTATCAAAGACGATGTGACCCACAGCTCTCTTGCGGTGGAGGAACAGTTTGACACTGCGCCCGATGGCACCATCCAGTGCAAATTCTGGGGGTTTGGCTCAGACGGCACTGTGGGGGCAAACAAGAGCGCCATCAAGATTATCGGCGATCACACCGACAAGTTTGCCCAGGGCTATTTTGCCTATGACGCCAAGAAATCCGGCGGTGTGACAGTATCCCACCTGCGGTTTGCCCCTCAGCCCATCCAGTCCACCTACCAGGTGCATTCCGCGGATTTTGTGGCCTGTCACAAGGCAAATTACGTGCAGATCTACGACGTGCTCGAAGGCATCAAGCCCGGCGGAACCTTTCTGCTCAACTCCCCCTGGTCAAGGGAGGAAATGGAAGAGCAGCTGCCGGCTTCAATGAAGCGCATCATTGCCGAAAAGAAGCTGAAGTTCTACAACATTGACGCCATTGCCATTGCCAAAAAAGTCGGACTCGGCGGCCGGATCAACATGATCATGCAGACGGCCTTTTTCAAGGTGGCCAATGTTTTGCCCTTTGAAGAGGCCGTGGATTTTCTCAAGAAAGATATTCACAAGACCTACGGCAAAAAGGGCGAAAAGGTCGTGCAGATGAACATTGATGCTGTTGACCAGTCCGTGTCCAATCTGGAGCAGATCGATTATCCCGATTCCTGGAAGGATGCGGGACTGCCGTCGGTTGCGGCCAGCAATGAGCCGGATTTTATCAGAAATGTCATGCGGCCCATGACCATCCAGCAGGGCGACAAACTGCCGGTTTCAGTGTTTGAACCCGACGGAATTTTTCCGGTGGGCACAACCAAATATGAAAAACGCGGCGTTGCCATCAATGTGCCGGAATGGATTGCCGAAAACTGCATCCAGTGCAACCAGTGCGCTTTTGTCTGCCCCCATGCCGCTATTCGTCCCGGACTTTTCACGGACGAGGAACTCAAGGACGCCCCCGAGGGATTTGAGACCATTGACGCGGTGGGCAAGGAGGTCAAGGGCTACAAGTTCCGGATCCAGGTTTATCCCCTGGATTGTCAGGGATGCGGCAACTGCGCCGATATCTGCCCGGCCAAGACCAAGGCTCTTGTCATGAAGCCCATTCACACCCAGAGCACCAAGCAGGTGCCCCTTGAGCAGTATTTTGAGACCCTTCCCATCCGAGATGATCTCACCAAACGCAACACCGTAAAGGGCAGCCAGTTCAGCCAGCCCCTGCTGGAGTTCTCGGGCGCATGCGCCGGCTGCGGGGAAACCCCCTATGTCAAGGTGCTGACCCAGATGTTTGGCGAGCGCATGATCATTGCCAATGCCACAGGCTGCAGTTCCATTTGGGGGGCATCGGCTCCCTCTGTGCCTTATTGCACCAACAAGGACGGATTCGGTCCCACTTGGGGCAACTCCCTGTTTGAGGATGCAGCGGAATTCGGCTATGGCATGGGCCTGGCCATCAACCAGCGGCGCAGGTGGTTGGCGGATATGATTCGCGATGCCCTTGAGGCCGACATTTCCAATGCACTCAAAGACGCCATGCGCGGGTGGCTGGAAAACATGAACAGCGCGGAAGGCTCCCGCAAGTATGGCGATCAGATGAAACAATTGCTTGCCGGCTTGGACAGAAGCCCCATGCTGCAATCCATTTATGATTTTGCCGACGTGTTTACCAAAAAATCCATCTGGGCCTTTGGCGGCGACGGCTGGGCCTATGATATTGGCTACGGCGGTCTGGACCATGTGATGGCTTCAGGCGAGAATATCAATATTCTGGTCATGGACACCGAGGTTTACTCCAACACCGGGGGCCAGTCCTCCAAGGCCACGCCCACGGGTGCGGTGGCCAAGTTTGCCGCGTCCGGCAAGAAGCTGAGCAAAAAGGACCTGGGCCGCATGGCCATGACCTATGGCTATGTTTATGTTGCTTCGGTGGCCATGGGTGCCAACAAGCAGCAGCTGATGCGGGCCTTTAAGGAAGCCGACGAGTATGACGGCCCCTCGCTGATCATCTGCTATGCACCCTGTATCAACCAGGGGATCCGCGTGGGCATGGGCAAGAGTCAGGAGGAAATGAAACGTGCCGTGGAAACCGGTTACTGGCCCTTGTACCGCTTTAATCCGGAGCTGGAAAAAGAGGGCAAAAACCCCTTTGTTCTTGAATCCAAGGCGCCCGACGGCACGCTGCAGGAATTTCTTGGCGGTGAGACCCGGTTTGCTTCCCTGGAAAAAACCTTTCCAGAGGAATCCAAGAAGCTTCGCCAGCAGATTGAACAAGAAGCCAACCGCAAGTATGAAATGCTCAGGCTGATTGCGGATCCAAAATCCATCTGCGATGATGCCGAAAGCAGCAAAGAGCAAAAGGACGAAGGCAAAAACCAATAAGGGCCGGCTCCTTTTAAGCTTTTGGCAGGAGCACGAAGCATTGCACCGTTTTTGTAAAACGGTGTGATCTTCGTGCTCTTTGTGCTTTTTTCATCCGGTTTCAAGACAAAATTTGAAGGTTATGAATACTTCGCAAACCCAATGCATACGCTGCGGTACCTGCTGTGAAAAGGGCGGGCCCGCACTTCATGGAGCAGATCTGGAACTGGTGCTGCAAAAGCAGATTGCCCCGGAAAACCTGTTTACCCTCCGCCGGGGAGAGCTGGTGCATGACAATGTAAACGGCGGCCTGATGATCACTGACCAGGAAATCATCAAAGTCAAGTCCGTAAACGGGGCGGCGGCCTGCATGTATTATGATCCCGAACAAAAGGCCTGCACCATCTACGATTTTCGCCCCCTGGAATGCCGGGCAATGAACTGCCGGGACACGCAGCCCGCAGAGGCGGTTTATGACGTGGACAGACTCGACCGTGCCGCTGTTTTCGGACAGGTTGACTGGATTATGGACTTAATTCAGTCCCATGAGGAAAAATGCGGGTATGCATACCTGGATGAGCTTTGCCGCAAGCGCCAGACCGGTGACAGCAAAAGGGCGGGGCAGGCGATTCTGGAAGCCGTGCGTTACGATGTTGAAATGCGAAACGTAGTGGCGGAAAAAACAGCAATGAGTGCTCAGATGATGGATCTGATCTTCGGCCGCAGCCTGGAGACGACCATCCCTGCCCAGTTCGGCATCAAGCTTCGCTGATCCGGATTTATTCTGTGCTTCCGGCGTTCTGTTTCTTCTGGTAAATTTCCGGCCGGCGGTTGGGCAGAAAGTATTTCATGGGATGTTTGCGTACCCAGCGCAGTTTTTCCGCAGACAGGTCGGCAACCAGAATGTGTTCTTCCATACCCGCATATGATTGCAGAATTGTGCCCTCCGGGCTGATCAGCAGGGCCACGGCCGGAAAGTTCAGCCCGCATCCGTTGTCTCCGGCTGCATTGACAGCCGCCACATAAACCCCATTGTCAAAAGCCCGTGCCGGCAGATGGCGCATCCAGGAGGCCAGTTTTTCCTCGGAAGACTTGCCGGGGGAGGCATGGGCGATGATCAGCAGATCTGCGCCGTTGATCGCCATGTGCGTGGAAAGTTGGGGGAAATGGGCATCATAGCAAAGCTGAACCCCAATGCGCAGGCCGCAGGCTTCAAACAATGGCGGGATTTTGGATGCCGGGGAAAAAAATTCTTTTTCCGGCGGCCCCAGGTGAAGTTTGCGATAAACGCGGCAGCGTCCTGAATCCGGCTGTGCCAGCAGGTGTGCGGCATATATCCGGTTGCCGGATCTTTCGGCCATACCCGCCAGAATGGAAATATTGTGTTTTTCTGCCAGATCTGTCAGGCGGGCTGAACACGGACCATCTATGGGTTCGGCCACCATATCAATGGGCGGGTGTACATGGTAGCCGGTGATGTTCAGCTCCGGAAAACATACCAAGTCGGCTCCCTGATTTCCGGCGCCAATGATCCATTGCTCCATTCGGCAGAGATTGCCGGCTGTATCACCGATTACCGACCTGCAGGAAACAAGGGCTATTCGGACATCACGGTCCATGGCATCTTGAAATTACTTGATGTTAAAATGGGCGCGGATTTTATACACCCGGGTGGCCGGCAGGTTAAGGATTTCGGAAATGCCGGTTTTTTCTGAAATTTCCGCAAGATTTTCTTCGATATCTTCCCGCGAAGGCGCGATAAAGGTAAACCAGACATTAAATGCATTATCGCGCAGGTAGTTGTGGGTGACCCCGGGGTAACGGTTGACAATGGACGTGAAGTGATCCAGATCCTTTTCCGGTACCCGGCATGCGCACAAGGTGCTGACATATCCGAGCTTTTCCGGGGAAAAATTGCCGCCGATTCGCCGAATCACATCATTTTGGCGCAGCCGCTGAACCCGGTTGAGGACTTCTTGTTCGCTAAGATCGAGTTCTTCGGCAATCCGGGCAAAGGGGCGGGCATCAATGGGAAAATCCGACTGAATACGGTTTAGCAGGGTCTTGTCAACAGAGTCCAATGATGCATCCATGGCTTATGGCTTATGGCTTAATGAGAATCAGCTGAATGAAAACAAAAGCCCTGCACCGTCAGGAGCAGGGCTTTTGTGAAAAAAATGTACCACAAAACAGGGAAATGCGTTGTCTTGTGCAGTCCGGGTACGTCTGCGCTTATACGCAGCCGGTGGGTTTCGGCAGGCCTGCCATCTTGCATGCGCCCTTGCCCGGGCCGGACGGAAACAGCTCGTAGATGTGCTTGAGCTTGAAACCGGTCAGCTTGGACAGCACGCGCACCATGGGGGCGATACCGTTTTTCTTGTAATAGTCCTGCAGCACGTTGATGACTTTCCAGTGCTCCTCGTTTAACTCGTCAATGCCTTCCTGCTGCTTGACGTATTTGACCCAAGTTTCGTTCCAGCTTTCAAAGCTGTCAATGAACCCGTCTTCATCTACGTTAAAGCTGTGACCTTCAAATTCAACTGTCGGCATGTAATATCCCTCCTTTAATTGTTTGTATTCTAAAGATTTCTAGCCGGTTCTTCTCATCATAATACTTAGAAAATCAAAAATATATGCGATATTGATCAGGTTGTCAATATGAAAATATAAACGCGCTTTTGCCGGGCGCAGGCCGGATCAATATTCCTTGGGCGTCTGGTTTAACTGCCGCAGGGTAAATACCGGGCCGTCCTTGCATACAAACTCCTTGCCGATGTTGCAGCGCCCGCACATGCCAATACCGCATTTCATACGGTTTTCAAGGGACATGATGATCCGGTCGTCGGTATACCCAAGCTTGTCGAGAACCGGCTGGGTGAATTTGATCATCACAGGCGGCCCGCAGACAATGGCATACGTGTCCTCGGTTCCAGCAGGGGCCTCCTGTTCGGTGATTGTGGGCACAAATCCCGTGTGGTGCTTCCATTCCGGGTCATCGGTGCTGTCTACGGTAATGTGCATGTTCAGGTCATCCCGGGCGGCCCATTGCTCGAGTTCTTCCTTGTAAAGCAGCATCCCCGGGGAGCGTGCTCCGTAGATCACATGGATGTCCTTGAATTTTTTTCGGTTTTCCGGATCCAGCATGTAAATGATGGAGGAGCGAAGGGTGGTAAAGGCAAATCCTCCGCCGATGATCACAACGTTTTTGCCTTCCAGCAGGTCCCAGGGATACCAGTTGCCCAGGGGACCCCGGATACCCATGATGTCGCCTTCTTTCATGGAGTGCAGGTAGGATGTGACCTTACCGGTTTTAAAAACCGTGAATTTCACAAATCCTTTTTCAACCGGAGAGGAGGCAATGCCGATGGGAATTTCGCCCAGGCCGGGAATGCTAAGCTCGGCAAACTGGCCGGCCCGGTAGGCGAATTTTTCCTCGTCTTCCGGATTGATAAAGACGAACTTAAAGGTTTTTAAACTTTTATCCTCGGTTTCGGTTTTGATTTCATCAATGCGAACCGGGTATGGAATATATGGATTGACCACTTCTACCCCCCTTTGCTAAGACGCCGTTACTTCGCAGGTGCAGGATTCGGGATCATAGCTGTTTAACATGTTGCAGATCCTGCGGATATCGATATTGACCGGGCACAGCTGAACACAGCGGCCGCAGCCGGTGCACTGGATCCCGTTTTCGTATTTGTCCACATAATATTTCAGCTTGTGCATAAATCGCTGGCGAAGGCGGTCCACCTTGGTGCCCCGCGGATTGTGACCGGATGCGTGCAAGGTAAAGAGCGGATACATGCACGAGTCCCAGTTGCGGATGCGATAGCCCTTTTTTCCGGAAACCTCGTCCTGGACATCAAAGCACCAGCAGGTGGGACAGACAAAAGTGCAGGTGCCGCAGTTGATGCAGGAAAAGGCCTCTTTTTCCCAGATGGCATCTGTGGCCTCGTAGAGATCCAGCAGGGACTGAGAAGCAAGTTTGTCGGTATTCACCCTGGACTGGATGGCCGATTCAGCTTCCTGTTTCTTTTGCTCAATCTGCTGATCCGCCTCATCGCCGGCCTCCTGGCTCCATCCGGCAGCTGCAGCCAGTTTCTCGCCCTTGTCGGTCAGCACCCGGGCCAGGTAGTGATCTCCGTTGTTTGCCAGGAGAATATCAAGGTTGCTGTCGCTGTAAGGGCCTGAACCGGCGCTGCTGCAAAAGCAGGTGGGACATGGCTGGTCACATGCAAGCCCGACAAAGGTGGTGGACTCATAGGCCCGCAGCCAGTAGGGGTCTTTGTATTCCTCCGTGTCGAAATTGCGTCGGACCAGGGAGAAAGAATCCGCGTCACAGGGCCGGATGCCGAGGATGGCTTTTGGCGTATACTTTTTTTCCGGTTCCTTATAGATTTTGTAATCCTCGTCGTTTTCGTTTAAGGAACACTCGAGGATCAGCTCGGACTGTGGATATATAACGTATTTCGGAGAAACCCGTGTGTTGATATAATCCATATCAGGCTGCTGGCCGGATTCCAGGGGCTGGAATGCATGATAGAACTTTTCCTTGACCGGCCCGATCAGTTCGTAGGCGCTGCGGAGTTTTTCCAGTCCGCTTGCCCATTCGTTTTTGTCAATCTTGATGACTTTCATGATAATCGCCCTTGTCAACGTTTATGATTGGTTGCCCGGTATTTACTTGATGAAATCTTCCGGATCCTCGGGTTTGTAGGTATCCAGGGGTGGCCGCTGTTGGGTATTCAGACCGGCTTCCCATCCGTAGAGCTCCAGGCAGTCTTTTTCCAGTTTTTTGGTAAAGTCCCGGACATTGATACCCACCGGGCAGGATCGGACGCATGCGCCGCAATCCGTGCAACGCCCTGCGCAGTGATAGGCCCGCAGAAGGTGAAATGTGCGAATGTCTGTGGGATCGACGCTTTTGCCCACCCACTGGGGGTTGGACTCATCCACAAAGCATTGGGGGCAGTAACACAGGGGGCATGCATTGCGGCATGCGTAGCAGCGGATGCAGTCCGACAGCAGGTCGTCAAAATGGGCCCATTTTTCATCCGGGCTCATGGCCTCGATTTCCCGGACGCGGGCATAGGGATCGGCCTGCTCCCGGGTTTGCTCAGTGACTTCATCGGCCACTAGTTCATCGTAGAGCACCGGGTTTCTGTGCACGCAGATGGAGCAGTTTTCCTGGAGAACCTCTGCTTTGTCTACACTTTTTGAAAATCCCTGGCCGGAAATCGTAATGGTGCCCTTGTCTTCATCTTCCTCCACAGAGGCAATGTTTCCGTCTGCCATGGCTGCCAGTTTGTGGCGATCCACCATGCCCTGGCAGGGAACACCGATGATATAGAGCTGATCGCGTTGGATCTTGCCTTCAACGACATGGACAGCGATGTTTCGGGAGTTGCAGCCGGTGGCCACAATGCCGATGCGCTCTTTGCGGTCCGTAATATAGTTGGCCAGATTGAGTCCGCAATTGCTGTCCCATACAAAGCTGTCGACTTCGCCCTCACTGGTGGCGAAAAAGGGCTGATGCATCAGCGGAACAGTGCCCTTTCGATAGCCGATGACCATGTCAACCTTGTCTTCCTTGAGAAGGCGTTTTGCGATCTCCTTGATTTTATCTGTATACGATTTCATTGCTATGCAACCTTCGGTTTGGTTTTAACAAATTTCTTTTCCTTGTTTTCCAGGGATTTGACCGATTCTGTGACCTTGGTGGCCACATCCACGAACTTGGTGGACTCTGCCGAGGAAATCCAGGAAAAATGCAGCCGTTCGGGTTCAATCCCCATGTGCTCCAGCAGGTTTTTCATGAGGGCGAATTTTCTTCGTGCGTAGTAATTACCTTCCAGGTAATGGCATTCACCCGGATGTCACCCGGATACCCAGACCGCATCAGCGCCCTGGCGCAGGGCGGCCAGAATGAATTTCGGGCTCATGCGGCCGGTGCAGGGGATGCGGATTACGCGGATGTTGCTCGGATATTCCATCCGGCTGACGCCTGCCAGGTCGGCTGCGCCATAGCTGCACCAGTTGCATAGAAAACTTAAGATTTTCGGTTCCTTGTCAGCCATATGCATTGATCTCCTGATTGCGCACCAGCGGCCCGCAGGCCGCCGGAAGGGTTGATATCAACTATATTTTTATACTGCTTCGTCCATTTCAAAGATTTGGTACATGATCTGGTCCGTGTCAAATCCCTTGAGATGAATGGCACCTGAGCGGCATGAGGCCACGCAGAGCCCGCAGCCCTTGCAAAGTGCCGGATTGATTTGCGCCTTGCCGGCAAATCGGCCCTCTTCGGCAAAAGACGGGGCCGAATACGGGCAGATGGCTACGCAAACACCACATGCCGCGCAATTGACCGGATCCACTTCGGCAATGGTGCCGCTGCTGTAAATATATTGCCGGGACAGCAGTGTGATGGCCCTGGCCACGGCTGCCTTTGCCTGGGCAATGGATTCGTCGATCGGCTTTGGGTAATGGGCCATGCCGCAGAGAAACACGCCGTCTGTGGCAAATTCCGCAGGACCCAGCTTGGCGTGGCGCTCGATGAAAAATCCGTCTTCATTCATGGGCACCTTAAAGAAGTTGGCCAGTTTTTCATCCTTGCACGGGACAATGGCCGTGGCCAGGGTGAGCAGGTCCACGTTGAGCTCAACCGGCCGGTTTAAGATGTGGTCAGTGACGGTAATGGCAATGCTGTCATCTTTGACCTCGACAGACGGCTTGTCCTCCAGGGAATAGCGGATGAAAATCACGCCCTGCTGGCGCGCCTGCTTGTAGAGGTATTCCTTTTCTCCGTAGGTGCGGATATCCCGGTACAGGATATAGACGTTCATTTCCGGATTGCGCTTTTTGAGCTCAATGGCGTTTTCAATGGAATGGGTGCAGCAGACCCGGGAGCAGTACATGCGGCCCGGTTCCCTTGATCCAACGCATTGGATAAAAGCTGCGCTGTTGATTTTTTCAAGGCCCGGATCCTCCTTTTGGAACTTTTTGTCCAGTTCCAGGCTGGTAACAATCCTTTGATCCTGACCATAGGCGTATTCCGTGGGCTCATAGGGGGAAGCGCCCGTGGCAAGCACGGCGGCCCCGTGCTCGAGTTCAACTTCCTGGTCGTTTTCAAGCATGATGGTTTTGAAATTGCCCACAAAACCATCCACGTTCTGAATCCGGGTATTTAAGTGAAGGTTGATTTTTTCATGGCCCTTGACCTGGGAAATGAGATTTTCCAGGTTTTCGGCAACAGATTCTCCCTTGGCTGTGTGATAGAGGTTTACCGCCTGGCCCCCGAGATGGTCGGTTTGTTCCACCAGATGGGTTTCAATTCCCTGGTCAGCCAGGCTTTTGGCGGCTGCCATGCCGGCAATGCCGCCACCCACAACCATTGCGGCCGGGTTGACCGATAGCTCGGATTCCTTTAACGGCTCCATCCGGGCAACCTTGGCCACGGCCATGCGCACCAAGTCCCGGGCCTTTTCCGTGGCCAGAGCCGGGTTGTTTTTGTGCACCCAGGAATCCTGGTTGCGGATATTGGTCATTTCAAAAAGGTATTTATTGAGCCCGGCATCGGTCAGGGTTTCCTGGAACAGGGGCTCGTGGGTCTTGGGGGTGCAGGCGGCCACCACGATGCGGTTTAGCCCTTTTTCCTCGATAATCGCGGCCATGTTTTCCTGGGTGTCCTGGGAGCAGGAAAACAGGTTGTCATCCACATATTCCACAAAGGGCAGGGTACTGGCGTATTCCACCACTGCCGGGACATCCACAACACCGGCGATGTTGATGCCGCACCGGCAGACAAACACGCCGATTTTGGGCCGTTCCCCGCCCACGTTGCGTTCCGGGACAATTTCTTTTTCCTTGGTTCGCGTATTGCGGGAATCGGACAGGATTTCAGCGGCTGCAGAGGCTGCGGCACTGGAATCAATGACCGACTGGGGAATGTCCTTGGGCCCCTGGAAGGCGCCGCAGGCAAATATGCCCTCCCTGGAGGTGGCCACCGGGGTAAAGGTATTGGTTTCACAGAAATTGCCCGGCGAAAGTTCGATTCCCAGGTTCCTGGACATCTCCACGAGTTCGGGCGGAATCTGCAGACCAATGGAAAGCACCACCAGGTCGAATTTGTCAGTCAGGATTTCGCCATTATCCGAGACATATCGCAGTTCGAGTTCGTCTGAATCGGCAAGCGGGTTGATGGTATGCACCCGGCTGCGTACGAAGTTGACCCCGCTGTTGTTTCTGGCGCTTTCATAGAACTTTTCAAAGTCCTTGCCCGGGGTGCGCATGTCCATGTAGAAAATCGAGCAGTCCAGGGCGTCGCCGGCATGCTCCTTGGCGATAACCGCCTCTTTGATGGCATACATGCAGCAAACCGATGAACAATAGGCATTGTCGCACCGGTTCATGTCCCTGGAGCCCACGCATTGAAGCCAGGCGATTTTTTTGGGCTCCTGGTGGTCTGACAGGCGGATCAGGTGGCCGCCCGTGGGCCCGGATGCCGACAGCATCCGCTCCATTTCCATGGAGGTGATAACGTTGGGATGATCGTAATTGTAAAAATCCAGAGTGGACGGATCAAACGGCTCAAACCCGGGCGCCAGGATAACAGAGCCCACTTCGAGCTCAATGGTTTCGTCCTCCATGGAATGGTCAATGGCGTTGACCGGACAGATATCCGAGCAAATCTTGCAGCCGCCGGTCTTAAAGTGCATGCACACATCCCGGTCAATGACCGGGGTATTGGGCACAGCCTGGGGATAGGGCACGTAGATGGGTTTGCGCCCCCTGAGTCCCACATCGTATTCGGATTTGATGATTTGCGGCTTGTTGGCGGTGATCAGCTCATTGATTTTATCCAGGGTGATATGGCCGGTGGGGCACATAAATGCGCAGGCACCGCAGGCCTGGCAGATATCGGTTTGCACGTGAAACGGGGTGTCGACCTTTAAATCCAACCCCCGATCAGTAAGGGTAATGGCGCTGTTGCCCATTCTTTCACAGATCCGGGTACACAGTCCGCAAAGAATGCAGGTTTCGTGCTCCTGCTCGAATCTGGGCTTTTCAATTCCGTATTTCTCGGCCAGTTCCCGGATCACCGGCACGTCGGCGCACCTTGCCATGAGCATTTCAACGATAAGCTTGCGCCCTTCATGCACGGTTTCCGTGTCTGTCTGGACCTCCATGCCTTCCCAGATGGGATAGTTGCAGGCTGTAACAAATTTGGTCCTGCGGCCGTCAAAGAGTTCCACCGTACAGAGTCGGCACATGCCAGCGGGCTCAAGGGCTTTGTGGGCGCAGAGCGTGGGGATGTAGACCCCATGGTTCTCGGCTACCTGGATAATATATTGGCCTTCCTCGCCTTGAACCGTCTGACCGTTCAGCTTGAAAGTAATCATATCTGGTTAAATCCTTGTCATAAGTTATCGAATGGCAACGGCGTCAAATTTACAAATGTCGTAGCAAATGCCGCACTTAATGCATTTTTCCTGGTCGATTTCGTGGGGTTCTTTCTTTTCCCCGGAAATGGCCTCCTGCGGACACTTTTTGGCGCACAAGGTACATCCCGTACAGGCTTCTTCATCGATTTCATAGTGAAACAAGGGCTTGCAGACCCCGGCCGGGCATTTTTTGTCATAAATATGGGCTTCATATTCATCCCGGAAATACAAAATCGTTGTCAGCACCGGGTTGGGGGCGGATGTGCCCAGGCCGCAGAGGGAAAATTTCTGCATCATGGTCCCGAGTTCTTCAAGCAGCTCGATATCGCCCTTTTTTCCGTTTCCTTCGCAAATGCGGGTCAACACCGCCATCATCTGCTTGAGCCCCTCCCGGCAGGGATTGCACTGGCCGCAGGATTCGTCAATGAGAAATTCGATGAAGTAGCGGGCCACGTCCACCATACAGGTGTCCTGGTCCATGACGATCATGCCCCCGGACCCCATGATGGAGCCGAGCTTTGTCAGTTCATCAAAATCCACCGGGGTGTCAAGAAATTGTTCCGGAATGCAGCCGCCGGACGGGCCGCCGGTCTGCACGGCCTTGAATTGTTTCTTTTTGGGAATGCCGCCGCCGATATCAAAAATGATTTTGCGTAGGGTCGTTCCCATGGGCACTTCCACAAGACCTGTGTTGACCACCTTGCCCACAAGGGAGAAAATCTTGGTCCCCTTGCTGTAGTCAGTTCCCATGGAGGCGTACCACTGGGCGCCCTTGTCAATGATTAAGGGCACATTGGCCCAGGTTTCCACATTGTTTAAATTCGAGGGGCTGTCGCGGAACCCCTTTTCGGACGTGTGAATATACTTGGCCCGGGGACGACCGGGCTTGCCTTCCAGAGATGCCATCAGGGCAGTGGATTCGCCGCAGACAAAAGCGCCCCCGCCCTTGCTGATGTGGAGGTCAAAATCAAAGCCGGATCCCAGGATGTCTTCGCCAAGCAGCCCGCATTGCTTTGCATGGTCAATGGCTTTGGCAAGGTTGGCCACGGCCAGGGGATACTCGTGGCGGACATAGACGTATCCTTCATGTGAACCCATGGCAAAGGCGCCGATGAGCATACCCTCGATGATCAGATGCGGATTGCCTTCCAGCAGTCCGCGGTCCATGTATGCGCCGGGATCGCCTTCATCTGCATTGCAGATCACGTATTTGGGCCCTTTATGCCTGCTGCAGGAGTCCCACTTGATGGCCGCCGGAAAACCGCCGCCGCCGCGTCCCCGCAGGTTGGCGCTTTTGATCTCTGCGATGATCTCCTTGGGCTTCATTTCAAACAGGGCTTTTGCCAGGCTCTGGTAGCCGCCCACAGCCAGGTAGCTGTCAATGCTGTTGGGATCAATCAGGCGGTTCTTGCCGAAAATCGAACGGGTCTGCAGCTTGTAAAACGGGACGTCTTCTTCCCTGACAACCCGTTTCTTGGTTGCCGGGTTCTTAAAAAGCAGTTTTTCAGCCGGCTCATTGTTGACCAGGGTTTTTTCAACAATCTCCGGGATGTTTTCCAGTTCGACCTTGGGATAGAAAATACCGCCCGGATCAATGACCATGATGGGCCCCTGCTCGCAGTATCCGTGGCACCCGGTCAGCCGGATTTCGTATTTATCGGCAATTCCGTGTTTTTTCATTTCTTCCGTGAGCGTATCACGGATTTTATCACTGTTGTGGATGATGCATCCGGGCCCGGAGCACAGGGAGATCAGGCCCTTGTCAGGGCTCTGGGCTTTTGCCTGGAGCTCTTGAATATAGGATTCCAGTGCCTCTTTATTTTCAAATTTAACCATGGCTGAGTTCAACCTCCGTGACCAATGCCGTTAAGAGGCATTTTTCTTATAGTCATCAATTATGTTTAACGCACTTGATCGATCCAGGCCGCCGTGCATGTTCTTGTTTACCGTAAAAACCGGTCCGGCGGCACAGCAGCCCAGACAGCGAACGGTTTCCAGGGTAAACAGGCCGTCCTGGGTTGTTTGTCCGGTATCGATTTGGAGATTGTCCTGTACGGCATCAATGATTTTTTCCGCTCCCCGGACATGGCAGGCGGTTCCGGTACAGACGTTGATGATGTATTTTCCGCGGGGTTCGAGGCTGATGGTCTTATAAAAGGTGGCCACACTGTAAATCAGGCTTTTTGGCACATTGAGCTTTTGGGCCAGGACCGGAATTGTGTCAGGCGGGACGTAATTATACAGCTCGTTTATATCCTGCAGGATCATGAGCAGCGATTCTTTGTCGCTGTTGTATGCATTAATGATGTCGTCTATTTTTTCCCAATCGATGTCGTTGTTGTATGCCATGGCAGGGAAATCCTTTTTTGCCGTTTAATATGGTAGAGCGGTTGCAGAAACTTTAGTTTGCAGCGATGGTCTGGGAAACCGGGCAGTTTTCAACACAGGCGCCGCATCCGGTGCACAGATCCATGTTAATGCTCCGGGCCCGCTTTTTGACCTTGACTTTGAAATTTCCGGGTTTGCCTTCAACGGATTCCAGATCCGCATATGTGATTAGCTCGATGTTCAAGTGCCGGCCGACCTCGACCAGTTTGGGCGAGATAATTCACATTGCACAGTCGTTTGTGGGAAAGGTCTTGTCCAGTTGGGACATAACCCCTCCGATGGAGGGGCTTTTTTCCAGAAGGTAGACGTAATATCCGGAATCAGCCAGGTCCAGGGCGGTCTGCATTCCCGAGATGCCGCCGCCGACCACCAGTACGGATCCGATTGTTTCTTGTGTCATAATCTTCTCCAGCAAACATAAGGTTTGGATAAGAATCAAAAACAGAAAAGTTTTCCGGTATCTTTTAACGATCTCCGAAATGAATTTGCAAATTAAGTCCTTCTGATATCTGTAATTTGAAATCTTGTCAATGAAATTTTGTGCAATGATTCCTGTCAATAACAGCTTTTCAGCCGTGCAGAAAGTCTGTTTTGGCATTTTTTCAAACCCGGGATTTTGCACATATGCTGATTTCGGTTTTGTTGTTTTTCAGAAAAGATCAATCAGAAAGGGCTTTTCTCTGTTTCACGGAGCTTGCCCGTCGGATCGGGCTGCGGGTGCTTGGCCCGCTTTTCGTGTGGTTTGAAATTTCAATGAAACCTGTTATGTATAGAGCATCACCAATGGATTGTCCGTGCTTTTGGCTTTCACCCCCTATTTCCCAAGGAGATGTAACATGAACGTAGCCATTGTGGGAGGCGGCACTCGTGGTTTATATCTGCTGAATTTTCTGAAAGAAAATTCCTTTCAGATGATTGATCTCAATGTCGTGGCCGTGGCGGATATCAACGAAAATGCCCCGGGGCTGATCCGTGCCGCTGAAAGGGGGCTGTATGTCACATCCGATTACAACACCCTTTTTGAGCGCAACGATATTGACCTGATCATTGAACTCACCGGCGATCTTGAGATTTATAATGATATTTTGCGCAAGAAGAAAAAGCACGTGCACACCCTGGCCCATACCACGGCACTGCTGTTCTGGGAAATCGATGATGCCTGCAAAAAGGTCAACGGGGCGGACCTGCTGACCGGCCACAAGCAGAATGTCTATGAAGTCCTGATGAACCAGTTCATCCAGGAAGAAGCCATGGTCATTGACAAGGATTACCGGGTCGTGGACATGAACGAGGCCATGATGAAAAAGCTGGGCAGAACCAGCCAGGACGTGATCGGCCGGTTCTGCTATCAGGTGGGCCATCACCTGGATCAGCCCTGCAGCGGGAAAAATCATCCCTGTCCCCTGGCGGAGGTGTATAAGAAAAACGAACCCTGCATGACCACCCATGTTCACCTGGATCAGGACAACAACGAGATTTATTATGCCATCTCCTGCTATCCCTTAAACAATGACGAGGAAATCATCGGTGTTATTGAAATCCTGCGCGATATCACCCCGGAGATCAAAGTTCAAAAAGCCCAGATGCAGCAGGAAAAGCTGATGTCCATCGGCCGGCTGTCAGCCGGTATTGCCCATGAAATCAACAATCCGTTGACCACCATCATGACTTCCGCCATGATGCTTCAGGAAGATCTGGATCCGAAAGATGAGATGCATGAAGAACTCCGGATCATTTCCAGCGAAGCTCAGCGGTGCCGGAAGATCGTGCAAAGCCTGCTGGATTTTGCCCGCCAGACCAAGCCCATGCAAAAGCTCCAGGACATCAATGCCATTATCCGGGAAAGCATCTACCTGACCAAAAAACAGGCAGAGTTCAATGATATCACCATTGAGTCGGATCTGCCCGATGATTTGCCCCGGATTTATGTGGACAAGGAACAAATCCAGCAGCTGCTGATCAACCTGACGCTCAATGCGGTGGAAGCCACCGGGGCCGGGGGACGCATTATGCTTTCCACGGGTTATGACCCGGCAGCAGATACAATTGCCATCCATGTCACGGATACAGGCAAGGGTATTGAAAAACAGGATCTGGAAAAAATATTTGATCCGTTTTTCACCACCCGTGAAATCGGCACCGGACTAGGGCTTTCCATCGCTCACAGCATTGTGGAGCAGCACGGCGGCAACATCGAGGTTGCCAGCAGGCCCGGCAGCGGCACCCGGTTTACCGTTACGCTGCCGGTGAAAGGGGTTTCCGAAGAATGAACGAGCAAAAAGCGCCCCGGATACTCATTGTTGACGATGAGATGCATATTTGCCGAAACTGCCGGAAAATTCTGTCAAAGCAGGCCTATGAGACCGAGTACGTGCTAGACGGGCGCAGTGCCCTGGAAAAGCTGGCTGAGAAAAGCTATGATGTGGTGATCACGGACGTGAAAATGGGCCGCATCGGGGGCCCGGAGGTGTTAAAGTGGCTTCGGGAGAACCATCCGGAAACCATGGTCATTGTGATCACCGGTTATGCCAGCGTTTCTTCGGCGGTGGAACTGATGAAAACCGGTGCCTTTGACTACCTGCCCAAGCCCTTTACCCCGGATGAACTGCGGCAGGTGGTGGCAGACGCCGTGGAGCAGCAAAAGATTGTCCGGCAGAACCGCCGGCTGATGCAGGAACCCTATCCGCACATGCCCAGGCTGTCCCACCAGCTCATTGGCAGCAGCCCGCAGATCCGCAAAGTCATCAGCATGATTCAGAAGGTGGCCGATACCGATGCCACGGTTTTGCTCTCGGGCGAAAGCGGCACTGGAAAGGAGCTTGTGGCCCGGGCTATCCATGCCAACAGCGGCCGGCATGACAAGGTTTTTTTCGGGGTGGACTGCGGCACCCTAAGCGGGAATCTCCTGGAAAGCGAACTTTTCGGATACCGCAAAGGCGCTTTTACAGACGCGAAAAAAGACAAATCCGGCATCTTTGAGCTGGCTGACGGCGGCACTGTGTTTCTTGATGAAATCAGCAACACCACACCGGATATCCAGGGCAAGCTGCTTCGGTTTTTAGATACCCGGGAGTTTCTGCCCCTGGGTGATACCGCCCGACGCCGGGTGGATGTGCGGCTGATTTTTGCCACCAACCGTGAGTTAAACCAGATGGTGGCGGAGAAATCGTTTCGTGAGGATTTTTATTACCGGATTTTTGTTTACCCCATTTACCTGCCTCCATTGCGGGAGCGCAAAAGCGATATCCTGCCCATTGCCTATCATTTTCTGGGCCAGCTCAACAACCAGCGGGGAAAATCCATTTCCGGACTTGACCCGGAAGCCGCCAGCCGCCTTTTAAACTACCACTGGCCGGGAAATGTCCGGCAGCTGCGCAATGTCATTGAACGCGCGGTGATTATGTGTGAAACCGATACCATCACCATTCAGGACCTGCCCCATCTCAGTGATATTGATGACATTGAGCGCCTCATGGAATGCGTGCCCGAGACCAATGCGGAACTGATCCGGATCAAAAAGGAAATCCGCCAGAAGGCCGTGGCCAAGGTGGAGAAAAATTTTTTGCTCAATGCCCTGGAGCAAAACGACTGGAACATTTCCCGGGCAGCCCGCCAGACCGGGATGCAGCGGCCCAATTTCCAGAACCTGATGAAGAAATACGGCATCAGACCTTCTTCCGGATAGCTTCTGTCCGGTATTCGGGTTGCTGCTGGCCATTATACACCTGCATATTTTTCTTATACATCTTGTTTTGCCCGCATTTGCTTGAGCAGCCTGTTGTTGTTTGCACCGGGCTGAGGCGCACCAATGATAGCTTTACCTGTATTTGACCTTTTTGTTGTCCCTTTTCAGGCCGGGTTTTACGTGTATGCACAACAGCTTCAGTTCTCCCGGATAAAATGATTTTGGTTTTAAAAATTTATATTATAATTCAATATGTTATAATATGTTTGGGTTTTTGGCATGCAACCTGCATTTCTGTAATCAAAAGTTTGAAAACAAACAACGCATTGACATTGATTCTTTTATAACCCGCCGGCAAACCCGGCGCAAAAGGAGGCTGCCATGACCGGAAAACAAAAAGTCCTTGTGGTGGACGATGAAAAACACATTTGTGACAATGTGAAAAAAATCCTGGCCAAAAACGATTATGAAGTGGAACTGGCCCAGAGTGGTCAGGAGGCCCTGGAGAAGCTGTCCAAAGAACCGTTTGCCCTGATGCTCTCTGACATGGTCATGCCCGGGATGAACGGCCTGGAGTTGTTAAAGCAGGTCAAAACCGAATGGCCCCTGACCAAGGCCCTGATCATGACCGCCTACGGCTCCACGGACACGGCTGTCAAGGCAATCCAGCTCGGGGCCCTGGACTACATCACCAAGCCGTTTACCCCGGATGAACTTCGGGAAACAATCAATCTGGCGGCTTCTGAAAGGCTTGCCGAAGCGCCGACTCCCGAGGAGGTAAAGCAACAGATCAACGTGATCGACCTGGATATGCCTTTTGACGCAGACGAGGTGGCCAAATATACCGGAGAGGATTATGTCAATACCCTGAGCCGTTCAGACAGGCCGGTGGTGGAAGTCAAAAAACCGGAAAGTTACTGTGAAATGGGGCAGATGGTATGCGATATCTTCAAAAAGCTGGGCAAGACCTGCAAGGCCGGCCTGAAAACCCAGGAATGCCCCCAGAAAAAGGGAAAAAAGGCAAAATCCGCCAAAACCGGCAAGGCCCCGTCCGTGAAAAAGCTCGTGGGCATTGACATGCCGTTTAACTATGATGAGGTCGCAGCCCTGACCGGTCCGGAGTATGTCAGCAATCTGCACTCCGGTGAAATCGCCTTTATGCCCTATGAGCAGTTAAAGGCGCAGATGGCTGAAACCACCGGCCGCAAACAGGCCCGGACCGGCTCGGAGCAGCCCTTTGACATGGATGAGGTTTCCAGATATACCGGTGAAGAATATACCAAGTCCCTGGGCAGTTCCGACATGCCGGTGGTGGAAGTCAAAAAGTCGGAAAATTACTGCGAAATGGGACAAATGGTATGCGATATCTTCAAAAAGCTGGGCAAGACCTGCAAGGCCGGTCTGAAAACCCAGGAATGTCCCCAGAAAAAGGGGAAAAAGGGCAAGGCCGCAAAGAAGTCCAGGGGCCCGGCAACCAAAACCCTGATCGGCGTGGACATGCCCTTTGACTATGAGGAAGTCGCTGCCCTGACCGGAGCTGAATATGCCGCTAACGTGGACCGCAACGGCTATGCCGTGCCGCCTTATGAGGAGCTAAAGGCGCGGGTCCAGGCCATGATGGAAGAAAACAAGGTTCCATCCGATGCCGATGTGATTGCGTTTCCCGCTCAGGCACCGGGGGAAAATGTCCTGGTCATTGATGATGAGCCCTATATTTCCAAAAACGTCAAGAAAATACTGGCAAAAAAGGGCTATGCCGTAAAACAGGCTGTCACCCGGGATGAAGCCCTGGATCAGCTTGAGGCCGGCGCCTATGACCTGGTACTGCTTGACCTGAAAATTCCGGGGGTCAAGGGCCTGGAACTGCTCGAGGCGGTAAGGCAAAAGCAGCCAGACGCGAAGGTGATCATTATCACAGGCTATGCCAGCATTGAAAGCGCAAAGGAAAGTGCGCGCCTGGGCATTTACGATTACCTGCACAAGCCCTTTACACCCGAGGAGCTTCGCAAAACCGCAGAGGCCGCCATCAGCCTGGCTGCCTGATAAACGAATCAAACCATCCCCGGTATCCCGGGTTTATACCGGATACCGGGGACTTTTTCAGGTGTTATTCCTGATGGCACCGTAAAAGTCTGATTTCAGATGGTGCCGTAAAAAGTTCAAGATCAAGGCTTGCGCAATTTCGAAGAATGCAGCGTACTTAGCCGTACGTGAAATTCTGAGAAATTGCGCGTAACGCAGATATTGGACTTTTTACGGCGCCATCATTCCTGCCCTCTCAAAAATTCCCAGACCCGTCCGCAGGCCTCTTCCACGCTGTCAGGCCCCATCCAGAACAGATTCGGGTCCTTTCTGAACCAAACCAGCTGGCGCTTGGCATAACGGCGCGTGTCTTTTTTCATTTGGTCCAGGGCCTCGTTCCAGCCCAAACGTCCCTGCAGATAGGCTGTCATGTGGCGATATCCCAGTGACTGCATGGATTTGAGTTCAGGGTCATAGCCCATTTCCTGCAGATCCCGGACTTCCCGGAGCAGGCCGTCTGCCACCATCTGTTCCACACGCTGGTTGATCTGCGCATACAGCGCCTGCCGGTCCATGTGCAGACCGATTTTTAAAAAGCAGTAACGGGCATTGGCAAATCCGTGGTCATGCTGGTATTCGGAGATGGGCCGCCCGGTGAGAGCGTGGACTTCAAGGGCCCGAATGATGCGGTAGGCGTCATTGGGGTGAATCCGTCCGGCGGCTTTCGCGTCACAGGCCGCCAGCCGTTTATGGAGGATACGAGTTCCTTTTTGGGCGGCCTCATTGCGCAGCTTTTCCCTGAGCCCGGGCGAAGACGGGGCTGCATCAAACAACCCGTAGAGCAGCGCCTTGATATACAATCCCGTTCCGCCAATGATCAGCGGCAGCCGGTCCTGTTGTTCCAGGCTTGCAACCGCTTCTTGCGCTTGTCTGGCGTACCGGGCCGCATCATAGGGTTCGTCCGGGTCGGCCACATCAATCAAATAATGGGGGGCGGCGGCCTGTTGCGCTGCATCGGGTTTTGCCGTGCCAATGTCCATGTGGCGGTATATCTGCATGGAATCGGCGCTGACAATGCCGCCGTTAAAACGGTTTGCCAGGGCCAGCGACAGCCGGGTTTTTCCGATGCCCGTGGGGCCGCAGACCACAACAACCCGGGGTTTGGATATGGATGAACCATTCATGGCGCCGGAGTTGCCGTTTTTTTCATGATCCGGCACCGTAATCACTATCCACGTCCACTACACCGATCTTGATGGCATAGCGAACCAGCGTGGCCATGTTTTTCATCTCGAGTTTTTCCATGAGATTGGTGCGGTGCTTGGCAACGGTTTTGGGGCTTACAGACAGCATCATTGCAATGTCATTGGTTGTGTAGCCTTCAGCCATAAAGCGCAGGATCATGTGTTCGCGTTTTGTGAGCAGATCATATTTGCTCGCAAAGGGTTCGGTGGTTTCCCTTTTCAGATAATTGTCAATGATGTCTGCATTGATTTCCGTGCTCAGATAATATTTCTGCTCTGCGGCCGCGCGGATGGCCCCAAGCACTTCCTCATATGGACTGGTTTTCAGCAAATATCCCATAACCCCTGCATGGAGTGCTTCCCGGACATAGGAACGCTTCTGATACATGGTCAGAATGACAATGCCGGTTTTTTCAGATATTTTTTTGAGTTCCAGGATACTGTTAATGCCGTCAATCCCTGGCATGGAAATATCCATGAGCAGCACGTCGGGTTTGGTCTCCCTGAGACGTTTGAAACAAAGGGCTCCCTCGCCGGCCTCGGCCGAGACCTTGATGTCGGATTCCTTTTCGAGCAGGGCTTTGATGCCTTCCCGTACTATCGGCTGATGATCTGCAAGCATGAGTTTGATTTTGGCCATGATTTCTCTCTTTCTGCTGTTTGCCAACCCCCCGGGCGGGTATTTCCGGGGGAAACGGATGATTTTGTGTTTTTGACGGATCAAAGGTCGAGAATACCGATTCTGGCCGCATACCGAACCAGTGTGGCCGTGTTTTTGAGCTGGAGTTTTTCCATGATGTTCATCCGGTGCTTGGCCACGGTCTTGGGGCTGATGGTGAGCATATCTGCGATTTCGTCTGTGGTTTTGCCCTCGGCAATGAGCTTGAAGACTTGGCGTTCTCGCTTGGAAAGCTGGTCATATGGCTCTGCCTGCATATTTTTCTGCTTTTTTTTAACAAAAGTATGGATGATTTCAGCGCTGATTTCAGGGCTCAGGTAGTAGGACTGCTGCTGCACGGATCGGATGGCGGTCAGAACTTCCGAATAAGACGCTGTTTTCAGCACATAGGCCCGGGCGCCTGCCTGAAGGGCCTCACGTACCAGGCTCTTGCTGCTCTGGCCCGTCAGGATCAGGATCTGGCAGTCCACCCCGGCTGCCTGAATCATGCGAACTGTATCCGTGCCACCGGAGCGGGTTGTTGCGGTTTCAGCAACAACCACGTCGGGCCGGTGCTTTTTGATCAAATCCAGGCTTTCTGCGGTGTCTGCGGCTTCGGCCACCACTTCCATGTCCGGCTCTTTTGCCAGCAACGCCTTGAGGCCCTGGCGCACCACCAACTGATTGTCTATAAGCATCAGTTTCATTTTCATGGCATTTTCCCTCGTGGTTGATATTTCCAGGTGTTTGCCTGCGGGTTTTTCCGCAGCGGCTTCCAAACCTTTCTGCAATAGTTCAAAACGGCAGCGGTTTGCCGGTGCAATAGGCCAGGGCCTGGCAGGTGGCAATCAGCTGCTGGTTTTCATCGGTCACCCGGATATCGTAACTGGCGGTTTTCCGGGTCCGGCTGGTTTCACTGGCCCGGGCAAAAAGGCGCATGGGTTCGGCCGGGCTCTGCACGTAAGTGACATTGACGTTTAAGGCAACGGCAATTGTGCCTCCTGTCTGGCTGGCGGTTTCAAAGGCTTCGTCAATCAGGGAAAAAATAGCGCCCCCGTGTGCGCGGTTGTAAATATTGGCCATGGTTTTCGGGTCATAGCGCATTTCCACGCATGAACAACCCCTTTCCAGTTCCAGCAGCTTCATGTTCAGCGCACAGGCCAGCGGCTCACTGGCCACGGCCCTGTAAATGGCATCCCGGATTTCGGGATCAAGGGGGGGTGGGTCAGAACTGGTCTGGTTGTTTTTCAATGCATTGGTCATCCGCTTAAACGGTCCCAGAATTGTTTTGCCCGGGCCTCGGCGCCCGGGGGCCGGGGTTGGGAATGATTCACTGGCCCCGGATTTTGGCCCCGCAGCCGGGCAATGCGTTGTTCAATGGGGGGATGCGTGGAAAATAAATGGGTCAGTCCCCGCCGTCCGCCAAGTGGATTGGCGATAAACATGTGCGCTGTGGCGGGTTCGGCCTGCATGGGGATTTTTTTGCTGTATGCACCAAGTTTTTCCAGAGCCGAGGCAAGCCCGTCCGGGTCCCGGGTGATATCTGCGGACGTGGCGTCAGCCATATATTCCCGGGAACGGGATATGGCCATCTGCACCAGCATGGCGGCTACCGGGGCGATAATCGACATGGCAATCAGGCCGAAAATGCCGCCGCCTTCCCCCTCGTCTCTGGAAAGCCCCCCGAATATGGCCGCAAATCTTGCGAAATTGGCGATCATCATGATGGCTCCGGCCATGGTGGCGGCAATGGATCCGATGAGGATGTCGCGGTTTTTCACATGCCCCAGCTCATGGGCAATCACGCCCGCAATTTCCCGGTTGTTCATGTAGCGCAGAAGTCCCTCAGTGACAGCGACCACGGCATGATCCGGATTTCTGCCAGTTGCAAAGGCGTTTGGCGCCTGCTGAGGAATAATGTACACCCGTGGCATGGGCAGCCCGGCCTTTTGGGTCAGTTGTTCGACAATGCCGTAAAGCTGGGGCGCGCTTTGGGAATCGGCTTCACGGGCTTTGTACATTTTTAATACGATTTTATCTGAATGCCAGTAGGAAAAAAAATTCATACCACCGGCAAATATCAGGGCGATGAACATGCCGCCGGTGCCCCCGAGCATTTGCCCGATAAGCATGATAATCACCGTTAAAACCGTCAGCAGCAATACGGTGCGGAAATGATTGCCGATCATGGGGTTGTTCTCCTTTTCATATATGAATTCTCCGGATCAACCAGAGATCTCTTAGTCTACTGTTTGTTGCGGATTTGTCCATTTTCAGTAGCTGATTACCACAAATATAAAACCGGTTTTGCGCAAATCAAGGATAAAATCAGGAAGGATTTAAATTTTCGGATAGCGGTCTTTTTTGTAAAACCGGTATCTGGCCACCAGGTCAAGCCATCGGGCCATGCGGCCGGCAAGTTCAGAGACAGTGGTTTCATCGGCCGCAGGGCTTCCGGAATCCGCCATTGGGTCCGCCATTTGGGTTTCCCCGGGCCTTGCGGTTTCCCGGAGGCGGGCGCAGATGATTTCGGCCTGCCGGGTGTACCCCTGTGCCGCGTATAAACGAGCCAGGGTCCGGCTTGCATATAAGGGGTGATTTTTCATTGATTCTGTTTTTGTTGGTTTTTATCGGCAGCGTCGTCAAAGCGGAACACGATTTCATCCGGCCGGACCATGTTGAGTTCCTCCCGCGCCACCTGCTCGATATATGCCGGATCGTTTTTCAGCCTGTTGATGCTGCGGTACAGGTCTATGTTTTCCTTTTCAAGCCGGGCGTTTTCCTGCCGGATTTGCTTTAGCTCCTCGCGCATGGCTTTCATGCCTGTCAGGCCATGGTCGCCAAAGATAATGGCCAGCAGGTAAATGCCGAGCAAAAGGGCGGCAGCCCAGAGCCCCCAACGCACAAGACCGGAGTTCTCGGATGCGGATTTCAACTGCGTTTCACCATGGAGATCAGAGCATATAGGGCGCTGCGGTGCAGCAGCCATGCGCAGGCGCCGTAGACCAGTATACCGGCAAAAATTGCCGCTGCCAGCTCCACAATCAGCACCCGCGCGGGACCTGCGGCATCCAGGGGCAGAAAAGCCATCCACCCCAGTAGGCCAACACCCATTACACTGGCAATTATCACAGTTTTGCCGGTGGAAACAATGATCTTTTTCCAGTGCAGCCCCCCCAGGCGGCAATGGAGCACGCCGGTGAGCAGGATAAAATTAATCATGGAGGCAAGGGATGTGGCCAGCGCCAGTCCGCCATGGGACAGGGGACCCATGAGGATCACGCCCAGGCCGATATTGGCTATGATGGAATAGGTGGCCATCTTGACCGGCGTTTTGGTGTCCTGGAGGGCGTAAAAGGTGGAGACAACGATGCGCACTGCGGAAAAAGCCCACAGTCCGACGCTGTAATGAAACAGGGCAAAGCCCGTGGCCTGCAGACTTTCAATCTCAAATGCCCCCCGGTGAAAAAGCAGCCCGACAATGGGTTCGCGCAGAACAATCAGGCCCACCATGGCCGGAATGGTAATAAAAAAAACCATGTTCATGGCATAGGCAAAGGTGTCGGCCAGGGCGGTGAAGTCTTCTGCTGCCGCTTGGCGCGAAAGACTCGGCAGCAGGGCGACAGACATGGAAATGGCGAATATGCCCAGGGGAAACTGCACCACCCTGTCGGCATAGTACAGGTAGGAGACACTGCCTTCGGCCAGCAGGGAGGCCAGCAGGGTGCCGACGAGAATGTTGACCTGGTAAACCGCGGCGCCGAAAACAGCCGGTCCCATAAGCCTGGCGACCTGGGCCAGACCCGGATGGAGAAGCGGGGCTTTTTGCCAGACCCGGATTCCTTTTTGCAGCAGAAACGGGAGTTGGAGTGCCAGTTGGAGGCCACCGCCGATTAACACGCCGATGGCGAGTCCCATGACAGGTTCCTGCATGAGGGGCGCGATAAACAGTACTGCGCCGATCATGGAAAGATTTAAAAAAACGGGTGCCAGGGCCGGGGCCGCAAAATGGCCAAGCGCGTTTAAAATTCCCATGCACAAGGCCACAAGGCAGATGCAGACAATGTAAGGAAACATGATCCGGGTGAGGGTGACTGTCAGCTCGAATTTGTCGCCGGAAAAACCTGGAGCCACCCCCTTGACGATCCAGGGAGCCGCGAGGATACCCGCAATGGTTACAACCACAAGGATCGCCGCCAGCAGGCGCATGGCCGATCTGGCAAGCGCAAATGCTTCGGCACGGCCGGAGCCGGTCAGGTATCGGGTAAAGACCGGCACAAAGGCCATGCTCAGGGTGCCTTCGGCGAACAGGCGCCGTAGCAGGTTGGGAATCCGGAAGGCCACGAAAAAGGCGTCTGAAAGCCTGCCGGCCCCGAAAAACCAGGCAATGATCATATCCCGGATAAAGCCCAGAATCCGGCTCAGCAGGGTGGCCAGGCCGATTACGCCGGCAGCCCGGGTTACTTTTTGTTTTTCATCCATAATGCAGGACTTTTACAATACCCGTACGGCAAGATCAAATGATAAAAGCCAATGCTTTGATTATGCGGGCTTTCGTAGTTGCCTGAAAGGCAGGCTTTTTTATCGGTTTCAGCGTTAACTGCTGCAAAATATGCCTTTTTTGAGTAATATTAAAAAATTCAGCAAATAAAAAAACACTGTTTATTTAAATAAAAATATGTGAGCATAATGATAGCTGTATGAAGATCTGATATTTGGTTTTATTTTTCTTGACATGTTTTTTACATTCATATAAATAGTGCCTGAACGAAAACCGTCTTTTCCGCCAATCTCTGCGTCCGGCTCAAATTTTAATCCTCAAAATACGTCGAGTATTCCTGCGGTTAAAATTTTCGCCGTCCTTGACCTTGACGAAAAATCCTGGTTTTCGTTCGGGCACTAAATATCCATCTTATTGAAAAGAATTCAGAAAATTAACTTTGCAGAGCCGAATTATTGGCATCGGAAATTCAGCCGTTTCCTTGTTGCTGCATCCGGAGTCCAGGTGGACTATATTTATAACAAGCCGCAATAATAGTATAATTTCCGACATGAATTGGGGTGGAATAGACTGGCTTTCTTTAGAAAAAGTTCTTGTCATTTTGAGTAATATCCCGGGCTGTCTCAATTTTTCTCTCTTCACTTGTTGTCATCAAAAACGCAATTTTTTGCCTGTGATGAATTTTACCCGCTTGCATTTCTCAAGTTCGATTTCATGTGCCATGACAGTGTTATTTTTTTGTAACCTTAGAAATATCAAAGCCTTTTTTGCTTTTTCGCCTTTATGAAAGGTGGATCCTGGGAAGTTTTAACCATCTGCCGAGCGTGAATAAATGCCTTTCGGGCAGAAAATCCCGGATACGTCGGTGGTGAAGAATTTTATTCATTGCCGGCAAAGGCATTGTTTTGTGCAGCGTGTCATTGGCGGGTGGTGGCTGCGGTAAACAGCCATGTGGAAAATAATTTTTCCGTCATCAGAAGGGGGGGAGGCAATGGCCAATTTGCTTGATTTTCATTTTAGGAGAACCAGAGCGGATACAAGCAATGAGATTACTCTTGACAGAGACATGCTCAGGCTTCTTGCGGCATTGGATGAGCGAAAAACATTACGCCAGGTAATGACTGACGCGGAGATGACCCCTGCGGATTTCAAGCAGACGTTTTCGAGACTTTATAATCTTCGCCTGGTTGAAAAAGTGGAGCCGAATATATCTTATTTGAATCCGGCTTTTATTAACGATGTCAAATCAGATTTGGTCGATTTGCTGGGGCCTCTCGGAGAGACGCTGATTGAAGATGCCGCAAGTGAGATGGGTTTTTCCTTAAATGGAATTCCAACAACAGGTGCGTGGGATTTTATTGAGCGCGTGGCTGAAATGATTCCGGGCAATAAGGAAACAAGTGCTTTCAAAAATAAGATGAATAACAAAATGAAGGGGTTTTAACTGCCTGGAAGCTTTATTCACCAAGCAAAGCACAATTCATTTTCATTGCTTTTGAGAAAAATTGTCAATCAACGCGCCACAGCGTTACATAAGGAGAAGAACATTGCGGAAAAACATTTTTTTGTTTTCAGGCATCGCGATATTCATATTTTTTTCAGGCTTCATCCCGGCCCTGGCCCAGGACGATAACCTGACAGGAAGAGACCGGATCGCTAAACAAGCCGCCCTGAGTTGCCGGGATGAAGTTATCCAGGAGATGGAAAAGCTCGTGGAATCAAATGTGGTATCATTCGCTGGTTTGTTTGATACTTTTTATATTCCTATTCCGGACACGGATCCGCCAAAATATCATACTCAATACGATCGTCATACGGATAAGGTCTTGCGTATTATTCTGGATAAGTATCTCGGACAGCAGTCCTGGTTTTTGTATGTTGTGGCTGCGGATCGTAATGGTTATGTGCCTACCCATAACTCGAAATATTCCAAGGCACTGACAGATGATCCGGATTACAACCTGAAACATAATCGGACAAAGCGTATTTTCAACGACCGCACAGGACTGGCCGCAGCACGCAATACCGATTCGTATTTGCTTCAGGAATACAAACGGGATACGGGTAACACGACTGCAGATTTGTCTGTCCCGATTTATATCCGGGGCAAACACTGGGGTGCGATTCGTGTGGGCTATGAGAAATAGCGGCAATGCCCGTCAATACCCACGGGTTATGGATTTATCTTTGATGGCACCATCTGAAATCAGACTTTTTACGGTGCCATCATCTTTAGAAAACAAACAGGTTATTCTTTTGTGATATTTTTTCATACTGGTGGAGCCAGATGTTGTAACCAAAAACAGGGGATCAAATCATGCTTTCATTTATTACCGGAAAAATGAGTGTAAAAATTTCTTTGATCATCAGTGCGATTATTATCATTGTGTTTTCGGCGGGCACCTATTTTTTGGTAAGCCAGCAAACCAGCAGGCTTGAGGATGAGCTTTTATACCGTGCCAAAATTCAGTCTGTTCTGGGTGCGGAAACAATCGGCACAATCATAGAGGAAGCAATCGATAATGGCGTTTTTTCCGTTAACAAGGCATTTGACTCGGATTACGAAATATTAGGCAATTTTGATCCGCCTAAATATCATACTTCCTATGATTCATACCTGGACCGGGCCATTCTTTCCATACAGGACAAGTTCCTTAAGGATGACAATCTGATTTACGCGGTTGCAGCGGATCGCAATGGATATGTTCCAACCCACAATTCCAGTTATCAGCAGCCCATCACCGGTGATCCGGAAAAGGATCGGGTCCGGAACCGAACCAAGAGGATATTCAACGACCCGGTTGGAATTAAGGCTGCTGAAAATAAAGAAGAGGGATTTCAGCAGATATATCATCGTGACACCGGGGAAGTCGCATGGGATGTTTCGTCCCCCATCACTGTCAAGGGAAAGCATTGGGGCGGGTTTCGTGTCGGGGTTGAACTCAGTTCAATCAGTGCCGCGCAAAAGCAGCTGGTGAAAACAATGGGCTTGATCATGATCCTTATTCTTGTTGTATCCTTATTGTTTACATTTCTTTATGTTACCAAAGCCATGGCACCATTGCGAAAAATGACGGTTGTGGCCAGAAACATAGCCAAAGGAAACGAATTGGAGAGTGAAATCCCGGTCACCCGAAAAGATGAAATCGGGGGGCTCCAGGATGCCCTGAACCGCCTGAGGTTGAGTATATTAATAGCGCTGAAACGGAAAAAGGGAAAATAAGATCAGAGCAGAACCGGTTTTTTGCCGGGGGTTGGTGTTGCCTTCCTGTTTTGACTTGACACAAGTTTTTTGGGGGGGTATAAAAACAAATTACGCTATTTTATTTTCAAACAAATCGCAACCAAAGAACAAAAGCCAACGTATAAAAAAGATACAAGGAGATTGGAGCATTGGCAAATCACAAATCCGCGCTGAAGCGAATCAAGCAGAACACCATGCGCCGCATGCGCAATCGAATGGTCAAAACCCAAGTCAAGACCTCGGTCAAAAACGTGCTCACAGCGGCAAAGGGTCAGGGAGATGTCAGCGCAGAGCTTCAAAAAGCCCAGTCTGTCATTGACAAGGCGGCCCGCAAAGGCGTGATTCACAAAAAAACCGCCGCCCGCAGAATTTCCAGGTTAAACCGGCGGGCAAACCGCTCTGTATAAGGGTTTTAACGCCCCTTTTTAAAAATCATCGGTCATCCGATAATAAATCCGCTGTGCCAGCCGGCCGGAGAGCTTGGCCACAGCGGATTTTTTGTTTTGCTCAGTGCCCATGTTGTCGCCGGCCACCGCGTATTCCTCCGAGGTTGAGATGCCGCTTGCAGACCACAGGGTCTCACCGCTTGTGCTGACAAGCCTGACATCCACCACCACAGTCACCCGCTCTTCTGAAGTTTCATGAGCTGCACTGTGGGAGATGCTGCTGCTGCGCGCAGAGCGGATCACCCCGGTAAGCACCGCGTCTGCCCGGTTTTTGTCGCTTATTTTGGCCTTGTCCGTGCGCGTGATCTCGTAGAGGATGTCATTGGTGATCACAGCTTCGATGCCGATTTCACCGGTGCGATTGGTAAATGTTTCCACTGCGATCCTCCGGACATCTCCGGGGAGGCTGCCGCCGCCGGCCAGTCGGTACCCGCAGCCGGCCGTAAGCATCGCCATGGCGGCGAAAACCGTGAATACAGAAAACAGCCGCCATTTGCGTTTGTGGGGTTGCTTTTGGGTATTATACAACGATATTCACCAGCTTGTGTTTGACCGTGATCACCTTTTTCACCGGCTTGTCGGCGATAAAGCGCACCACGTTTTCATCCTCCAGGGCCCGGGCCTTTAAGGCCTCGTCATCTGCCTCCGCATCGATTTCAAATTTGCCCCTGAGCTTGCCGTTTACCTGCACAACGATCAGGCGGGTGTCTGCGGATAGCGCATCTGTCCGCCAGGCGGGCCAGGATTGATTTGCCAGGCTGCCGGGTTCATGTCCAATGGCAGCCCAGAGTTCCTCGGTAAAATGGGGAACCACCGGTGCAAGCAGCAGCAGGGCGGTTTCCATGGCTCCGCGCATTACGGATGTAGCTGTATCATCTGCGGTTTCCGGAGAGATGTCCCGGGTTTCAGCCTGATACATGGCATTGACCAGTTCCATGACTGCACTGATGGCCGTGTTAAAATGGAACCGGGCTTCGATGTCGTCTGTGACCTTTTTGATGGTCTGATGGGTTTTGATGTAAAGGGGCCGGATCTTTTCATTCAGGTCATCGGGTGCATTGGTGAAAGCCCGGGTTTGTCTGAATCGGACCATCCATGCGGAAGCCAGCCGCCAGATGCGGTTTAAAAAACGGAAACCGCCTTCAACCCCTTGTTCACTCCATTCCAGATCCCGCTCCGGCGGGGCGGCAAACAGACAGAACAACCGGACCGTGTCGGCACCGTAGCGGGCCACCAGTTCATTGGGGTCAATGATGTTTTTCTTGGACTTTGACATTTTTTCCACCCGCCCCACTTCCACGGGTTGGCCGCATTTTTTGCAGAAAACCGATTCGCCGTGCGCCCCGGCTTCCTCGGGATATAAAAAACCATGTTCCGGGCAGTGCTGGGTTTCCTTGCACACCATTCCCTGGGTGAGCAGCCGCGTGAAGGGTTCCTTGAAATCCACCAGGCCCATGTCCTTTAATACCCGGGTAAAATACCGGGAGTAAAGCAGGTGCATGACCGCATGCTCCACGCCGCCGATGTACTGGTCCACGGGCATCCAGTACGCAACTTCCTTTTTGTCAAACATGGCCGTATCGCAGTGCGGGCTGCAGTAGCGCTCAAAATACCACGATGATTCCACAAATGTATCCATGGTATCGGTTTCCCGCCTGGCCGCGGCCCCGCATTTCGGACAGGTGACGTTGACAAAGGCCTCATGAGAGGCAAGCGGTGAGCCCCCGCCGTCGAGCAGATCAACGTTTTCCGGCAGCACTACCGGAAGATCCGCGTCTTTTACCGGCACGATGCCGCATGTGTTACAATGGATCATGGGCACCGGCGCCCCCCAGTATCGCTGACGGGAAATGCCCCAGTCCCGGATGCGGTAGGTGATGCTGCGCTTGCCCAGGCCATGTTTTTCAAAATAGGCAATCAGGTCTTCATAGGCTTTACGGTTGTGCATGCCGTCAAAGGGGCCGGAATTGACCATGACCCCGTCGCCGGTATAGGCCTGCGTTGCTGCGGTTTCTTCAACGGAGAGGTCCTCCGGTTTGATCACAACGATGATGTCAATGCCATATTTTTTGGCAAATTCGTAATCCCGCTGGTCATGGGCGGGCACGGACATGACCGCGCCGGTGCCGTATTCCATCAGGGCGAAATTGGCAGTATAAACCGGGATTTGCGTGCCGGTGACCGGGTTGGTGCACCATGCGCCCAGAAACACGCCTTCTTTTTCCTTTGTTTCCAGCATCCGGTCGGTGCGGCTTTCCGCCGCCATACGGTCGACAAACGCGTCCACTGCCTCCTGCTGCCCGGTGCCACGGGAAAGGGTTCGGACCAGCGGGTGTTCCGGGGCCAGCACCATGTAGGTGGCCCCGTAGATGGTATCGGGCCGGGTGGTAAAAACGTCTATGACCTCATCTGTGCCGCTGACAGGAAAGCGGATTTCCGCGCCCGTGCTTTTGCCGATCCAGTTTTTCTGCATGGTCAGCACTTTTTCCGGCCACCCGGGCAGTTTTTCGCAGTACTCCAGCAGATCATCGGCATAGTCGGTGATCTTGAAAAACCATCCCCAGAGTTTCTTCTGTTTGACGGGCCGTCCGCATCGCCAGCACTCGCCGTTTTCCACCTGTTCATTGGCCAGCACGGTGCTGCAGGTCTCGCACCAGTTGACAAGCGATTCTTTGCGGTACACCATGCCTTTTTCATACATACGGATAAACAGCCACTGCTCCCATTTGTAATATTTCGGATCGCAGGTGGCCAGTTCCCTTTCCCAGTCGTAGCTTAAGCCCAGGCGTTTTAATTGTTTTCGCATGGCTGCGATATTGTCCCAGGTCCATTGGGCCGGGTGGGTTTTATTGGCAATGGCCGCGTTTTCCGCGGGCATCCCGAATGCATCCCATCCCATGGGATGCAGTACATTATAGCCGCACATCCGCTTGTACCGCGCCACCACGTCGCCGATGGTATAGTTGCGAACGTGTCCGATATGAATGCGTCCCGAGGGATAGGGAAACATTTCCAGCAGATAATATTTTTCCCGGGAGGCGTCGGCATCCGCGCAAAAGGCCCGGGTCTTTTCCCAGACCTGCTGCCATTTGGGTTCAATGGTTTGCGGGTCGTATCGTTGATCCATTTTCGCTTGCTGCCCTTTTTTTTGTGATTGTTGATAATTCCCACTTTCATGCCACAGGATAAATGAAATATCAAGCCTGAGGCATCAAAATGCCAGAAATCGTTTGACTTGTCTGCGCCAATTTCCTATTTATCTCCTGAATCGGCCATTGTGGACAAGTTGCCGACGAAAAACCGGAAATCTGGAACAATTTAAAAACATTCACATGCACCTCACATCACCATCGGCCTGATGCAGACGCATTGGATGCAAAAAATCAAAGAAGTATTCTGGAAAAAGCCGCATATGACAAGCAAGATTCTCATCAATGCCGTGGACCCGGAGGAATGCCGCATCGCCACGGTTACGGACAATCGGCTGGAAGAGTTTCACATTGAAACCAGCGCCCGGGAAATTACCCAGGGAAATATTTACAAGGCGGTGGTCTCAAGGGTGGAGCCGAGCCTGCAGGCGGTCTTTGTGGATTACGGGGCGGAAAAAAACGGTTTTCTGCAAAAGCAGGAAATTCATCCGGATTATTTCCACGACGATCCCTCCGGCAATCAGTCCCTGAAAAACGTCGTCAAGCGTGGCCAGGAACTCATCGTTCAGGTGACCAATGATCCCATCATGGAAAAAGGGGCCATGCTCACCACCTATATATCCCTTCCGGGCCGAAACACCGTGCTGATGCCCGGCACAAAAAACCGCGGGGTCTCGCGCAAGATTACCGATGAGAAGGAGCGCAAGCGGTTAAAGGAAATCACCCAGAACCTGGATTTGCCGGAGGATTACGGCCTTATTGTGCGCACGGCCGGCCAGGGCAGCAACAAGACCATTATTTCCAAGGATGTGCGCTATCTCATGCGGCTGTGGAAAAACATTCAGCAAAAGGCCGTTGAGGAAAAGGCCCCGATGCTTCTCTACAAGGAGCAGACCGTTGCCGTCCGGGCCATCCGGGATTCGTTTACCACCGATGTCAAGGAAATCCTCATTGATGATGACACGGTTTATCAGCAGGTTCGGGAGTTTATCCAGATTGTCTCGCCCCAGCACAAGAAAATCGTCAAGCGTTATTCGGCTGACAAGCCCATATTTACAAAGCACCAGCTCGAAGAGCAGATCGCTTCGATTTTCGATAACCGGGTCAAGCTCAAATCCGGCGGCTCCATTGTGATTGAACAGACCGAGGCCCTGGTTTCCATTGATGTCAACTCCGGCAAGGCCACCCAGAAGGCCTCAATTGAGGCCACGGCCCTGCAGACCAACCTGGAGGCCGCCGAGGAGGTGGCCCGTCAGTTGCGCCTGCGGGACTTCGGGGGCTTGATTGTCATCGATTTTATTGATATGCGGGACCGCAAGCACAAAGCCCGGGTGGAGCAGACTCTGAAAAACGAACTCAAGCCGGACAAGGCGCGCACCAAGGTGGGCCGGATATCGGCATTCGGCCTTCTGGAAATGTCGCGCCAGCGTATCCGCCCGTCGATCCGGTCGCTGAATTTTGAAACCTGCCGGTATTGCCAGGGCAAGGGCGTGATACAGTCGGTGGAATCCCTGGCACTGGGATTTTTACGGCGCCTGCGCCTGGAAACAATTAAAAGCGGGGTTACCACGGTCAAGGGATATCTGCCTTCAGAGGTGGCCACTTATCTGCTCAACCGAAAAAAGCGGGAAATCCTGGATCTGGAGATGCGCCGGAAAATCACCGTCTCCATTGAGACCGACAACAACATGCTGCCCGGCGATAGCAGGATTGAGTGCGAATAAATCCAGTCCATCATTGATTGAAAAAAAGCCATACCATAGATAGAAAACATTTGAAAAAGGAGGTTTAACGTTGATTGAACTAGCTTATGCCATGGGCCAGACAGGCGAGGGTGCTGCCCAGGGAGGTGGGTTGGCTGCATTTTTGCCTATCATCCTGATGTTTGTGATTTTTTATTTCCTGCTTATCCGGCCCCAGCAGAAAAAGGCCAAGGCCCACCAGGAAATGATCAACAACCTGAAAAAGGGAGACCGGGTCATTACCAGCGGCGGCATCCACGGCACCATCACTTCCCTGGACGAGTCAACGGCAACCGTTGAAATTTCCGAAAAGGTTCGCGTCAAGGTGACCCGGGGCAGTATTGCTGCTTTGAGCCAGTCCGCCCAGTCCGAATAATCCGGGACAGAAAAATAAAAGGGATGGACGCAGAAACGAAAGGGTATTGGTATTGAAAGGCTATACGTGGCGCGTGTTGGTGGTGCTCGGCGTTCTTCTGGCTGCAGTGGTGTATGTGGTGCCCACATTTAAGCCCGGTGTCTGGCCCGACAAGCAGATTAACCTGGGACTGGACCTGCAGGGCGGCATGCACCTGGCCCTGGAAGTGGAAACCCAGAAGGCCGTGGACGGCACCCTGGACCGGATTCAGGGAGAGTTGCGCTCCCTGTTGCGCGAGGAGCGCATCCGGCACAGCCGTATGGAGGCTTCCGGGGACAACGGGCTTGTCATCGGGCTCATGGATGCCGATGATGTGGAAAAAGTCGAGGAACTCATTGAAAATGAATTCGAAGAGGTCGCTGTTCGTTCCACTTCCCGCACCCAAAACGATGTGAACGTGGAAATCGCCATCATCGGTGAGCGGGCCAGGGAGATCCGGGACCAAGCCGTTGAGCAGGCCCTTGAGACCATACGCAACCGCATCGATCAGTTCGGCGTCAGCGAACCCGATATCCGGGTGCAGGGTGAACGCCGGATTTTAATCCAGCTGCCCGGGGTCACGGATACGGACAGGGCAAAGGAGCTGATCGGCAGGACAGCCCAACTGGAATTCAAGCTCCTTGACGAGGACAACTCCCTGCAGCGGGCCCTGGAGGGGCAGGTGCCGCCGGGCAGTGAAATTCTTTACCAGAGCGGCGATACGGCCCAGGAAGGCCGCCGGCCCTACCTGGTGAAAAAAGACACCCTGCTGACCGGGGCATACCTGGAGGATGCCCGGGTAAAGATTGATTCCCAGTATAACGAGCCTTACGTGACAATTGATTTTGACCGCAGGGGGGCGCGGATTTTTGAGCGGATCACGGCTGAAAATGTCAAAAAGCAGCTGGCCATTGTCCTGGACAACAATGTGTATTCCGCCCCGGTGATCCAGGAGAAAATCGGCGGCGGAACCGCCCGGATCACAGGCAATTTCTCCATGCAGGAAGCCCATGATCTGGCCATTGTCCTGCGCGCCGGTGCCCTTCCCGCACCCGTGGAAATCATCGAGGAGCGCACCGTGGGCCCGTCTTTGGGCCATGATTCCATCCGCATGGGCCTGATTTCAATGGCTGTTGGCGGTGTTCTGGTGCTGCTTTTCATGGCGGTTTATTACCAGTTGGCCGGCCTGATCGCCAACACGGCCCTGGTGGTCAATATCCTGCTCATTGCAGCCGGGCTTGCGGCCTTTGGCGCCACATTGACCCTGCCGGGAATTGCCGGCATTATCCTGACCATCGGCATGGCCGTGGATGCCAACGTGATTATTTTCGAGCGCATCCGGGAGGAACAGCGGCTGGGCAAAACCCCGGCATCAGCTGTGGCAGCCGGTTTTGACCGGGCGGCGGTGGCCGTGCTGGATGCCAATGTCACCACCCTGATTGCAGCCCTGGTGCTCTATCAGTTCGGTACCGGACCGGTCAGGGGCTTTGCCGTGACCCTGAGCCTGGGTGTGCTGGCCAGCCTGTTTACGGCCCTGTTTGCCTGCCGGCTGATATTTGACTATTTCTACAGCGTTCGGCACATGAAAACTCTCAGCATATAAGGATCTTTGTATGGAAATCATTAAACCCGGGATCAATTTCGATTTTATCGGCCGGCGATACCTGGGATACGGTGTATCGGCGCTGCTGCTGGTTGCAAGTCTGCTCACCCTGGTGATCAATGCCGGGCCCAATTTTGGCATTGATTTTGTGGGCGGCACCATTGTTCAGGTGCAGTTTGACCAGAGCGTGGAGGTCGCTGATGTCAAAACCGGGTTGGAGCAAATTGATCTTGGCGGCTCTGCCGTGCAGCGCTTTGGTCCTGCCGAACATAATGAATTTTTGATCCGGACCAATGATCCTTTGTCTACTGGGGACGATTTTTCGGAACATATAAGCAGTGCTCTTTCCGCATCCACCAATGCGAATCCTGAAATCCGCCGGGTGGAAATGGTGGGCCCCCAGGTGGGTGAAACCCTGCGGGAAAAGGCCCTGTTTGCCCTTTTTTATGCGCTGTTGTTTATTACCATTTACATTTCCGGCCGCTTTGAGATGAAGTGGATGCTCAGCGCAGCCACGGCCGGGGCCCTTATCGGGGCGGTGTATGTGTTTTCCCTTTTTAACGTCAGCATTCCGTTTCTGATCCTTGTGGCCCTGATTGTCAGCCTGGTTTTGTTTTACCAGCTTCACCTGCGCTTTGCCATGGGTGCCACCGTGGCCCTGATTCACGACGTGACCATCACTGTGGGGGTTTTTACCCTGCTGGGCAAGGAGTTTTCCCTGCCCATCGTGGCCGCCCTGTTGACGATTATCGGATATTCGCTCAATGACACCATCATTGTGTTTGACCGGATCCGTGAAAATTTCCGGCGCTACAACCGTAGCAGCCTGGAGGACAACATCAACCGCAGCATCAATGAGACCCTGAGCCGGACCATCCTGACTTCCTCCACCACCCTGATGGTTTTGCTCTGCCTGTTTTTTCTGGGCGGAGACATTATCCACGACTTTGCCCTGGCCATGATCATCGGGGTGTTGATCGGCACGTATTCTTCTGTTTTTGTGGCCAGCCCGATGCTGCTGTTTATGCAGGGCGGCGCTGCATCGGCCCAAAGGACGGCGTCATCGGAGGCGGCTTAGCCGCCCGGGCAGCGTCGGAAAAGATATCTGGATACGTATGGAAGGCGGGGGCAATCAGGATCGTGTTTGTGCATGGATCGCGTTGCGGCAGGCGCCGGGCGTCGGACCACTGACCTGTAAACGTCTGGTTGAGCACTTTGGATCCCCGGAAAACGTTTTTTGCGCAGACGAATCCCGGCTGCTGCAGGTAGAGGGAATGGGCGCAAAAAGTGCCCGGGCGGTGCTGCAGGGCGGCAACCGGCAGCAGGCGCAGCAGGAGATTGCCCGCTGCCAAAAGCGCGGATACGAAATTATTGCAGCCGATCACGCTCGGTATCCCTGGCGTCTTGCCCGGATCAGCGATCCGCCGCCCTATTTATACGCATTCGGCCGCCCCCTGGATCCGGAACCCGCTATTGCCGTTGTGGGCACGCGCAATCCAACCCGCTATGGTTTTTCCATGGCCCGCCGGCTGAGCGCTGATCTGGCGGACATGGGGCTGACTATTGTCAGCGGGATGGCCCGGGGCATTGATACGGCCGCCCATCAGGGCGCCCTGGGTGCCGGGGGAAGCACCGTTGCAGTGCTCGGAAGCGGCCTTTCCGTTATTTACCCGCCGGAAAACCGGAAACTCTATTTTGACATT
The DNA here is from genome assembly GCF_046483245.1 of Desulfosalsimonas sp. Lineage (GTDB taxonomy): Bacteria > Desulfobacterota > Desulfobacteria > Desulfobacterales > Desulfosalsimonadaceae > Desulfosalsimonas. The sequence goes on along the minus strand of NZ_JAWODO010000010.1, from coordinate 28,358 downwards.
TCCAGGCAAGGCACTATTGTATCTGAACGGCCTGTGGACGATCCGCCAAACAGTTACAACTTCCCGGCCCGCAACCGGATCATTTCCGGCATGTGCCTGGGCACGGTGGTGGTGGAGGCGGCCAAAAAGAGCGGATCGCTGATTACTGCGAGGCTGGCTGCAGAGCAGAACAGGGAAGTGTTTGCAGTACCGGGAAATATCAATTCCTATAAGAGTTCCGGGGCACATAACCTGCTCAAACAGGGAGCTAAGCTCGTGGAGCGGGCCCAGGACGTGATCGAGGAAATCGCCCCGCTGCTGCTGTCGGTCAAAAACAGCGAGGGTGCGAACTTCCGCCATCCGGAGAACCAAATCCAGGCCCCGGACTTGACAGCCGAGCAAGCCCGGGTATACCATGCGCTCGATCCGTATCCGGCCCATATTGATGAACTGGCCAGGGAGCTGTCCATGGATGCCGGCGCATTGCTCTCTGTGCTGTTAAACCTTGAATTAAAGGGCATGGTAACACAGATGCCCGGAAAATATTATTGTATCCGTGGAGTTGAAACGTGAGCAAACCGCTGGTGATTGTTGAATCCCCGACCAAGGTCAAAACCATAAAGAAATATCTTGGTGATCAGTATAACGTGGCCTCCACTGTGGGCCACATCAAGGACCTGCCTGCCAAGGAACTGGGCATTGACGTGGAGCAGGGCTTTAACCCCAAATACGTAACCATACCCGGCAAACAGAAGGTGATCAAGGCCCTGAAAACCGCGGCCGGAGATGCCACCGACATCTATCTGGCCCCTGACCCGGACCGGGAGGGTGAGGCCATTGCCTGGCACGCAGCCGAAGTGCTCAAGAAAAAGGGGCGGCAGTTTCACCGGGTATTGTTCCACGAGCTGACCCAAAACGCGGTAAAACAGGCGCTTTCCAGGCCCGAGGCCTTAAATGAGAACCGCTACAAGGCCCAGCAGACCCGCCGGATTCTGGATCGGCTGGTGGGATATCAGATTTCGCCGATTTTGTGGAAAAAGGTCAAATACGGCTTAAGCGCAGGCCGGGTCCAGTCCGTGGCCGTTCGCATGATATGCGAGCGGGAGCGTGCCATCCAGGCCTTTGAGCCCGAGGAATACTGGTCGATCACCGCCCGCCTGAAAGCCGGCAGTCCTCCGGAGTTTGAAGCCAAACTGGCCAAACACAAGGGCAAAAAGATTTCCATCCCGGATGAAACCACTGCCATGCAGTTCCGGGATGCACTGGCAGATGCAGATTTCGTGGTGGACAAGATCACCAAAAAGACCGTCCGCCGCCGGCCGTATCCGCCGTTTACCACCAGCAAGCTCCAGCAGGAGGCCATCCGAAAGCTGCGCTTCTCGGCCAAAAAAGCCATGACAGTGGCCCAGCAGCTCTATGAGGGCGTGGACCTGGGCGGCGAGACAGTCGGCCTGATCACTTATATGAGAACCGATTCCACCCGGATATCGGCGGAAGCCGCAGGCGAGGCAAGGGATTTGATTTTACAGCGTCACGGCAAGGGTTATGCCCTGTCCAAGCCGCGTTTTTTTGCCAACAAGAACCGCACCCAGGATGCCCATGAGGCCATCCGGCCCACATCCGTGCTCAATACTCCGGAAAAGATCTCAAAGTTTTTGTCCAAGGATCAGCTGGCCCTGTACCAGTTGATCTGGCAGCGGTTTGTGGCCTCCCAGATGGCCGAAGCCTTGATTGATCAGAAAAGCATTGCCATTGCCGCAGCCGGCTACCAGTTCACCGCTTCGGGCTCCACAGTGAAGTTTCCCGGTTTTCTGGCCCTTTACCAGTCCGCAGATGATACCGAGGCCGCCCAAAGCAACAAGGAAAAAGGCCAGCTGCCCGAGATGGCGGAAAAAGAAATCCTGGCCCTGCAGAAGCTTGAGCCCAAACAGCATTTTACCGCACCGCCGCCCCGGTTTTCCGAGGCCACCCTGGTCAAGGAGCTTGAGGAAAACGGCATCGGCCGGCCCAGCACTTATGCCGCAATTTTAAGCACCATTCGGGAAAAGGGATACGTGGAGCTGCTAAAGGGCTATTTTCATCCCACCGAACTGGGCTTTATCATCACGGACCTGCTGGTGGAAAACTTTCCGGATATCCTGAACGTGGACTTCACGGCCAAGCTGGAAAACGACCTGGACAAGGTGGAATCCGACGAGCAGGAAGCCCGGGAGCTTTTGCGGCAGTTCTACGAGCTGTTTGAGCAGCGGTTGCTTTCGGCTGCCGAAAACATGCTCAGCGTTAAGGGCCTGGGGCTGCCCACGGGGTTTAAGTGCCCGGAATGCGGCAAGGAAGCGCGCATCAAGGTGGGCAAAAACGGCCCGTTTCTGGCCTGCGAGGGATATCCGGACTGCACCTGGTCGCGCAATTACACGCGCACGGAAAAAGGCGCCATCGAGGCGGTAGAGCCTGCGGAAATCGAAAGCGACGGCGAGGTTTGTGAAAAGTGCAGCCGGCCCATGGTGGTCAAGCAGGGCCGGTACGGGGAGTTTCTTGCCTGCAGCGGCTATCCGGAATGCAAGCATACCCGGTCGCTCCACTCCGGCGGCCCGGCAACCTCCACCGGCGTGGCATGTCCGGAGGAGGGCTGTACCGGTGAGATCATGGAGCGCAAATCCCGGAGGGGCAAAATATTTTACGGCTGCAGCCGGTATCCGGACTGTACCTTTGCACTGTGGGACAAGCCGGTGGATCGCCAGTGCCCGGAATGCGGTGCGCCTTATCTTGTTGAAAAGGAGACCAAAAAGGAAGGCCTGGTCATCAAGTGCGCGCAAAAAGGCTGCGGTTACAAGGAAAAGGGGTAGGGGAGCGTCAGGGCGGGATTTTTTACGACGCCATGCGGTCTACGTAGGCCAGGTCCCGGTTTTGTGTGTTTTTTGTGCCAACTGCCATGATGTGGATCTGGTTGGCATCTGTCTTGCTGAAATAAAGCCGGCCATTGTAGGAAAAAACCACCTCAAAAACCGTGGCCTTGCCCTTTTTGTTAAACACCTTGCGCTTGACCGTCACCATGGAGGCATCATCATTTAACTGGTGGATGACCTCTTCGGCCTTCAGGGCCATGTCCTCAGTGAGTTCAGTCATGCCGCGCAAAGCGCGGTCATACATTTCCACCTGCTTGTAAAGTGCTTTAAAGCGTTTGCCCAGCCGCTCGGCTTCCTTTTCCTTCTGACGGTCCACGTTTTCCCGGAGTTTTTCCAGTTCTGTGAGCTGCTGCTGTAGCCGCGAGATTTCATCCTGCTGCTGCTGCTGCTCTGAAAGGTTTTGGGAAAGCCGTTTTTCCAGATCCTCGATTTCCTCGAACATGTCTTCTTCATTTTGCTCGGCCTCCCGGCGCTGGGCATCCAGGGATTGTTTCAGTTCCGTGTATTCGTTCATCAGGTTTCGGCGTTCGGAGTCGAGCTTATCCACCTGCCGGGCATACTCGGTTTCCAGGTTGTGCAGGCGTTCGAGTTCATCGGTTTTTTCCCGGTCTTCCCGCCGGATTCTGGCCACGGCCATCCGGTAATTCACGTACAGGCCGCCGCCAAACAGCAGAATATAAATCATGAGCACGGCCCCGGAAAAAATGGAAAGCGGCTCAATGGTGGCTTCCACCTCCAGGGACAGTCCCTTGTCCAGCATTTGAAAATTCTGCTGCGCGATCTTCGTGGAATCTGAGCCCATGGATTCGTCTATTTCATCCTCAAAAACAGGTGGATACAGAATTGTTCCGCGGTTTGTGGCCACCGTGACATCGACCTTGACGCCCATGCGAATCAGGCGGTTGCTGTCAATGTACGATGAAACCGAATCATTGATCGCATCAGACAGATGCAGGGAGCCGGCCAGCACGGCATTCATCTCAGAGAGATAGACATTGCTGACAGCTTTTTCGTAATAGCCGGTAAAATAGCGTTCCAGTGCGGATACCGTGGCCATGTACAAAAGCGGCGGCAGCAGAATGCACAGGATGATAATTTTAAACGGCAGGTGCTTCATTGGACCCCGGTATCCGGTTTTTGTTTTTTCAGATTGGCCAGCAGTCTGCGCGCCTCCTCGGCTTCCTCGAAGTGCTCCTCAAACCTCAGGGCTTTTTCCAGGGTGGATTGCGCCCGTCTAAAGTCGCCCTTTTTGTGATATGTCATGGCCAGGTGATAAAGGATTGTGGGATTGGCCGGCAGCTTTTCCAGGCTTGCGGAAAATTCCCGCACGGCTGCATCATAAAGGCCCATCTTATAGTAAACCCAGCCGAGGGTGTCTGCCACCCTGGGATCATCGGGCATACTTGCCCTGGCCCGTTTGGCCAGGTCCAGGGCATGGCTTAAATCCTCCTGCCTTTCTGCCAGCAGGTAGGCCAGGTTATTGGCAGCCGGAGCAAAATCCGGGTTGATCTCCAGGGCGCGCCTGTAGCCGGCCATGGCTTTTTCATCTTCCTGACGCATATAATGCAGAATGCCAAGCATCATGGGCAGCATTACCTGGTCAGGATTTTCACCGGCGGCTTTTTTGAAATTTGCAATGGCCCGGCTGCCTTCTCCGGCCTGGATGTAGAGTTCAGCCAAAGAATAGTAGGCCGGCAGATGATTGTCATCCTGCAGAATGGCCTGTTTGAACAGGGATTCGGCCCTTGCGGGCCGGTTTTGCAGCAGCATGAGCCGGCCTTTTAAATAAAGGACCGGGGCCAGGCTTTGGGGTTTTCCGGAAAATTTTTCAATGCGGTGATCACAGCGTGCAATGGCCTGGTCCAGTTTGTCCTGGGCAATGAGCATCTCCACAAGATTGACAAATGCCTGCAAGTGTTTCGGGTCCCGGGCCACTGCGGCTTCAAATGCGGAACCGGCTTTTTGATAGTCCTTGTGCAGTCGGTAGATGAGGCCCAGGTTATAATAGCCGGCCGGATTGGCCGGGGCAATGGTAATCATGCGTTTGAACAAAGCCTCTGCGGTTTTGTAATCCTGCTTGCTGGCATGGATGTCGCCGAGCATGGCCAGGGCCTGCAAATTCTGCGGAGATACCGCAAGGGCCTGCTTACAGGCTTCCATGGCCTGGGCCAGGTTGCGTTCCGAGTAGTAGATCCGTGCCATCATCAGCCGGGCGGACGGGTATTCCGGGCTTTTGGGTCCGATTTTGGCCAGGCTTGTCTTGGCGGCGTTTACCTCGTCGGCCTGCAGATGGGCCATGGCCTGGAGATAGTTGACTTTATCGGGTTCGGCAAAATTTTCCCGCAGATCTGCATACAGGGCAATGGCGTCATTGTACTGCCGTTCGGCCATGAGCACGCGGCCCTTGAGCAGGTGGGCTGGCAGATAATCCGGCTTTTTTTCCAGGGCCCTGTTAATATGGTGCCTGGCCTTTTCCAGTTGGTTGCAGCTGATGTAGAAATCCGATAAAGCCAGCATCAGTCCGATGTTTTCCGGCTGCAAAGACAGGGCCTTTTGGTACAGGGCCAATGCCTTTTCCCGGCGGTCCTGCTTTGTATAAAATGAGGCGGCTGCCAGGTAGGAGCGGATATTGGCCGGATTGGCGGCAATGGCCTTTTGAAAGGTTTCTTCGGCATCCTCCCACCTGGACCGGCTGGCAAAGTGATTGGCCAGGATCAGGTACAGCTTGGGTTCATCCGGGCGGACGGCCAGAGCCTCTTTGATAATCTCTTCGGCCTTGTCCATGTTGTTGGACCGGGCGTGGATTTCATAAAGCCCCAGCCGCAGGGGCAGGGATTCCGGATTTTGGTCAATGCCGTTTTTGAGAATTTCAATGGCCCGCAGCGGATCCTGTCGCTGGATGGCGATGCTGGCCAGGGATGTGTAGGCCCGCTCCCTTGAAGGATCAATATCGATGATCTGTTCGTAGATATCCACGGCTTTTCCCAGATCATGTTCCTGGGTATTGATACCGGCCATGAGAAACAGGGCGGACAGATTGTTTTCCTCCTGCTTCAGCACGCGCTGCAGCAATTGCTTGGCCCGGGAAAAATCCTTTTGCAGAAGATAAAGGGTGGCCAGACGGAGCTGGATATCGCTGTTGTCCGGATTCAGTTCTCCGGCCTTTTTAAAAATGGAAAATGCCTTTCCCACATTGCCGAGGCGAAGATAGGTTTCCCCGAGACTGGAATAGGCCGGGGCAAACTCGGGATCAATCTCGATTACCTTTTGAAGGGCATCACGGGCGCAGACATAATCCTGGTTGTCATAACATTTGCGGGCCTGGTCATAATGCGTCTGCTTGCGCCGTTCTTCAGGATCCTGGCATGCGAGGCAAAAACACAAAGCAACCAGGATAACAAACAACAATCGCGTCTTTGACATGATTGGCGTATCCTTTGACAAATCAATGATTCTAAGGAGTTTTATCTTGCTGATCCAAAAGGGAGTGGCAGGATGATTGCGGTGTTTCCGGAGTGCTGCATGCACATGCATGTTTATGCCCTTTCTGCCGTAAACAAACGTGGCATCGGGTGTCGGCGCACATCTGGCAGGAAAAGCAGTCCGGACAGGGATTTTTTTTGGGTGTATCAGGATCCTGGTCCGGAATGTAGACTTTGCCTTTCAGGCCGGGGACGTTGACAAAGGGCATGATAAAAATCCTTATTTGGGGTTTTGTGCCTGAATCTTCCGGCTTTCGGCGTGCCCGATTCTGTGATCCCCGCAAAATACCATCAATCTTCCGTCTTTTGCACAGGCCAGGGACATGTTCACCGACCGGGCCAGTTCCACTGCCAGGGCCGTGGGCCGGGATATGCCCACAAGCATTTCAAGGCCGGCGCGTCCCGCCTTTTGCACCAGTTCGTAGCTGAGCCTGGAAGACATGATGGCCAGACATGCGTTTTGAATCTGGTTTAGCATAAACACTTTGCCTATGGCCTTGTCAAGGGCATTGTGTCTTCCCACGTCTTCGGCAGCAGCCATGGGTTCCATGGAGTGGCTGAAAATGACGGCCGCATGGGAGCTGCGGCTCTTGCGATACAGGGGCTGATAGTCGGGCAGTTGCTCCACGCCGGCCATAATACGGCTGACAGGAAAAACAGTGGCCGCCTTGACCGGGACAAGAACCCGGGCAATGTCTTCTATGACTTCCTTGCCGCAGATGCCGCAGCTGGTCTGGCTGACAAAGCCTTTGCGCTCCAGCAGCCCGGCCGCCTGAATGCGCCGCTCTTCTGTGAGGGTCAGGGTGGCCACGTTGGTCTGGTCCTCTGTGCAAAAGCTGATGGTGACAATGTCCTCCGGGTGATCCACAAGCCCCTCGGCAAGGCAGAATCCGGCCACATGGGCGTTTTCATCTCCGGGTGTGCGCATGACAACCGAGTAGGGGCTGCCGGCCACGCGTATGGACAGGGGTTCTTCGGTGATCAAAGCCTGGCTGCGCTCCTTGCGCCGGTCTTCTGCATATTCGGCATAGGTCGCCATGACATGGGTGGGTTGGGCGGTTTCACTCATTTTATCCACTTATATGTTTTGACAGGTATATTCGTCGCACTCCCTTTGGGTGAGCACTTCCATGGCAAAAAGGATCTGTTTTTCTTTTTGCCGGCGCTGCGCCGAGAGCACCAATGGCTCTTGACTTTCCAGCACCCGGACCGCATCACTTCTGGAAACAATGGCTTCCAGGCCGGTGCCGGTTACCCGCCCCGTGGCCGTGTCAATGATCTCGGCATCCTCTGCGTTGGTCACCACTGCCCGGGCAATGGCTTTGTCATAAAAAATGCGGGCTGCAGCCACGGCCGTGCGTCTGCGCGACACAATAGAGCCGGGCCGGTATAAAATCAGCATCAGGGGGTTGTCACCGGCATGCACGACAAAATCCACAAACACCTGCCCGCTCTTTTTGTCGAGTTCCAGTTGCATCTGCTGCCGGGCCTGTATTTCGTTTTTGGCATAGCCTTTTTCTTCGACCAGAAACCGGGCAAGCTGCTGCCGCCGTCTTTCATCATGGGTATCAACAAGGCTTTGGCCCGTGAGAAAATCCGTGGTTTTTCCCAAAATCAGGTGGTGGGTTCTCATAACCGGTCTTTTTTCCTGCTGATGAGAAAAATACCATAGGTGGCCCGCAGGTTGGGAAAGGCCGTCACGATCCGGCCGCTTTTGTCCTGCTTGTCCGTGTTAATGGCCACTTCCTTTTGAATCGTAAATCCCATTTCCCTGGCAAACGCCCGGAAATCCATGATGGACAGAATCCGGATATTGGGGGTGTCATACCATTGATAGGGCAGCTGCGGCGTTACCGGGGCGTGGCCGGTAAAAAGCCCCTGCAGGCGCACATGCCAGTGACCGAAATTGGGAAAACTCACAATGGCCTGCTTGCCGATGCGCAGCATGGAGCGGATCAGTGTCAGGGGGTCATAGACCTGCTGCAGGGTCTGGCTTAAGATCACGTAGTCAAAGGCTCCTGCAGGATAATCATGGACTTCCTGGTTGATATCGCCCTGGATGACGCTTAGTCCCTTCTCAATGCACCTGACCACTTTTTCCTCCACCAGTTCAATGCCGGTTTCCCGGACCTGTTTGTGGTTTTTGAGGTAGGCCAGCAGTTCGCCCTCGCCGCAGCCAAGGCCGATAACCCGGGAGCCGGGGGTGATCCATGCGGCGATCACCTGGAGGTCAAAGCGCAGTTTGTTTTCCGGTATCTTCATAGACACTGTCGATAAACCCTCTGACCAGATTGGTCAGTCGTTGATTGGGCAGCAGAAAGGCATCATGGCCCCATTCCGCCTCGATTTCACAAAAACTCACGTCCCGCCCGCTTTTTTTCATGGCCTGGACCATTTCCCTGGACTGGTAGGTGGGATAGAGCCAGTCAGAAGTAAAAGAGACAACCATGAATTTTGCCCGGCTTGCGGAAAAGACGGTTACCGGGGAATCCGCCCCTCTAAAGCGGGTCAGGTCGAAATAATCAGCCGCCTTTGTGATATAGAGAAACGAGTTGGCGTCAAAGCGTTCCACAAACTTGGCCCCCTGGTGGCGTAGATAGCTTTCCACCTGGAAGTCCACGTCAAACTGGTATGAAAAATCCTCCTTGTCCTGCAGGCGCCGTCCGAATTTCCGGCGCATGGCCTCGTCTGACAGGTAAGTGATATGCCCGATCATCCGCGCCACGGAAAGTCCCACATCCGGCTGTTTTTTGCCGTAATAATCGCCCTGGTTCCAGTTGGGGTCGGCTGCGATGGCCTGGCGGGCCACCTCGTTGAATGCAATGGCCAGGGCGGAGTGGCGCATGGTGGTGGCCAGGGCAATGGCCGCGCAGACGTTTTCCGGATACTGCACGCACCATTGCAGCACCTGCATGCCGCCCATGGACCCGCCAATGAGGCATAAAATCCTTTCAATGCCCAGGTGCTCCATCAGGGCCTTCTGGGCCCGGACCATGTCACCGATGGTGACAAAGGGAAAATCCATGCCGTAGGGCATGCCGGTTTGCGGGTTGACAGAACAGGGCCCTGTTGAACCCATGCATCCGCCCAGCACATTGGAGCAGACCACGAAATAATGGTCCGTATCAATTCCCTTGCCAGGGCCGATCATGTTTTCCCACCAGCCCGGCTTGTCATCATCTTTCGAATAATAGCCTGCCGCATGGCTGTCTCCGGTCAGGGCGTGGAGGACCAACACCACGTTGCTGCGGTCAGGATTCAGGGTGCCGTAGGTCTCATAGGCCAAGGTGACGGGCCCGAGCCTTGCGCCGCTGTCAAGGGGCATTTCGTCCGGCGGCTGGGCAAAGGTGAAAAATTGCTTTTCCACAATGCCCACAGACCGGCCGGATTGGTCATGGGTGATGTATTCACTCATCTCAAAGGTTCTGCTTGTTTTATGATACATCAAGGGGGGACCTCATCAATGAGCGATCCCCCCTTGGTTTTTCATGTGCTTATTTGATACTACAGAATCCCTGCGGATTCAAACAAAACATGCGGTTTGTGGTTTATGCCAGTTCCCGGCGCTCAGCCATGTCCACGAGTTTGCGCTCCCGGGTTTTGTGAATGCCCAGGGCCTTTCTCTTGGCGTCGATATGGGCGATCATTTTCTGCGCCATTTCATAGGGATCCGGTGTAAAGCCCCATTTGCCCAGGCCCTGTTTTTCCAGGCCATTGAAGAGCAGATCGTGGAACCGGGTGTTTTGGGTGACCGGGAAAGTGACCCCGAATACCGTGTACACCCCTGAAGCCACAAAGTACTGGCCGATGGAAATGGCCTTTTCACTCATCCACTCCGGGGCTGCTCCGGCCACTGGCAGTTCGGCAATGCTTTCGCCCAGACCGCCAACCTTCACCATTTCACTTGCGGCGATCAGGATCCGGCTGTTGTCCACACAGGAGCCCATGCCCAGCACAGGGGGCATGCCCACGGCCTCGCAGACTTCACTCAGGCCCGGGCCGGCCAGGTATGCCGCTTCAGGTGAGCACAGGCCTTCCTTGGCCAGGGCGATTTGGGAACATCCGGTCTGGAGCACCAGCACGTCGTTTCGGATCAGCTCCTTGACCAGTTCTACGTGTACCCAGTCCTGCTTGACCCGGGGGTTGGTGCATCCCACAACTCCGGCCACACCACGGATCCGGCCGTTGATAATGTTGTCATTCAGCGGCGTATAAGAGCCACGGAAGGTTCCGCCGAGCATGTAATTGATGTACTCATAGGAAAACCCGTGAATACCGGTGTTGCGGATATTGGGAATCTGCACCGGGTATTTGCGGGACTTGAACCGGGAAATGGCCTTGATGACCACTTCATCGGTGCACGAGGACGGGTCGTGCTCGTGAAACTCGATATGTTCGGCCCCTTCAATGTGGCAGCGGGGGTTGGTGGTAAACAGATAGGTGCCGTAGCAGTCTGCCACCTTGGACAGGGCCTGCTGGATGCATTGCACATCCACGGCCATGGCGTCCACGGCACCTGTGACCATGATTGCCTCAGTGGAGGTGAAGTTGCCGGCATGGGGGATGCCGTGGCGCGACAGCATTTCCGCACCAGAGCAGCACATGCCCACCAGATTGAGGCCTTCAGCCCCGGCGTCCTTTGCCGCCTGGATAAGGGCCGGGGAGTTGACAGAGGCCATCATGGACTCAAACAGGTTGGGTTCATGTCCGTGGACGATGATATTGACCTGGTTTTCCTTGAGCACCCCCATGTTGACTTCCGCGGCCACCGGCACAGGAGTGCCGAACAGGATATCAGAGATTTCCGTGGCCACCATGGAGCCGCCCCAGCCGTCGGACAAAGCCGTTCGGTTTCCCTGTTTCATGATGTTTTCATAATGCTGGTCCACGCCTATGTGGGTGCGGTGCATCATTTCCATGATTTCGCGCATGGCGCCCCGGGGCACGATGCCCAGCTTGCGCCAGCTTTCCAGGGTCTTGGGCGGAACCCGTTTGACAAAGGGGATTTCGCCTTCCACCTGGGTATAGGTTCTTTCCAGTTGTTCATAAAGTGCATGGGCCACTTCCTCGGTGGTTTGCTCCTCGGTTTCAATACCGATGGACGCGGCGACTTCATTGAGTTTGATGGGATCCTTTATGGTGTATTCCTTGATCTTGCCGTTGACCACTTCCCGGAACAGATCCAGCATGGCCATGCCGTGGTCCGTATGGGCGGCTGCTCCGGCTGCAATCATGCGCCCGAAGTTCCGGGCCTGGATGGTGTCAATGGTTGCTCCGCAAACCCCCACTTTTGCGTAGGGGTCCTTGGCATTTAACCGGCAGGGGCCCATGGAGCAGTGCTTGCAGCATGCCGAGTCTGCGCCGATGGGGCAGGCCTTCATGGTCGCTGCCCGGTCAAAACACAGTTCAACCCCGTCTTTTCTGGCCTTTTCAATCATTTTGCCGGTGGATTCGCAAATGGTGATGTCTTTGATGTCAGGAAGGGTTTTTTCCTTGGTTTTTTTCGTATCCATACAACCTCCGTTTAAATGGATTTGGCTTTTGAATAAGCCTGTTCCCGCCGGTTCGTCCGGCGCATTACGCGTGAATGTTTCAAATAATAATACTTGGTAAACATATTTCAAGAAACATGCCATGAAATTTTGACGACACTGCGGAAAAGACCATGTTCTGGTGACGGGGGTGCTTTGACAATGATTTCACCCAAAAAAGAGTTAAAAGGCATGGTTCGTGCATTTTGTGTATAGCAGGAAAAATGCCGGGATTGGAATTTGAAGATCCATTTTTACCGAAAAAAGGAGAAAATCCAATGATGACAGACATTGAGCAGCTGCGCCGACAGCCTGGAATTATCAATGAGATCGACTGGGAAATGACCCCGGAAGAAGCCGTGCGGCTGTACCTGGAATGGGGTAACAACTGGGTTTACGGAAAGTACGTGATTCGCTCAAAGTCAGATGTTTCGCATTATTTCGTGGTTTACGCATGGGATGAACTGCCGGTGATTTACCTGATCCGCCGCAATTCCGAGCAGGCAGAGGAACTGGCCAAAATTGCCATGCCGGACTGGCTGGTCCGGCGTTTTCGCCATGATACAGGGCATCAAAAGGGCGTTTATGCCATTGAGGGCGAGGTGCGCCAGTGGCTGGAAGGGCAACTGGCCGGTGTTTGAGCAGATGACAGGATTTTATGTCTCGCAGGTTTAAAACATGATACATTTTTGTGTCAGGATACAATCAATACGCCCGGGCGGCTGGTTTGCTTAAAGGAATCGGGTGGCAAAATTTTTCTGGCATATTATGTTTGGAAAAAACAAGGAATCCATATGGCAGTATATCAAAGCACAAATGCAAACCGGCTGAAAAATGAAAAAAGCCCTTATCTGCTCCAGCATGCAGACAATCCTGTGGATTGGTTCGCCTGGGGGGATGTGGCCTTTGAAAAGGCCAGAACAGAAAACAAGCCGGTGCTGGTCTCCATCGGGTATGCCACCTGCCACTGGTGTCACGTGATGGCAGACGAATCCTTTTCCGACCCGGAAACCGCCCGGATCATGAACGAAAACCTGGTCAGTATCAAACTCGACCGGGAAGAGCGCCCGGACCTGGATCAGATTTATATAACGGCCGTGTCCGCCCTGACCGGATCGGCGGGCTGGCCTTTGAATGTGTTTTTAACCCCGGATGCCAAACCTTTTTTCGGGGGCACGTATTTTCCGACCCAACAGCGCTTTGGCATGGCTTCCTGGAAGCAGGTTGTGGAATCCGTTGGCCGGGCTTGGCAGGACCCTGAACAGCGGCAGAAACTGCTGACCTCTGCGGAAAATATCACTGCTGCGGTAAAGGCCCATCTCCAGGACATGGAAGCCGGTGCCGCTTCAAACCGTCCGGACAAGACCCTTCTGGATGCGGCTGCAGCCGGTTTTGCCGAAAATTATGATCCGGATGCGGGGGGCTTCAGCCGGGCGCCCAAATTTCCCATGCCTGCGGTCCTGCGGTTTCTGTTGTTTTATTACCGCCGTCTGCGGTTTGACAACAATCGGGCGCAAAACGGTCAAAAATACCTGGACATGGCTGTCCACACCCTTTCACTGATCAGTCAGGGCGGAATTTACGATCATCTCGGGGGCGGATTTCACCGGTATGCCACAGACAATGCCTGGCACGTGCCCCATTTTGAAAAAATGCTATATGACAACGCCCAGATGATCCCGGTGCTGCTCGAGGCCTACGAGATTACAGGCGATAGCCGTTTTGCCAGCATTGCCGTGCAAACCCTGGACTACATCCACCGGGACATGACCCATGAGCTGGGCGGATTTTATTCCGCAGAAGATGCTGACAGCTATCCCCTGGATCTTTCGGAGCCGGACTCACAGGCACCTGGCGGCCATAAGGCCGAAGGCGCATTTTATATCTGGAAAAAATTAGAAATTGATTCCATTCTGGACAAAAATGAATCCGAGATCTTCTGCCGGTATTACGGAGTGGGGGAAAACGGCAATGTCAAGGCCGATCCGTCCGGTGAATTTTCGGGCAAAAACATCCTGTATGAAGCGCGCAGCATCGGGCAGGTGGCCCGGGAGACCGGTATGGATGAAAAAACGGTTGAATCTCTTGTCCGACAGGCCGCAGAAAAGCTGCGCACGGCCCGAAACCGCCGCCCTCGGCCCTTTCGGGATGAAAAAATTCTTGTTGAATGGAACGCGCTGATGATATCGGCCCTGGTCAAAGCCTCCCGGATTCTCGGGGATGCGGCTTATCTGGACCGGGCCCAAAAGGCGGTTGATTTTATCCTGAACCGCATGGTTTCACAAGATGGCCGGCTTTATCGGAGATGGGCTGACGGGCAGCGAGCGGTTTTTGCCATGGCCGGCGATTATGCCATGCTGGTGCAGTCCCTGCTTGATCTTTATGAACATGGCCTTGATCCGGTATACCTCCGGGAGGCCCGGCAGATGGGGGCTGTCATGCTGGATTTGTTTTTTGATGACAAACAGGGCGGGTTTTTCATGACCGCAGCCGATCAGGATAAATATTTGATCATGCGGCCCAGGGATTTAATTGACAATGTGATTCCTGCAGCCAACTCAGTGGCTGCTCAAAACTGTGTCCGGCTTTTCCGGATCACCGATGATCAGCGTTTTTACGAGGCGGCGCAAAAGACGTTTCAGGCGTCGGAAAAGCGGCTCCGGCAAAATTCCCAAAGTGCGCCCCGGCTGCTTTCCGCCCTTGGACGGTTTCTGGAAATACAGGAGGACTCAGTGGACGTTCCGTCCTGATGAACCCGGATAACAATTGCAATTGATTTATGACAGCAAAGGAGGTTTCGTTATGGCCAAACAATACCGCTTAAAAGCAAAATGCCCCCAGTGCGGGTGCAGTGCCGTGATGCATCTGACCCCTGAGGAGATTGAGAAAAAATTCGGCAATGTGCCCAACGCAAAACTGGAATGCTCCCAGTGCATGGAAAAATACGAAGTGGCCATGAAAGATGCCTGCCCGGAGTGGGACAAGGAATGCCAAGCCATGAAATAGAAGGCCGGGAAAGGAGCGGGAATGGATTTCAAACAGGTCATGGACAACCGCAGGGCGGTGAATTTCTTTGATCCCCAAAAGGACGTGGCTGATGATGTGCTGCGCCAGATCATTGAAACTGCGGCCAAGGCTCCGTCAAGCTTCAACCTGCAGCCCTGGAGCCTGATGGTCCTGCGCGACCATGAGGAGAAACTGCGCCTGCAGAAGCACGCATGGGATCAGCCCAAGGTCAGCGAAGCCCCGGTGACCCTGATTGTGCTGGCGGATATGGATGCCTGGCAGGCCGGGCACCCCTTTGTGGAGAAAAATTTTGACTCCCTTGTGAAAATCGGTATGATGTCAGAGTCCCAGCGGGAGTGGTTCCATGATGCCTGCAAGAACCTCTACGGCGCAAGTGCCGACCGGCAGGTGGCCTTTGCCTGCAAAAATACCGGTTTTTTCGCCATGTCTTTGATGCTTGCGGCCAAGGATTTGGGCGTGGACACCCATCCCATGGACGGCTTTGATATCGAGGGTGTGCGAAAGGAATTTCATATCCCGGCAAATTACTGGATTCCGCTGCTTTTGTCCCTAGGGTATTTCAGGGCAGACAAAACCCTGCTGCCGGCAAAATGGCGCAAATCCTACGAGGAATTGGTTGTGCGGTTTGAGTGAAAACACCGATATATTGATCAACCCGGGTGTGATTGACCGGCCGCTTGTTGAAAATCCAGGTTGACCCGATGCGGCAAGGAGCTGTGAATATGACAGATGAACAAGATGTTAAGGTATATGCATTAAGTACATGCGGACACTGCAAAAAGGCAAAAGCGCTGCTCAATGAATGCAATGTCAGCTATGATTCCGTGGAGGTGGATCTGCTCGACAGCGAGGAGCGTCAAACGGTGCTCGAGGATGTCAAGGCGTTAAATCCCCGCTGCTCGTTTCCAACCATCCGGATCGGCGAAAAAGTCATTGTCGGTTACAAGGAAGATGAAATCAAGGAGGCGCTGGGAATCTCATGAATGTCCAAGAATTGTATGAAAAGCTCAAAAAGGTTCAGGAGCCCAAGGGTTATTACTTCAACAAGGACCGCGAGCTGGTTTTTGAGCTGCTCCAGGGTCTGCTGGCCAACAAGGAGCGCTACGGCCACATGAGCTGTCCTTGCCGGCTGGCTTCCGGTGACCTGGAAAAGGACAAAGACATTATCTGCCCGTGTGATTACCGGGAGCCGGATGTCCGGGAATACGGCAGCTGCTATTGCCACCTGTATGTCAGCGAGGCGTGGAACAATGAAACCATCCCTCATGTGGTTGTCCCGGAACGGCGGCCTGTTGAAAAGATGTTTTAATGCCGGATTCTGCAATACCATCTTTTATGGAGTCCTTGTTTCATGACAGATACATCCGCATGCCCTGAACCGGAATCCGGGGGCAAGCCGGTCAAAGACAGCATGGTGATCGTCTCCCAGGTCATGCAGCCTGCAGATGCCAACCCGGCCGGAAACGTGCACGGGGGCACCATCATGAAGCTCATTGACAACGCCGCCGGGGTGGTGGCCATCCGCCATTCCCGGTGCAACGCGGTCACTGCGTCCGTTGACCGTCTGGATTTTCATCACCCCGCATTTGTCGGAGATCTTTTGATCCTTTCGGCCAGCCTGAACCTGACCGGCCGCACTTCCATGGAAATCGGCGTGCGCGTGGAGGCCGAAACCCTGCTCAGCGGCCAGCGCCGCCACATTGCTTCGGCCTACATTACCTATGTGGGCTTAGATGCGCAGATGAAGCCCCGGCCCATTGCCCCGGTCATTGTCCGCACCCCGGAAGAAAAGCGCCGCAACAAAGAGGCCATGGCCCGGCGCAAGGCTCGGCTGGCCGAAAAAACTTCTGAGAAAGAATCCGAAGAAAAATTCTTCCAAGAAAACGCCAAATGACCGATATTCAGGAAGAACCCCGGGAACTGCCGTTTCGCAATGCCTACTGGGTGGAAAAAAACCGGCTGATGGCCGGTGAATATCCGCTGTCCTACACCCCGGAGCAATCCGGAAAGCGGCTGGAGGCGCTTTTTTCCGCAGGCATCCGCAAAATCGTGGATCTGACCGAACCCCAGGAAATCGGACGCCTGAGCCTGCATCATCCCCCCTATGAGGAAGTGGTCCGCCGTGTGGCCCGTCAAAAGGGAATTGAAGCGGTTTATTCCTCCATTCCGGTCCGGGATTTTGATATTCCGGACCGTAAAAAGCTCATGGAGATCCTCGATGAAATCGATGCCGCCATAGCCCATGGAAAGCCGGTTTACGTTCACTGCTGGGCCGGCATCGGCCGCACCGGCACGGTGGTGGGCGCCTACCTTGTCAGGCACGGCCATCCGGCCGATCCCAGCCTGCTGGATACCATTGATGATCTTCGCCGCCATACGGCCACTGCTTCCATGGCCTCACCCCAAAGCGTGATGCAGCGGGAACTGATTCTTTCCTGGAGTTACGGGGAATAGCCATTTTCGCCTGTTTCAGATGGTTTTGCGGAAAATCCCCTTGCATTGCCCTGCGGAAATTCCCTATAGTATCTAGTTTCAGTCTTATGCTCAAATTTGTTTCTGACTGACAAAACATGATGGCATCGTAAACAGTCTGATTTCAGATGGTGCCGTAAAAAGTTCAAGATCAAGGCTTGCGCAATTTCGAAGAATGCAGAGTACTTATCCGTACGTGAAATTCTGAGAAATTGCGCGTAACGCAGATATTGGACTTTACGGTGCCATCAAACATAGCGTACGAATAAAAGGGGGTTGTTATGACAGAGCGTGTAGTGGTGATCGGTGCGGTGGCAGCAGGTTCCAAAGCAGCTTGCCGGTTTAAGCGTCTTCGTCAGGATGCAGAGGTGATCCTTGTTGACGCGGATACCTATATTTCCTACGGCGGCTGTGGCATTCCGTATTATGTCTCCGGCGATGTCACCGATGAAAAGGAACTGCGCTCCACCAGCTTTCATATGGTCCGCGATGAGGCGTTTTTCAAAAACGACAAGGGTGTTGAAGCCATGACCGGCACCCGGGCACTGTCCATTGACCGGCAAAACAAGACCGTCCGGGTCCGCAAGTCAGACGGGCAGGAAACCGATCTTTCCTATGACAAGCTGATGCTGGCAACCGGCACCAGGGCCAAGAATCTGCCCATTTCCGGAATGGATCTTGAAAACGTCTACAGCGTGGGCAGCCTTCACCAAGCCATGGCCATCAAGGAGCTGGTCACCGGCGGTCAGGTGGAAAAGGCCGTGATTATCGGTGCCGGGTTCATTGGTCTGGAAATGGCCGAGGCCCTGGCCGACATGTGGGAAATCGAAACTTCGGTGGTGGAATACTGCAGCCAGATCATGCCCGGCTTTGTCAGCCGCAACCTGGCTCAGATGGCTCAGCGCCGGATGGAGGAAAACGGTGTTACCTTCTACCTCAACGAGGCCGTTGAGGCCATCGAGGGCACTGATGGCCGGGTTTCAGCGGTGAAAACCGGCAGCCGCACCCTGGAGGCCGACCTTGTGATTTCCGCCGTGGGCATTGAGCCAAACGGGGAACTGGCCGAAGAGGCGGGCCTGGAGGTGGCGCCTGGCGGCTTTATTGTGGTCAACGACCGGATGCAGACCTCTGATCCGGATATATACGCCGGCGGCGACTGCGTGCAGGTCACCAACCTGATTACCGGAAAGCCGGGATTTTATCCTTTGGGCTCCATTGCCAACCGCCAGGGCAGGGTGATCGGAACCAATATGGCCGGCGGAGACGCCAGTTTCAAGGGAGCGGTGGGATCATTTGTGGTCAAGCTGTTTGACGGCGCCTTAGCCGGTGCCGGCCTGACCCCGGAGCGGGCCTGCAAAGAAGGCTTTGACGCAGTGGGCATCCAGGTGAGCCAGTTTGACCGGGCCCATTTTTACCCGGAAAAGGAAATTATTTTCCTTGAGCTGGTGGTGGATCAAAAGACCCGGCGGGTGCTGGGCATCCAGGGCTTCGGCGGGGAGTCCAGCGGGATGTATGCCCGGGTCAACGCCGTGGCTGCCATCCTGGCCTACCAGCCCACGGTTGAGGATGTGAGCAACCTGGAACTGGCCTATTCGCCGCCGTTTGCCTCTGCCATGGACATTGTCAATGCAGTTGGCAATGCTGCTGAAAATTATCTGGAAGGCCGGTACAAGCCCGTTGATGCAGAAGCCTTTGCAGAGTGCTGGAACAACCGGGACTGCGGAAAATATTTTTTCCTGGACTGCCGGGCCGAAGCCGATGCCAAGCCCTTTGAGGAAAAATATCCGGATATCTGGAAAAGCATCCCCCATGATCAGCTTCAGGCCCGGATCAACGAGGTGCCCAAGGACAAGACCCTGGTGCTGGTATGCAATACCGGGGTGCGCTCCTTTGAGGCCCAGATTAACCTGGCGGCCTGCGGCATTACTGATACCTTAAACACGGCCACGGGCGTGGCCGGCATGAAGGAGTGTGGGATCCGTTTTTAGCGGTTATGCGGCAAACCGCTGCCGGCAGAACCGGTCCATGATGCACAGGGCCGAAAGGGCGGCCGTGTATTCGATAAGCTCCGGAACGGAAATGGCTTGGTTAAACCCGCCCAGATGCGGTCCGGTAAGGATGTGGATGTCCTGGCTGCCTTTTTGGAGGTCCTCAATGAAGAGCCAATCAAAACCCCGGCTTTCCAGAAACCGCCTGAATTGCGTATCACTCATGGCTTCCTGTTCGGTAATTCGCAAGATCTCCTCCATGTGCCGGTCAACACCCATCTCCTCGATCAGCCGGCGGCTCAAATTTTGGGGGTCAAAGGGCAGGTCCGCGCAGAAGGCCGTTTGGGTAAAGCCCTGATAATAGGCCTTGAAAATATCGATGAGCACATGGCTGAGCCATTGCCGGTCAAACAAATCCCGGGCGTCCACGGCACACCCCTTGTCATCCACGCCGATTCTGGCCTCATCATGGTTTCTGCAGTAGCTGCCGGCTACCAGAACCAGGCTCAACACATGGGTGCCGATGTGGTCGTAGAGCTGGCGGGTGGGGCCGTCAAAGGCGATGAAGTGTTCAAAGTCCCGGATGCCGCTTTTGCTGATGTTGGGAAACCGGCATGATGCCAGCCACTGATCCAGGCGGCCGGCGCGCCGCCATTGATAAAGCCCTGCATCGTTTCTGCGCTGTCGCTGTACCCGGTTGTGAAAAAGGGGGATCGGGGCGGTGTGGACGATGCCAAGGGATGCCAGATGTCCGAAAATGCCTGCATTTCTTGCCAGAATGGTTCGGCATTCTTCCATGCCGGGCATTTTTCCGTTGACCGGGTGATTGGGATAGGAAAAATAGTCCGGCCCGGTCTGAAACGCAATGGCGTGGCGGCGCCTGTCGATGTCTGCGCCCTCGGGGATCGCAAGGGTTTTATCCTCGATGCGGAATATCACCGGCGCGTGTTGAACCACAGCCGGCCGGGGAATGTCAAAGGCAAAGGGGGCGGGCAGTTCCAGCCGGGACAACTGCTGCATCCAGAACGTCTCTGCGGCCAGCTCCGAGAGCTTCTGCCCGGTGCGGGCAAATTTGAGAACCAGAATGCTTTCGGGTCGGTCCGGGTCTTTGAGTATGGCGCTTCTTCCCATCCAGTGCAGCATATCCACCGGCCGCCTGCCAACAATGGCTGAAATATCGCACACCGGTTCGACTGTGGGTTCCGGGAGTTGATAAGCGGTCTGTTTGCGGAGGTTTTCCGCCGCGGGCAGGGCGCCCATGGCTTCTGCCACGGCCCTGAACCGATGGCCGTTGTGTGCGGCCAGCAGGCGGGAGAGGGTTTTTCCGGCCGTGTGGGCCACCTCTTTTTCCGGCGCCCGGGAGATGATGTCCGCAATGGCGTCAGCCGCCTTTTTAAACAGGAAAAAAACCTGGCGTTGGCTGTCGTGCTCGTTTCCTTCAAGCACGCAGCAAAGCGCATGGACCGTGCCGGTGGTGACAATCTCGGGCCGGGTTTCGATGATGTACTGGATATTGGCCACCTGCATGTAAGTGGCCGTAAAATCGCTCCGGCGGCCGGCCAGATAGTTTTCGGCTTCAATGCATTCGTTTTGTAGGTTCCAGGAGTACATGGCTGCCGGCTTTTTACCGCCATGGCCCGGATTGGTCAAGCGGTTTTGCCATGTTTTGCCCCAGATCCCTTTATTGTTGCCTTGCCAGAAAATCGGCCACGGTTTGGTTAAACGGCTCTGCCGCCTCGATGTTGCTGAGGTGAAAGGCTTGGGCCAGGGTCACCATTTCCGCCCCGGACATGGCATCCCGGATCTCCTGTGACATTTCAACAGGGGTTCCCGGATCGTTTTCACCCACTATGATCAGCACCGGCACGGAAATTCGGCTGATTTTGTCTTTGACGTCAAAATCCCGGATGGCCCGGCAGCATCCGGCAAACCCGGCCACCGGCGTGGCCAGAATCATGTTTCTGATTTTTTCCGCAATATCCGGATGCGCTTTTTGAAACTCCGGGCTTAGCCATCGCTGCATGGTGCCGTCTGTCAGGGCGGCCATGCCGTTGTGCCGGGCCGCGGCAATGCGCTCTTCCCAGTCCTGATGGGTTTCCTGAGGGATTTTGCAGGCGGTGTCGCAAAGAATCAGGGAAGAGACCTTTTTCGGGTGCATCAGGGCCAGGCTCTGGCCGAGCATGCCGCCCAGGCTGATGCCCATGAAGTGCGCGCGTTGGATTTCCAGTGCATCAAGCAGGGCTGCGGCATCGGATGCCAGCATTTCCATGCTGTAGTCATTGTCCGGTGCCGACGTTGTGCCGTGGCCCCGCAGGTCATAGCGCAGGACCCGGTATTGCTTTTCAAGGGCCTTGATCTGAAAGTCCCAGATGCCCATGGTCCCGGCCAGGCAATGGCTTAACATGACAACCGGTGCGGACGCCGGTCCCGTGAGTTCGTAATGGATTTTTATGCCGTTTGCTTCTGCCTGCATGGCAACCTCCTTGTTTTCTGCCCCCTGCGCTTAAGGCTGACCGGCTATCCAAAGGTTCTGTCAAACAGTTCGGCTATGGCCTTTTTGCCGTTTTCCTCCAGATAGCGGGTCCCGGTTCCCGTGAAACGGGGCTGGGTGACCACCGGCTGGTCTTTTTTGCACTCGATCCAGTCTGTCGTGTTCCATTCAAACCAGGCGTTTTGTTTTTGATCAAAGACATATAACGGCTTGTTGCAAAGTTTTGCAAACTCAGCACCCCAGCCGGTGCCGCCCTTTACTGTCTTGTCATCCAGGATTTCCCCGACAACGTAGATTTCCCTTCCGCTGTTGATCTGATACCAGATGCTCTGCAGAACCTTGCGGATCATCGGGGTTTTGGCATAGCGCCGGTTCATCAGCCTTGAGATATATTCCAGGCTCACATCCCCGTTTTTCAGCTCTTCCTGGGTCAGCACCCGTATTCCGCGGCTGCGGACAATGGCATGTCCCTCAAACGAGAAATTGACTTCCTCTATCCCAAACCGCTCGGCATTCGCCCCGAATTCCGCCTCGGCGCCTTTGGTGCCGCCGCTAAACAGTATGCAGTCTTGCTTGTCCATGATGCGTGCTTCCTTTTTGATTATGATTGATGTCAATTGGTTTTTCAGCAGGTCAGGTGAAAGCCTGCAGCCACCAGGGCGCCTGTTTCAACAGCTTCATTGAATTTCTGCGCCGCCTCAGCAGTGGGGTACGCCTCGACCGCGATTCCCCGGGCTCGGCATGCCTCCCTGACCGATTCGGCTACTGACATGCGCCCGCTGACCCCTGTGCCGATGATGAGTTTTTCAGGGATGTCGTCTGTCAGCGGCCCCAGGTCTTCGGGCACAAGGTTGTGGCCCTGGCGGCGGCGCCAGTTGTCCCGAACGTTTCCGTTTGTATCAATGATCAGGTCAGAGGAAAAGGTTTTTCCGTTAATCGTCATTTGACCAAAAGCGCAATGATCAATTCTGGGATGCGTCATAACAAACCTTTGCAATTTCGTAAATCCGGGCCATCCGTCTCATGGACGCGGCTGATTTTATCATGGGCCATGAACTTTTGATCACTGGTGGTGTCAGTCGGTGATATCCCGGGCCCAACTCATGGCTGCGGCCACTGAGGGAAAACCCATGGTGGAGGTGAGCACAACCAGGGCGTGGTGGATTTCCTCCCGGCTTGCCCCGGCCTTAAGCGCCCGGCGGGCATGGCTGTGCACGGCCCCTTCCAGCCGGAGGGCGGCTGCAGCGGCCATTTGAATGAGCTCAACGGTTTTTTCATCCAGCGGACCTTCGGAACGTGCTGCCAGACCGAGCTCGGAGACGGCCTTCATCAGCCTGGGATGTTCAGATTCCATTACCTGGTAGTTTTTGGGCAGTGCCTTTTCAGACATTGTCTTTGCTCCTTTTTCAATTTTCATGGTTTTCGTGTCACCAATTCTGGTGGACGGCTCTTTTTGTAAAGATGCCTTGTAATTCAGATGTGTCAAACAATCCTTGTTCTTTCGCCGTCAACCACCGGCCTTGAAAAAGCCGGAAAATGCTTTTCCATGAAACCAGAAGCTTTCTCCAAAATAAAATCATAAGAGGGCAGGGCCTTGTGGGCAGTGGATTTTCCGAATCCGAGCGAGTCATGCAACAGCACCACCGGTGAGCCGTCTGTAGCGCCCGCAGGCGTCCATTTGCGCACAAAAACGCTGCCGTCGGCAATATCCCGGTCTCGGTTCTGACAGTTATCTGTGGAATCATGGTCTCGCCCTGATTTTTTGCAGCCGCTTGTTTAACCGCTGGCAACCTTTAACGGCTTTTTTATGATCGGGTTTTTCGGGCATGGGTTTTTCTCATGCGCTGCCCTTTACCTCATGTGCCGCGTTGCATAAACAGATGCCAATATGACCAGTGCCACGGCAGAACCAAAGTATAATATTTCCGACCTGGCGCCAAGCTCCACTGCCTGCTCAAGGAAAAGGATCACCAAGATCACGATTGAAACCTGAATAATCGTAATTTTCAGATCGTGAAAGCTTTTGATATTCAAGACATTAAGAAAGGTGCTGTTCTCTACCCGCAATGGCGTAATGAAAAGCCGATAGAGACTTACGGAAATCGTTTGCAATGTAATGGCGATAAGCAGCAAGTCTAATATTTTTAACAGCTTAACAGCAAGCATTTTACCGCTCTCGGTAGTTGTGGGAACTTCCTGGAGCAGGTCCATTAGCAAATGGATCAAAACACTCAAACTTCCAAAGTACAATACAATCGCAGATACCGACGCGGCTGCAATCGCGATCAACACAAGATAACGGCTGCTCTGGAAAATTTTTTCGATCATCCGGCTATCCCTTGATGTCAACAAAAGGCGTGCCAAAAAGAGTAAGCGCCGGTTTTATCGGGCTGAACCAAAATCCGGGCTGTCTGTCATGCCGGCCATGCCGGCGGCAATTCGGTCAATGGCGTTTAATTGTAACTTTCACGGATGGTTTCATCACTCATGGTTGGCGCGATAAGCGGCTTCCACGCAGGGTCTTCCCATGTCCCGAGATGCGTATGCATTTCAAGATATTTTTTCGGGATAGGGTGAGTGCCGACAACGACTTTGACCGCATAGCGTTTTTCAAGAAAAGCCTTAAATGTTTCAATGTAGGGACAGGGAGGATAGCCAACCACCAGACCGGTTGCCAGGTGAATAACTTCTGCGCCATTTTTCACCATCTCTTCGCCCGCATACTCGATATTGCCCCCGGGACAGCCATCACAGGTTGTAAAACCCACCAGCTCAACGTCTCTGTCCTGGTATATATCAAAAGCCCCCTCCTTGTTTCTCATGGCCCGGAAACACTTTCCACCCGCACAGCGGCGGTAACGATCACAGATAATGATGCCAATTTTTATCTTTGAATCCATTTCCATTCCTTTCAATTTTTGATGGATTGATCGCCTGTGTATCTTCACCGGCCCGACCTGACGCCAACAGGTTACCCCAATAGGGCCCGCTTTTTGAAGAGTTTAACCGAAACGCTGAATTTTTCAAACAAATATTGCCTTGTTTTCTTTGATTCCCTTTCACCGGGGCACACTGCCTCGGAGGGTTTGCTCCGCATATCCACTCTGCGGGAAATAACTCCCTGTCCCGGACCGGAAGGGGAAATCCAGGAAGGGGAGCATGCGCTTATTTTTCTGGCATGCGGCCTCTGAGCCCTTATTTTTTGTTGGACTGACGCCAGATTCCCCATTTTTTAGCCTCCTGGATCAACTCTTCGCGGAAGTCGGGGTGGGCGATGCTGATGAGTTTTTCCGCGCGCATCCAGGTCGGGCAGGCGGTCATCCGGGCACTGCCGTATTCGGTAACAATGGTATCCACCATCTGCCTGGGAATCGTGGTAATGCTGCCCTGGGCAAGCGCAGGGACGATGCGGGACTGGAGATTGCCGCCGGCGTCCGTGTAGGTCGAGGCCAGGCAAATGAAGCTCCGGCCGTTTTTGGACCAGCTTGCACCCAGGACAAAATCCCACATGCCGCCGTTTCCGGAAATCTGTTTGCCGCCCGAGCTCTCCGCATTGACCTGGGAGAACAGATCCACCTGAACAGCATTGTTGATGCTGACCATGTTATCGTTTTGTGAAATCACTCGCGGATCGTTGGTATAATCCATTTGTGCCGCCTGTCTGTCTCCCGGCTGTGATCCACGGTCCGGTATTTGCGGCTGTCGGTCAGGTGCCGGTAGTAGAAAGGCCCCCGGTGATACTGAATGGGGCAATAGTAGATGGGATTGACTTCCTGGTGCAGGATCCGGGTCAGCTTGCTCCAGTGCCAGTCAATATAAATGAAGCTTTCCGGAAAATTTGTCACCGCAGGCACGGGCGGCAGGTTGACAGCTGAATAAATGCTCATTTCCCTTTAAAAAATGCCTGTTCGTCTGTTTTTTTAGCGCTGATGCGCAGCGCCCCCTGACAGCCATACCGCACAACCGCCCGGGGGATCAATTTCAGTCAACTCTGCAAAATTTGAATACAAGGATGTTGGTCAAAGCAAAGACACCAGCCAAGTCAAGATGAAAATAGGCTCTGTCATCTATTCCGATCATTGCTCTGGCAGCAACCTCCTGATCTCCTCGCCAATATAAAATGTATAGGGGTACGTATGGCAACCCGGGCAATCGAATCGCAATGTCGGCTCCCTCAATCAATTCACCGCCGATTTCAAGGGCACGATGGAGCAAATGATCCGAAGCTTTTTCGAATTGTTTGGCCAATGGCCCGGATGCAACAGCATGCGCTCCGGTAAAAAACATTCGTCCGCCGGGAAGTTCCTGCGGCACAGTCATCCGTCCACTGGGCGGCACTCCCTTGGAAACAGATAAGGTGGTTAGCAGTATAATGCCGGCCTGATAACTGACCGGATAATCGGCATTGCCTTCCATATTGATTCGCTGATTAGCGGGATCAATGATATATTGGACACCCAACAGCGGCACTTTGAAGAATTGGCCATCCCATACCGCACCGACAGCCTCTGCTGCCTGTTGAGGCGGACGATTGCACAGATCGATCCATGATGCCGCTGGTATTTGGTCCGCCCGCCGGAACAATCCTTTTTGAGATGACGCCATTTGATTTATACCTCTATAGGTTAATCGCCGCGTTGATTTCTTCCACCCAGGGCAGCAATTCCTTTTTATGAAATATAAATTCATATTGAGGTAAACTCCCTGTTGATTGTTATGCGGAGTCGAACGTTTCGCTTAACGGCCGGCTGCTGGATTTCCGCAAATGATATTAGCGGCCTCCTCTATCCCGGCGGCGGTCACGGCATCTTTCCAAAGTTCATGCCGGTGCTTCATTCCGTGGCCGGTCAAAACGTAAACGCCGCGTGCACCGGCGTTTTCCGCAAACGCCACATCATGGGGATGATCCCCTATCGCAAATGACCGGGAAAGATCGATTCCGTGCTCCTTTTCCGCCTTTTTGAGAAAATAGGACTTTGGCTTGATGCATTCGCATCCGTCTAAAGAATCATGAGGGCAGACGTAGGTATCCGTGATCCGGATTCCGCATTCGGCCAGGCAAGACACCACATGCCCATTGACGCACCCGACATCGTCCATGGTCAGCAATCCCCTGGCAACGCCGGACTGATTGGTAACGATAAACAGCTCAAAGTGCTCGTTTAATCGGCGCAGGGCAGAAACGGTTTCTGCAAAAAATGTCACCTGCGAAGGCCGGCAGAGGTGGCCCCGGTCCTCGATAATGGTACCGTCCCTGTCCAGAAAAACCGCGGGCCGCTTTATGTTGTTTTCAATGGCCATGGAGTCAGACGCCTTGTTTTAACCCTTATCTCCGGGAGAGTATTTCCCAAAACCCCTTGGCCTTTCGAGCAATAATTTCCAGCGTCGCTGACGATGCCGGTAAAAAACATGCGCAAAAAGCCAGATCAACGGTGAGAGCAAGCCGGCGCTGATTTCGATCTTATCAGTGTAATGCACCGTCCCGGGGTATACTTCATGGAAGTACAAATAAAATATGTCGAAATCCGGGCGATCATTTTCTTGCTTTCCTTTATGGGCCAACAAAAAGTTCAGCTGCCGGGTTTGCGAAGTCGGCTGGCGCAACAGTTTCGCCGAAGAATCCTTTTCCGGCGTCATCCAAATCAATCCATCCTTGAAAAATAAAAATATATATAATCTTCTTCTATCCCGGCTTTACGCAACCTGGTGGAAAGCAATGCAGCCGGTTTTCCGAAATGGCCTATGCGTTTTTCCAGATTATTTTTATGCAAACCCAGATCATCGTCAGATATCAAATTAAGCTCCGGCAAGGAGGTCCTGGTTTTATCAGATTTCATTTTTTCTTTTATTTCTTTCGCAATGGTTGAATATGGAATACTTCCTTTCAAATCTTTCGTAAGCATATAACGTGTTTTGGCATCGTCGATACTTCTTGTCAGCTGCTGAAAAGCCTGCCATTTCATATCCAATAATTCTTCTGACCGAAGATGAGAAAGACAAAGTCTGAAGTTTTTATCTTTGGAATCATCATGGCGCCGGCGGCTGCTGTTGCCGCTTTTTTGATACTTTTATTGCACCACATAAAATAGTCAAAAAAGGAAACCCGTCAGACACAAGTATACACAAATTAGATCGCAAAATCAAACCGTAAGCACCCACCAGAAAGTTGCGTTTAAATGGAAAATTGACTTATCGGGCAGGGCAGGGCAGTCGGGCAAAAGTTTTATTGGAAGGCAATACAGGGAAACGGCGGCCGGGGCAACCCTTTCCCCCTACCATCAACCCTTTATAAGGTTTTTCAGGTGGGGCGGCTTTTTATTTTTTGCCGACACATGCTTGTGGATTGAATCAATTAGTGGTAATTTGACCAGCTGTTTGTTTTATCGACTCATTGTTAAAACCATGTACAAGGAAGTCCCATGCCTTATTATTGTCAGTATCATCCGGCCAAACTGGCTCACTGGTTGTGTCCATATTGTCAGAAG
>NZ_JAWODO010000146.1:0-15279 GCF_046483245.1 Desulfosalsimonas sp. | reverse complement strand
TTATTCGCCCGTAAAAAAAACAGGGCAGGAGAACATAAATGCAAAAACCCAAACCCTGGCTGCTGGGTCTGCTGGCAGTGCTCGTCATTCTTGCTGTTGCCTATGTGGGCTTTTATTTTCTGTACCTGGATTTCCTGGTGGATTATTGGTGGTTTGATTCCCTGGGCTACGGGTGGTATTTTTTCCAGCGGGTTTCTTACCGGTACCTGGTATTCGGCGGGGTGACCCTGTTTTTCTTTCTGGTGTTTTTTCTCAACTTCTGGGCGGCCTCCCGGTTTCTTGGCACATCGCCTGGCGAAGCAGAAAAAAAGGATAAAACCCGCACCCGGCGCTACCATGACATGGCCCGGATGTTTCGCACCGGATCCATGAAGGTCTATACCCCCCTTTCCCTGGTGCTTTCCATATTCGTGGCCCTGCCCGTGTTTGAAAAATGGGAGGAACTGCTGTTTTTCCTGTTTGGCCCCAATGCCGGGACAAAAGACCCGGCCTTTGGTATTGACGTGAGTTTTTACCTGTTTTCCTATCCCATCCATATGCTGCTGGAACAGCGGTTGTTGATCGCAGTGGCCATTGTGGCCGCAGCCTCCCTTCTGCTCTATATCATCGAACGCCGGATGCTGGCAAAAACCGATCACCCCCTGGCAAGGGGGGCCAGGATTCATCTCAATATTCTGGCGCTGATCCTTGCTGTTCTGGTTGCCTGGGGATTTTTTCTCAAACGCTACGGGCTGGTTTTTACAACCGAGCACATGCCTTTGTTTTACGGGCCCGGGTTTACGGAAATGAACATCACCCTGCCCCTGATCTGGGCAGCGGTGATCTGCTGGGCTGCCGCGGCTGCAGGGTTGCTCTGGTATCTGAATTTCCGCAAAGGCCTGTTTCCAGTCATCGGCCTGGCAGCGCTGTTTGCCGGGGTGTTTGCTCTCGGAAACACCTCTTTTTTGCAGGGGATGGTGGAAAAATACATTGTTTTGCCCAATGAACTGTCCCGGCAGACCCCTTACATTGAAAACAGCATTGAAGCCACCCTGGCTGCCTACGGGCTTTCTGATGTCACCACCCGTCAACTCGAAGTCGACCGTATTCCCTGGGGGCAGACCACCGAAGCCATCCGCACCAACATTGAAAACATCCCGGTATGGGATCGCTACCTGCTGGAAGACGTTTATGAACAGCTCCAGAGCATCCGGCCCTATTACAATTTCACGGGCGTGGACGTGGATCGGTATGAAATTGACGGCCGGGTTCAGCAGGTCAATCTGGCGGCCCGGGAATTAAAATTGGAAAAACTTCCCGGATCCGGCAAAAACTGGATCAACCGGCATCTGCAATACACTCACGGCTACGGCATGGTCATGACCCCCGCGGCCCAGAGCGGCGAGCACTTCATGAAATGGCTGATCCGCGGAATCCCGCCGGAATCCGAATTTGACCTGGAGATCCCGGAGCCCGGCATTTACTTTGGTCAGGAATCCCTGGAGTACGCGATTGCCCCCAATGACGGCGGTGAAATCGATTACCCGGAAGGTAATTCCTTTGCCGGAACCGATTACGCCGGCAACACCGGCGTTGAGGTTAATTCCATGTTTCGCAAGCTGCTGCTTTCCATTTACTTCAAGGACCGCAACATTTTTTTTACTTCAAAGACCGGAAAAGACAGCAAGATCCTGTTTCGCCGCAATATCCGGGAAGCCGTCAACCACCTGACCCCGTATTTCAGGCTCGATGATGATCCCTATCTTGTGGCCACCGAGGACGGTTTGTTCTGGTTTCTGGACGCCTATACCCGCTCGGCGCGGTATCCCAATTCCGAGCCCTTTGACAAGGAGCACAATTATATCCGCAATTCAGTCAAAATTGTCATGGATGCCTACAACGGCACCATTGACTATTACATGGCAGATGCCGAAGACCCCGTGGTGCAGGCCTATGACCGAATGTATCCGGGCCTGCTCAAACCCCTGGAAGAAATGCCTGAAAATCTGCGCGCCCATATCCGCTATCCCAAGAATATTTTTGAAATCCAGATGGAAATCTATACCAAATACCATCAGACCAACCCCAAAACCTTTTACCAGGAAGAAGATCTCTGGGAATTTGCCCACCAGCGGCCCGAGGAAATCCGGGAGATCGGTTCCCAGTCCATGCAGGCCTACTACCTGACCCTGGACCTGATTGAAAAAGACAAGCACGAATTCATGCTCATATCCCCCATGACCCCCAATAACCGGCCCAACCTCCGGGCCATGGTCGTTGCCGGCTGTGACGGCGACAGATACGGAAAGTTCTATGTCTACAGCTTCCCCAAGGGCGAACAGGTCTACGGCCCGTCCCAAATCAGCGCCTTAATCGACCAAAACACGGAAATCTCCGAGCAGTTCACCCTGTGGGACCAGGTCGGCTCTGAGGTCAAGCGGGGGCGGATGATTATTTTGCCCATTGCAGACGTGGTCTTCTATATCCAGCCGGTTTATCTCAGCGCAACCTCAGACCTGAAAATTCCCCAGCTCCAGCGTCTTCTTGTCACCCAGGGAGATGTGGTGGCCATGGACGTATCCCTGGAAAAGGCCTTTGACCAGATACGGGACCGCATGCTCAGTTCGGGACATCCCACCCAGAAAAGCCCCCCGGGGCTATCATCATCGGATGCGCCCGCCAACGGACCTCAAAAAGCAGATCCGGCAGATGAAACCCGTTAACCGCTCACAGACCGGATAAGGGATATGCCACGGCCACGCAAGTCTTTGATTGCTGTTTTGGTGTTATTCTGTGCAATTGCCGCATTTCAGGCATCGGAGTATATCCTGGGTAAAATCCTGGCCCCCCGGCTGGAAAAACAGATCAGCAGCTTAATTGATGCCCGGGTTGTACTGGACAACATGCGGTTTTCTTTTCTCACCGGCGCCCGGGCCGACCGCGTGGTCATTTCTTTGCCGGAAAATCTGAATCAGTCCAGGGATTTTCACCTGGAAATAAGAGACCTGTCTGTCAGCCATGGCCTTACTGAGCTTATTGCAGGGCAATATCAGGTCACGGGCATCCGGATCCGTAACCTGGAGGCATCGGCAACACCTGCCGCGCTGCCGGTGCTGTCCGCCCTTCGGAAAAAAATTGAGCAAAAGCAGCGCTTCCCGGACATCCGCATAATTCGTGGAGATATCAGCATCAGTCATCCGGATTTCCCCCGGGGTTTACACATCAGCGACCTGACCGCCCGCCGGCTGGGAAGCGGCCAGATGGAGATAGACACCCTGGGCTCTTTTGACGGCCAGGAAAACCACATCAGGGCACATATCAATGTGGACCCCGGACAAATACGTGCTTCGGCGCAGTTGTCCGTATCCGGCCATCCCCTCTCCAGCATCCCGGCAGGCCGGTTATTGGAAAAATTTCCGCAGCTCGGTCAGCTGCCCCTTGACCAGAGCATTACCGGCAAAATCACCGCCCAATACGACCAGGCATCCCAAAGCCTGATTTTCAGCCGCGGCCGGTTTGAAACCGGAAACAGCAGTTTCCGGATCTCATCGGCCGGCATTGATTTTGACAACAAAGACCCGCACCGGGCCTGGATCAATGCGGATTTCCGGGAAGTTGAGCTGGCTTTGCTGGACCGGCTGGACATGTTCAAAAACATGCCGGAAAAAATCCGCCCCCGGATCATGGATGGAGAGCTCCACGCCCGGGTCCATGGCCGCTGGAACCCGAGATCGGGTTTTGATTGGGATGCCGGGCTGACCGTGGAGTCCGGCGCTGTATTTCTGCCCGGGTTAAACACCCGCGTGGATGCCATTGAAGCAGATGTTGACCTGGCCTTTCCCGGCCGGATACACATCCGACAAAGCCGGGGGCGCACCTCCGGGGGCCGAATCCGGGCTTCGGGCAGCCTGGGTTGGGACAGCAGGGCCGGAATCCATAATCCGTTTATGGAAATTGACATGGATCACATCCGGCCGGATAAACAGATTGACCGGCTTTTGCCCGAATCCATCCGAAAAGTCGTGCAAAAGCTCAATTTGCAAAATCCCGGGGTGAACGGAAAAATCTTGTTCGCCGGCCCGGAGATGAAGCTGGATCTCGGCGTTTACGCCCAAACCGCCCGGCTGCCGCATCTGCCCTTTTTGCTCCATGCGCCCGCGTCCACAATCCGGTGGCGGACCGGAGAAAAGACCGTCCGACTGGATGATCTCAGCGCCCGCCTTCACGGAAAAAACCTGGAAGGAAATGCCCTGCTTTACGTAAAGCAGCCGGTTTGCGCGGATTTCACCCTGTTTGGCCGGCATCTGCCCATTAAATCTGAAATTCTGGATTGGCTCGACATTGAAACCGGACCCTGGTCTGTTGACGGAAGATATGATCTTGAACTCCAGGCCAGGAAATGGCGATCCAATGGCTCAAATCCTTCTGACAGACTCAAGGGGATAGAGGCCAGCGTGGATATCCGGGATCTGTCAATGACGCATCCGGATCATGGCAGGGTGGCAGACAGCTGGTACGGGCATCTGGCCCTGGCCGGCGACCGGCTCCGCCTGGGTGATTTCCGGGGAAACCTTTTCAATGCCGGATTTGAAGCAAACGGGTTTATTCCCTTAAACGGAAAAGACACGTCCCATCTCCGGCTGGAATCCAAAACCATTGCCGTCAATCAGACATTGCGCAACGCCCTTCCCGGCCGGTATGCCCGGGTTTTAAAGGAATTTGATCTGACCGGACAATGCGAACTGCAGGCGGACCTTGTATTTGACAAAAAAAACAAAATCCCGTCGTCAGCCAGAATCACGGCTGTGATCCATCACCTGGAGGCGGAAAAATCATCGGTTTCCGGCAGTGCCGGCGGCAGCATCCGGGCTGATATCTCCCGGCTCAACACAGAGGGGTTTGAATTTGAAGGCTTTGCCGAACTCAGCCGGGTGACCGTGGGCCGGTTTGAATCAGACCGGCTGTCTGCAACGTTTTCCGGAAACCGGAAACGCCTGGACATCCCGGAAATGAAAGTCAGTGCATACGGCGGCTCCATTTCGTTTGCAGACGTGGCTGTGCTGCCGGGCCCGAGGCAATGGCAGGCCCGGATCATGCCGGCCCACATAGACGTGGAAACCCTTGTGGGCGCATTCGGGGTGACCGGACGCCATGCACCTGCCGGCAGCCTCCGGGGTGAGATTGACCTCCGGGGAACCGGATTTGAACCTGAAGCCATGGAAGGTACAGGCGAAATTAAGATTGACCGGGGCCGATTGTATCAATTCCCGGTCCTGGCCTCGGTGTTCAGGGTTCTGGACCTGCAGCTGCCCGCACAAAGCCCCATCACCGATGCCTACGGCACCTTTCGCATCAGCGGCGGCCGGCTGGATATAGAGGATTTGCTGCTTCTGGGCGGCACCATGCCCATGCATGTAGCCGGGTTTGTGGATCTGAAAAACAACAAGGCATTTAAAGACCAAAACATGGACCTTCTGGTCACCACCACCAAAACCAACGGGATTTTAAACAAAATTCCGGTGCTCAACTGGGTCAAGCACTACACCATTGACTGGTTCCGTCGCCTGGTTTTCCAGGCAAGGGTCCGGGGGACCATCGGGGACTATGAAGTCCAGAGCCTGGCCAGCCCGCTGGCCACACCCATTGAGCGCATGTGGTCTTTGATGGAAAAATTGTCTCCGCCTTCAGCCGATCAATAATCGCCGGCTCAGGGCATGTGATCATAATCCTTTCGCACCAGCACCTCCCGGGGCTTGACTCCGTCGGAGGGTCCCACAACGCCTTCTTTTTCCATGACCTCGATCATTCGCGCCGCCCTGTTATAGCCGATACGCAAATGCCGCTGCACCATGGAAATCGAGGCCTGACCGGTCTTTGTCACAAGGGCCACGGCCTCGTCGTAGCGCTCATCATAATCCTGTTCCCCGTTTTCCTGCTTGTCGGCCTCAGGGGCCGCAATGACCTCGTGATCATACTCCGGTGCCTTCTGGGATTTCAGGAATTCAATCACACGGGTTACCTCGTCTTCTGACACATAGGCTCCGTGAATGCGCTGAAGCTTGGCCGTACCCGGGGGCAGAAAAAGCATGTCCCCGTTTCCAAGAAGGCTTTCCGCCCCGTTGATGTCGATGATGGTGCGCGAATCGATCTTGGAGGACACCTGAAAAGACAGGCGGGTTGGGAAATTGGCCTTGATCAAACCGGTGAGCACGTCCACCGAGGGCCGCTGGGTGGCCAGAATCAAATGAATACCTGCAGCCCGGGCCATTTGGGCCAGCCGGGTGAGGCTGACCTCCACGTCCCGGGAGGAAACCATCATCAGGTCGGCCAGTTCATCAACGATGACAACGATATAGGGCAGTTTCAAGGGCGGCGGCTGGCCCTCTTCGGGTTTTTCCTTTTCAATCCGGGCATTGTACTGCTTGATATTGCGGACCTTTTTTTCAGACAGCAGCTTATAGCGGCGCTCCATTTCCCGCACTGCCCAGAAAAGCGAATTGGTGGCCTTTTTCATATCTGTGACCACAGGGGCGATCAAATGGGGGATACCGTCGTAATTCGACAGCTCAATGCGCTTGGGATCGATCATGATCAATTTAACCTCCTCCGGGGTGGCCTTAAACAGAATGCTCGCAATCATGGTGTTTAAGGCAACACTTTTGCCCGTTCCCGTGGCTCCGGCAATCAAAAGGTGCGGCATGCCTTCGAGATCGGCCACAACCGGATAGCCCACGATGTCCTTGCCCAGGGCAATGGTCAACCTGGAGGTGGATTTTTTGTATACTGAAGAGGCGATGATATCTTTAAACCCCACCAGTTCCCTTTTCTTGTTGGGAATTTCTATGCCGATAACCGCTTTTCCGGGAATCGGGGCCACAATGCGCACGCTCAGGGCCTTCAATGCAAGGGCCAGATCATCGGAAAGATTGACAATCTTATTGATTTTCACCCCGGGCGCAGGAGCGAATTCATACCGGGTGATCACGGGTCCGGGCAGCACTTCGGTAACATTGCCCTGGACCCCGAAATCCTGGAGTTTCTGCTCCAGCAGGGCGGACTGCTGCCGCAAATGCTCATGGTCCACCCCATCTTTGATTTTTTCCGCATCTTCGAGAAAATCCAGGGGCGGCAATTGAAACCCTTCCTGCTGGATCTGCATGGATTCAAACTCCTGCTGGCGGAAGGCGGGCTGGGGTGCCAGGGTCGGCGGCGCCGGGGGCTGGATTTTAATATCCCCGGATTTGCCGGGTGTCTTTTCCGGAGCAGGTATCTTTGCACCGGTTTTGCCGGTTTCCGGCATTTCTTCCGGTTTTGGCGCAGCTGAAGCCACCGGTGCAGGAATTTGTTGCGGTTGGCTGGCTTTTTCGGGCTTGTACGCCCGTGCAGCAGCAGCCGGCTTTTTTTTCTGATCCGCCTTGTCCGGACGGTTGACAACGGCCTTGCATAAGCCCGCAACGCCGGAAAGCAATTTCAGAATTTGAATCCGGATCCAGCCTGCCAGAAGGACAGCCAGGCGCAGTGCATTTCTGGAAACCGCCACCAGGGAAATACCGGTTGCCATGATAAAGCCGATGGCCAGCATGACTGCGAAAATCAGCATGGCCCCGGAACGGTTGGCGTATTTTTCAAACACGGCCATCATTGGATAGCCAAGAATGCCTCCGGCCGGATACGGCGTCTGGAAAATCAGGTAGCTGTCTTTAAACAGGGAAGAAACCGCGCCGGTGCCCACGATGAGCAAAATTGCCCCGGATGCCATAAGCCAGGGAGACAGGGCGGAGTCATGGGTGTAGAAACGAAGCGAGGCCATGAGCAGAAAAACCGGAATCCAGAAAGCACCCACGCCGAAAAGATCCAGCATCAGGCCGGCAGCATAAGCCCCTGCCACGCCGAAAAAATTGTGCACCTGCCGCCAGCCCGCAGCATGGTTAAAGCAGGGATCGGCCGGATGATAGGACATCAGGCTCACAAGGGAAAAAATCACGAGAAAAAAGCACAGGATTCCCAGAATTTCCTTCTGCAGGGTCCGGTATCCCGGGTTTGCCTGAAAAAGCCGCTTCATGGATCAAAGCTCCAGGATAAACGGCAGTATTACCGGCCGGCGCTTGATGGTAAAACTGAAGTACTCCCGGAGGGCCCCGGGCAGGCGGCGGCGAATGACATCGGCCGGATGGGGAAGATCCACTGCGTCGTCAACGATTTCGAGTACCACGCACTTGGCGTCCTCAATAATGTGGCCGGTTTCGGTTTCAAACACAAACCCCTTGGAAACAATTTCCGGGCCGTAAATCACAAACCCGGTATCCTCGTCAATGGCCATGGTCACCGCCACCATTCCCTCTTCGGAAAGCAGCCGCCGCTCCTTTAACACCAGGCGCCCCACATCGCCGATGCCCTTGCCGTCCACCAGCACCCGGCTTGTCGGGATCCGCTCGCTGATCCGGGCGCCGTCTTCTTCAAACACAACCACGTCGCCGTCTTCGGCCAGCAGCACATGATCCCGGGCGATGCCGCATTCTGCGGCCAGCTGGGCATGGTGGTACAGGTGCCGGTATTCACCGTGGATGGGAATGAAATATCTGGGACGCACGGTTTCGATCATCATTTTGAGCTCGTCGCGAAAGGCGTGGCCGGACACGTGAATGTCGGAGATCTTTTCATAGATCACATTGGCGCCTCTGCGGAAAAGGTTGTTGATGATCTTGGCAATGGCTTTTTCATTTCCAGGGATGAACTTGGAAGACAGCACCACCGTGTCGCCGGGTTTGACCTTGATCTGTTTGTGAATGCCGGTGGACATGCGCGCCAGGGCCGACATGGGCTCGCCCTGGCTTCCGGTGGTGAGAATCATCACCTCTTCTTCGGGGTAGGCGTCGATATCCTCAAGAAAAATCTCCATGCCCTCCGGGACATGGAGCAGGTTCAGATCCCGGGCAATCCGGACACTGAGCTCAATGCTTCTGCCGTTGAACAAAATCTTTCGCCGGCCGGTCTTGATGATATTGATGATCTGCTGGATGCGCGACACATTGGAGGCAAACAGGGCAACAATCACCCGGCCCGGGCTGTTGACAACAATGTTTTCCAGGCTTTTTTGCACCCGCACATCTGAAGGGGTCCGCCCTTCCCTTTCAACGTTCGTGGAATCGGACAAAAGCGCCAAAACCCCCTTTTCCCCGCACCTGGCAAAGGAATCCATATCGGTTTCCAGTCCGGCAATGGTCGAATCGGAAATTTTGAAATCCCCGGTGTGCACGATCAGTCCGTATGGTGTGTCAATGGCCATTCCCACCCCGTCGAGCACGCTGTGGAGGACCCGGATAAATGAAAAGGAAAAAGGCTCAATGCAAAGATTTTTTCCGGGTTCGATTTCGTGGAGGCTGGCTGAGGCCAGCAAGCCGTGCTCTTCTATCTTGTGGCGGACCATGCCCAGGGTAAAGGCCGTGCCATAGACCGGCGCCTGGATTTCCCGGAGCAGATACGGCATGGCCCCGATATGGTCCTCATGGGCATGGGTCAGGACAATGGCCCGGACCCGATATTTGTTCTGAAGCAGATATCCCATGTCCGGGATCACATAATCGACCCCCAGCATGTAGTCTTCCGGAAACATCAGGCCCGCGTCAATGACCACGATGGCGCCTTTGCATTCCAGGGCCATCATATTCAGGCCGATTTCTCCGAGTCCGCCAAGGGGGATGATTTTCAGCATAATCAAGCAGATCCATTGCAGGTCAGTAAAGATTTACTGATCCGTGGAGGTTAAACAGGGATACCGAGTTGCCGGACAATGTTGTCCATCAGATCGATCAACCAGTTTCGCTGTGCTTTGGTGGCGTAATCCATGCAGTCGCACCGTACCCGCTGGTGCGTGCGCACCAGAAACTCGCCCGCAAAAGCGCCGGGTTTGACCTGCAGGGCGAAAAAAAGGGGATGGCAGTCCTCGTGGGCGGCCTGCACCGGGGTAAAGTATTCCGGATCCAGGGCAACCCAGTACACCCGGTCGAGTGCCGGCGGTCCGCATTGCCTTCTTAAATGGTTTTCCAGCGCCTCTGTGTCCTGTTCCCGAAGTTGGTCAATAACGTATTGTTTCATTTTGGCATCGTTATCATATTCAATATGAATGCGCAAGCACCGGATCTTTGCTTCCGGATTCATGGGCCAGCAGTTTCTTTTTCATCAGCGATCCGCCGCCAAATCCGCCTGTTTCCCCATTGCTGCGCACCACCCGGTGACAGGCAATCAGCAGGGGCCACGGGTTGGCTGCCAGGGTGTTGCCCACAAACCGGGCGGCACCGGGTTTTCCCAATTTCACGGCAATATCACGGTAGGAACGGACCTGTCCACAGGGAATTTCAGCCGTGAGGCGCAGCACCTGCTGCTGCAAAGGCGTCAGCCGCTCCGGGCTGAGCCACTGCCATGGGGTGGCAATGGGCCGGCAGAATTCAAAATAGTCATGGATCATCTTTGTCACAGCCATGGCCTGAGGGCATTGCTGAAAGTCGAAATCCGGAACAGAGGTGTCAATGTTTTCGGATAAACCGGATGACCTTGCTTCCTGCAGCTGTCGTGGCAAAAAAACCCTTTTCAGGCCGAAGGGATGGGTTTGCGCGGCCACGAGCAATGTTCCCATCCAGGTATGAACGCTAAAAAACGGCATTTTCAGTTCTCCGGGTAAAAATCTAAAAGGTTTCCGCTGGCATCAGAATCCCACGGCCGCCAGGAAGAAACCTGTTTCAGCCCGCTCTTCTCTTCCGCGTCCGGCTGCAGGGACCGAGATATTTCCATGTATTGCAGGGAGGCCGTGTCCCGTATTCGCACAATCCGGGCATCTGATCCATTTTTGATGCCTGCGGTATGCATGCACACCTGGATGCATTGCCAATCCGTATCAAAATATACGGGAATGGCGGCTTTTCCGGTGATATGGCAGTCACCGCGTTTACTGCGGTTTTTTCCCGGTCCATGCGTTTTACCAGCCGTGCGGTGGTCACGTCTGCCAGGCCGATGCCGTTGGCGTTGCCGTCGCTGTCCTGCGTGAGATCGCACACAAAAATCCGCCCCGGACAAGGCGGTGCGGAGAAATCACCGGCAATGTCGCGGTGCCGGCCCGTGATATTGGAATCCATGCCAATACCCGATATTTCCTTGCCGATTTGGTCCACCACCAGGATGTCCAGCCGGTCAATGCGCCGGCTCCCAACAGCTATGGCAATGGATTTTCCGTTAAGGCAAAAAGACGGGGGCACCTGGCTGGCTGCGGCCAGACGGGTTTGCTGTCCTGCATTCGGAAGCGCGGCGCAGGCCAGGTCCTGATAATAGAGCGCTATTTCCGGCGGTGGGAAAAAATCTGGATACAATGGGATCTCGCGGTTGCAATGAGGGTTTGCGCAGGAAAAACTGCAAGATCGTCAAAAAGGCGGTACCGGACTTATGTCCGGTTCGGAAAACCCCGGCCATGGTGTCATGGCCGGGGCAAAATCAATGGTTGTACAATATTTTAGGTTTCTTCCACGGTGATGGCGCCGGGCTCGCAAACCTCGATGCAGCTTTCGCATCCCAGGCATTCCTCGGCGTTGACAGGAACGGACTTGCCGTCCTGGATTTCAAAGACTTCCACCGGGCATACTTCCACGCACTCTTCACACCCTTCGCATTTCTCCGGGTCAACGATCGGATTAAAAGCCATTTCAGATCTCCTTTCTCATTGTCTCAAATTATAATGATATATCATGGGGCCTTTGGTTTCGGCGTTTGCGCTGCAAGATTTTCCTCATTATACCAAATAAATAATCGAGTCAAGGGCCATGATTCGATTTTTTGTGTTATGCCTCTGCAGAACCCAGTAGCCCGATAATCCGGCCGGAATCGCGCATTTGATAAAAAGACATCTCCGGATGGAAATCCCCTGCCGCCTGATCCGGCAAGCCGGCTTGTACGTTTTCCGGCAGCCGGTCCGGGATTGCCAGGGTTTCAAAATGTTCATCAACTGCGGCAACCACCGCCGGACTGGATGTAATCCAGATTTTCGGGCAATCCGGATCCCGCTCGGCCAGGCGGAGCCAGGCGCGGATCCGGGCATCGGGCATATATCCCCCGGGGTCTTCTGGCGCCGCAGAGCCGCCGGAGGCGTCCCTGTCGCCTGAAAACCCGGCAGCCGGTCCGGAATCACTGCCCTGCCCCCGGATGCGGGCAAACATCTGTTGTGCCGTATGATCGGTTGCAGCCAGGTCATTTTCGAGTTCCGCTGCCTGACGGTCAAATTCCTGGGCCATTAACAAAAACAGCCGGGCAATAAATACCGGATCCGGCGCTGCAGGCTCGTCCTTGCCTCCCTTTAAAATTTCCGTGCTGATTTCCTGGGCAAATTCCTGGTTGTAAAACCCGGCTTCCGCAAAAGACTTCATTGCTGCGGCGTGTTTCTGGTGCATCTGCCCCCAGTTCTGGTACTGCCGCGCCAGATCCATGAGATTTTGGTCGTCTCCGTGCACCGGCCGCCGCAAAATGATGCGTCCCTGCCGGTCAAGATCTTCCATGAAAGGCGGGGCTACGCTGTCAGCAGGCTGATAGACCACCGGCGGGCCGAAGCAGGCGCAGGTCTTGGCCGCCCATCTTTCTGAAATAAAAGTAAACGGGAAAAATGCAGTTGTTATCTTATTCATGAGTCACCGATTTTTGAATCCTTGATTTCAATCCCGGCTTGCTGAAGCTGCCGCCGGATTTCATCTGCCCGGGCAAAATCCTTTTGCTCCCGGGCCTGATTTCTTTCCCGGATCAGGGCCTCGATCTCAGGGGAGAGGCTTTTCGGGGTAAAATCAAAAAAACCCAGCACCCGGTCGATGTCTTCAAACGTGGATAAAAACTTGTCTGCCTGCTCCCGGGTAAGCCGTTTTTCGGAAACCAGGGCGTTGATCCGCCGGATTTTCCGAAAGATCGCCGCCATGGCCCGGGGCATGTTCAAATCATCGTCCATGGCATTGATCAATCCCTGCCGGATGTCATAGGCGATCTGATCGATTTCCTCTGAGGATGCCACATCGTTTCCGGCCTGGTCAACCTGCTGCAGACCTTCTATACATGCGTCAACGCGCCGGATGGCGTTTTTGGCCTGGTCCAGGCGTTTCGGCGCATATTCCAGGGGCTTTCGGTAATGGCCGGTGATCAGCCAGAAGCGGACCTCCCGGGGCGTGTATCCCATGTCCCGGAGATCTTCAAGGGTGGGAAGCCCCTGTTTCTGCTCCCGGTTGTCGGTCTGCCCGGCGTGCACCTGCTCGCAGTGAACCCAGTAGCGGGCAAGCGGCTTTCCGGTCAGGGCTTTGGCAATGGCCCGTTCATTTTCATGATGCGGAAACACCAGCTCCCGAGTGCTGGTGTGAATGTCATAGGTTTTGCCCAAGTGCTTCATGGAAATGGCCGCGCACTGAATATGCCAGGAGGGGCGCACGTTGCCCCACTGGGTTTTGACGTAAATGCCGCGCTTGAGCTCGGACAGCCGCGCCCGCTTGAGCAAAGTGAAATCCCTGGGGTTGTTTTTCTCGTATTCGTCCAAATCCACCGTGGCCCCGAGCTTGATTTTGTCAATGTCAATACCCGAAAGCTGCCCGTACTCGGAAAAAGCGCCAATGCTGAAATAAAGGGATCGGAGCTTTTCATAGGCAAAGCCCTTGTCATAGAGTCCGGTGGCAACCCGGACCATGTCCTCCACATGCTCACTTGCCCTGGGGAAATGATCGGCCGGCACGATATTCAAGGCCTCCAGGTCGGCCATGAAACGGTCGATATAATAGCGGGTGTATTCGGCAAGGGATTGTCCTGCACTTTCCGATCCCTGGATGGTCTTGTCATCCATGTCCGTGATGTTCATCACGTGGTTGACATCCAGATCCCGGTAGCGCAGATACCTGTAGAGCAGATCCGAAAACACGAACCTGCGGCACTCGCCCAGGTGAATAAGCTTGTTGGCCGTGGGCCCGCAGGTGTACATGGACACCCGGCCCTTTTGGATGGGGTCAAAGGGCATCTTGGACCGGGTCAAGGTGTTGAACAGGTGAATTTCCGCCTTCTTCTTGACCAAAAACAGGGGTGTGCTCAGATAGCGCTCCCCGCTGTCGGCAAAAATGGCCACAATGGTGCCTTCTGTCATCTCTGCGGCCTGACGGGCGGCAATCACCATGGCCGCCCCGCTGCTCATGCCCACAAACAGGCCTTCCTCCCGGGCCAGGCGCCGGGTCATTTCAAAGGCTTCCTCATCATCAATGTTGATCTTTTCATCCAGCCATTTTTTTTCAAAAATTTCCGGACGATAGGCTTCCTTGAGATTTTTCAGGCCCTGGAGCTTGTGGCCCAGGTAGGGCTCCACCCCGATGATCCTGATGTCCGGATCATACGCCCGGAACCTGCGCGCGCATCCCATCACTGTTCCGGTGGTGCCCATGGTGGCCACAAACGCCGATATTTTCCCGCCGGTCTGCTCAATGATTTCTTCTGCGGTGCCCTGGTAATGGGCCTGCCAGTTGGCAGGGTTGTTGTACTGGTCGGTCATGAAATAACGGTCCGGGTCTTCGCGGACCAGGCGATAGACCTCCTCAATGGCCCCGTCCGTGCCCAGGTGCCCGGGAGTAAGAAAGATCTCTGCGCCCCGGGCCTCTAAAATTTTGCGGCGCTCAAGGGACACGGCATCGGACATGGCCAGCATGAGTCGATAGCCCTTTACCGCACAGATCATGGCCAGGCCGATGCCGGTGTTGCCGCTGGTGGCTTCAATAACGGTCTTTTCCGGGGTGAGTTCCCCGGACTGTTCCCCGGCCTCGATCATGGCCAGGGCCGGCCGGTCCTTGATGGAGCCGCCGGGATTGACGTATTCGAGCTTGGCAAAAATCCGGACGGCGGGATTGGGGTTTAACCGCCGGATCTCCACCATGGGTGTATTGCCGATGGCATCGAGTATGGAATAATGCATGTGCTTGGGTCCTTATGGCACGCTTGCCGGCTGTGGGCAAATCATGGCTGAAAATCGGCTGCAAGCCGGAGCGCAAGTTGTTCAATGATTGCCGCCCGCACCTGTTCCCGGGCCGCGTCTGCTGCGACCACCCGGATGCGTTCGGGATTTTCGCGCGCCAGGTCCAGATACCCCTGGCGGACTTTTTCGTGGAACCGGATGGTTTCCATCTCAAACCGGGTTTCCTGCGCATGGCGGTCACCGGATTGAATCTGCCGCCATGCGCAGGAAACCCGGTTTGAGATGGAAACCAGACGGTTCCACGAAAAAGTCCGCCAGGGGTAGCTGGACCTGGCGAGCGA
>NZ_JAWODO010000074.1:0-2899 GCF_046483245.1 Desulfosalsimonas sp. | reverse complement strand
ATGCCGCAACGGAAAACCCCCGGGGCGAGCAGGGCTACTACGTTGTCAGTGACGGGCTGGGCTTTGCCTATCGGGTGCGCATCCGCGGTTCGAGCTTTACCAACATCCAGGCGTTTCCCAAAATCTGCAAAGGCGCAACCATTGCCGATTTCATTGCCATAATCGGCGCACATGACTATACCCCGGCAGATATTGACAGGTAAAAGACAGATGGTGCCGTAAAAAGCTTTTTACGGCGCCATCTGAAATCAGACTTTTTATGGTGCATCAAAGACAAATGCTGCCTGAAACTTACATCAATGAAGTGGAAAAACGGCTGCGCCGGGCCGGGCGCCCAAGGGAAATGGTCATTGACGTGATGCTCGAAGTCCAGCAGTTCTACGGCTGGTTTTCAGACGAGGCCCTGGAACAAACGGCACGGCTTTTAAATATGAATCCTTTGGAAATAGAGGAACTGGCAACCTTTTACAACTACATCTACAGACAGCCGGTTGGCAAATACGTCATCCACGTCTGCGACAGCGTGATCTGCTGGATGACAGAAGGTTATGCGTCCTTTGTAGAACACATGCAGGAAAAACTCGGCATCCAGATGGGCCAGACCACCGATGATGGCATGTTTACTTTGCTTCCGGTGTGCTGTCTGGGCTATTGCGATCTGGCCCCGGCGCTTATGATTAACCAGACAGTGTATGGTCGTCTGACCGCGGAAAAGTTTGATCAAATCATTGAAGACTTCAGGCGGGAAAAATAAATGCATCCCCGGGTACTGCTGAAAAACCGAAAGTCCGACCGGATCGCCACGATTGACGAATACCGGCAAAGCGGGGGGTATCAGGCGCTTGAAAACGCATTTGTAAAAAATGATCCCCCTCCCGGGGATATCCGGGAGATTCTGCTTGAAGCCCGGCTTCTGGGCCGCGGCGGCGCAGGTTTTCCCATTGGGAAAAAAATGGCAACTGTCCCTGACAATGCCCCGCACCCGAGATATCTGGTGTGCAATGCCGATGAAATGGAACCAGGCACTTTCAAGGACCGGGTGTTGATCCATGCTGATCCCCACCAGCTCATTGAGGGCCTTGTGCTGGCCGCCCGGGCCATTGAGGCCGAAATCGCCGTGATTTTCATCCGGCGGG
The DNA here is from genome assembly GCF_046483245.1 of Desulfosalsimonas sp. Lineage (GTDB taxonomy): Bacteria > Desulfobacterota > Desulfobacteria > Desulfobacterales > Desulfosalsimonadaceae > Desulfosalsimonas. Next base: position 1,763 of record NZ_JAWODO010000074.1, on the reverse strand, counting down.
AATACGAAAACGCCGCACGGATTTTGGAACGGGAAATTCAGGTAGCCCGGGATGCCGGGCTTGCCGGCAAAAACATTCTCGGTTCCGGCCACGACTGTGAGCTGGTTGTCCACCGTAGCGCCGGCCGGTATATCTGCGGGGAGGGCACGGCGCTGATCAACGCCCTTGAGGGAAAACGCGCCAATCCCCGGCGGCCGCCGCCTTATCCCACTACCAGCGGGCTGTGGCAGCGGCCCACCGAGGTGCAAAATGTTGAAACCCTGTGCTGCGTGCCCCATGTCATTTCCAACGGGGCCCCGTGGTTCAGATCCCTGGCCCTGACCGAAAGCGGGGCCGGCACCAAGGTGTTTTCCGTAAGCGGCAGGGTCAATCATCCCGGCTGCTTCGAACTGCCCCTGGGCATCCGGCTCTCGGAGCTCATTGAAGAACATGCCGGGGGCATGATGCCGGGCTCAAGGCTTAAGGCGTGCATGCCGGGCGGGGCCTCCACGCGGATTATGCCCGGGTCCATGTGTCATGTCCGGCTCGATTACGCCGAAATGGAACAACACGGCTATCGACTGGGCACCGGTGCGATCATGGTCTTTGATCACAAGACCTGCCTGGTGCAGGTGGCCGCCAACCTGATGACGTTTTTTGCCAGGGAGTCCTGCGGCTGGTGCACGCCCTGCCGGGAAGGGCTGCCGTATATCCTGGATTTGCTAAACCGCATCGAGGCAGGGCAGGGCAGGGCTGAATACATTGAAATGATACGGAAAATGTGCGGACATATGAAATATTCCTATTGCGCGTTTGCGCCCGGCGCCGTGGCTTCGGTTCAGGGGCTGATCGAGGATTTTCACGCAGAAGTCACGGCCCATATCGAAAACCAGGGATGCCCGTTTAAAGACGGGCAATCAGGCGAAAATTATGCCGGATCTCATCATTGACAACAAAAAGATCAGGGTTGCCAAAGGTACCCGGGTCATTGATGCAGCCGAAAGCGCCGGTATCTATATCCCGCGGTTTTGCTATTTTGCGGAACTCGGGGCGGTGGGTGCCTGCCGGGTATGTGCGGTGAAATTCGTAGACGGACCCGTAGAGGGCATCCGGATGAGCTGCATGATCGAGGCCGAAGACGGCATGGTGATCTCCACAGACGATGCCGAGGCCGTGGATTTCAGAAGGCATGTCATTGAGTGGATGATGATGAACCACCCGCATGACTGCCCGGTTTGCGACGAAGGCGGCCATTGTCTGCTCCAGGACCTCACCGTGGCCGGCGGCCACGGCATGCGCAGGTTTGCCGGCAAAAAGCGCACATATGCGGACCAGTACCTGGGGCCGTTGATCAGCCACGAGGAAAATCGCTGCATTCAGTGCTACCGCTGTTCCCGGTTTTACCAGGAATATTGCGGATACACAGACCTCGGGGTCATGGGCATTGCCCAGCGGATTTATTTCGGGCGTTACAAAGACGGCGTGCTTGAAAACCCGTTTTCCGGAAACCTGATCGATCTGTGCCCCACGGGTGTCTACACGGACAAGCCGTCGCGCTATACCGCCCGCAGATGGGATTTTGAGCGAACCAACGGCGTGTGTACCACCTGCAGCCTGGGCTGCAGCATCAAGGTCTCTGCCAGGTACAGGCAGGTTGTCCGTCTGGAGGCGGCCTTCAGCCCGACGGTCAACGGCGCCTTTATTTGTGATCGCGGGCGGTACGGGTTTTCCTGGGTCAACTCGGAAAACCGGCCCAGGCAGGGCCGTGTGGCGGCAAAAGCAAT
>NZ_JAWODO010000022.1:0-32831 GCF_046483245.1 Desulfosalsimonas sp. | reverse complement strand
GTTCGTGTCCCAGGCATCGGTGCTCAAGTATTTCGGGGCCCAGGCCAACAAGCTGCTCTCCTATTCCGTGGCATCGGTATCCGGCACTATCCTGGCCGTGTGCTCCTGCACGGTGCTGCCGCTTTTTGCCGGCATCTATTCCCGGGGCGCGGGCATCGGGCCGGCCACGGCATTTCTGTATTCCGGCCCGGCCATTAACGTGCTGGCCATTGTATTCACAGCGCGCGTGCTGGGCTGGCAGCTCGGCCTTGCAAGGGCCATCGGCGCGATCGTATTCGCTGCTGTGATCGGCCTTTCCATGCATTTTATCTTCCGCAGGGAAGATGCGCAAAGAGCCGCCGGCGCCATGCACCTGCCCGAAGAAGAAGACACCGGCAGGTCCCTTGCCCAGGAGGCAATGTTTATGGCGGTACTGATCCTGATCCTTATATTTGCAGCTTTTGCCAGGCCCTCTGCAGATGCGGCCATGGTGTGGCAAACCATCTTCAATCTGAAGTGGATCATTACCGGCATCCTGCTTGTCATCCTCGGCTTTATCCTTTATTCCTGGTTCAGACGCGATGAACTTGCCCAGTGGGTGGACTCCACCTGGGGTTTCATGAAGCAGATCTTTCCCCTGCTTTTTGCAGGCGTTATTTTTGCCGGATTTTTCCTGGGCAGGCCCGGAGAAACCGCCCTGATCCCGGAGCGATACATTGCTGACCTGGTGGGCGGCAACTCCATCTGGGCCAACCTGTTTGCAGCACTTGCCTCGGCACTGATGTATTTTGCCACGCTGACCGAAGTGCCAATTCTGCAGGGGCTTCTGGGCTCGGGCATGGGCCAGGGCCCGGCTTTGACTATGCTGCTGGCCGGCCCGGCGCTTTCCCTGCCCAATCTGATTGTCATCGGCAGTGTCATGGGCTGGAAAAAGACCGGGACTTTCGCGGGTCTCATCGTGGTGCTCTCCACGATCGTGGGCATGTCCTACGGGGCAATTTTCGCATAGGGAGCGCCCGGCCGGCGGCCGGCAGGGAAACATTTTGAAAAAGGAGTAAAGCGGAATGCGGCGCTCTATTCGCATCGGAATTCCGGTGCTTGTAATCATCTGCCTGGTCGCAGGCGGGATTTTTCTGGTCAAGCAGAAGAAAAAGGAACTGGGACAGACTCCGGCCTACGGCGCCAGGCCCCGGCCGGTGACCGTGGCTGTTACGGAAAAAGGGGATCTGACCCTGGAAAAAGATTACCTGGCTGTGGTGGAACCGTTTCATGAAGCGCGGGTATCAGCCCGGGTGACCGCTGCGGTGGAAGACATCCGGGTGGATGAAGGCGACCGGGTCAAGGCCGGGGAAGTGCTGGCCGAACTCGAAGCCGAAGAGGTTGAAATTGCCGTTGACGTGCTCTCTTCCCGTATTGAGCAGACCCGGGCCGAGCTTTCCGGCAGCCGGGCCACGGTCGAAGCCCTCAAAGAATCCCATCAGTTTTGGCAGGCCGAGAAAAAGCGGGCCCTTAATCTGGTGGAAAAAGGCGCGATTTCCGAATCCGAAGCCCAGCAGACAGCGGAAAAGGCCGCCGATGTCAGGGGAAAACTGACCGCAGCCCAAGAGAAATCCGTGGCCATTGAAAAACAGATCGATGCCTTGAAAAAACAAAAGGCCGAACTGCGAACCCGGCGCGGCTATTATACCATAAAAAGCCCCTTTGACGGGATTGTCACCCAGCGCCTGGCAGACCCCGGGGACATGGCCGCCCCATCGAAAAACTTGTTCACCGTCCAGGACCAGTCCAGACTGAAAATCGCCTTTGACGTGCCGCAAAAGGACCTGCCCGAAGTACAACAGGGGCAAACCGCTGCCTTTCAGGTCAAGGGCGATATGCAAAAGGCCGAAATCCGGCTCATGGAGCCGGCCATGGACAAGGCGAAAATGATGCGGGCCGAGATCTGGCCGGAGGCGACGGGCGCAGCCGGCCTTGTCCCGGGTTCCTATCTGCCGGTTGCCGTGATTGTCGAAAACCTCAAAGACGTAGTCCTGATTCCAGCATCAGCTTTGATCGAGGGTCCGCAGGGCAGGACCCATGTATTTACGGTGAAAGACAACACCCTTTCAGCAAACCCGGTGCAACTCCTGGGGCGAGCCGCGGACCGGGCGGCGGTCAAAGGAATTGATGCAGACACACAGGTGGTCAAAAACACCTACCTGGGCTGGGCCGGGCTTTCATCCGGAGAGAAGGTGGAGGCCGTGCAATGAATCTCACCCGGGCGGCACTCAATCACCCCTATGCGGTTGCGGCCGCGGTCCTGCTGGTGGCGGCCATGGGCTTTATCGGATTTCTGCGTACACCCTCGGAGCTTTTCCCAGACACTTTTCCGCCCCAGGTGGTGGTGGTCACGGTACAGCCCGGGGCCGCGGCCGACGATGTCAGCGACACGATCACGGAAGTCATTGAAAAAGAGATCAACACCTTAAGCGGGCTGGAAAATATCCGCAGCACCAGCCGCGACCAGGTTTCCTCGGTCATGGCCGAATTTTCCTATTCCAAGGACCCGGGCCAGGCCATTTTGGACGTGCAAAACGCCATGGCCCGCATCCGGGCGGATCTGCCGCAAAGCGCACAGGAACCCAAGCTCTATCGCTTAAGCGATGCCACGGCCCGCCCGCTTTTAACCCTGGCCCTGCGGCCCAAAGATGACAGCCGGCGCGATCTTTCAGAGATCCGGCTTTTGGCGGAAAACCAGATCCAGGACCGGATCCTGGCCATAGAAGGCCTGGCTGACGTGGACGTGTTCGGCGGCCACCGGCCCGAGATCCGGGTGCGGGTGGACCGCGACCGGCTTGCGGCCAATAATGTCTCCATCAGCGAGGTCATTGCGGTTTTGGCCGAACAGAACATCTCGGCTCCGGCAGGCAACATTTATGCGGGCGACAGCGAGTACCTGGTGCGCATCGCAGGGGAATTCAAGGATTTAAGCCAAATCCGGCAGCTGCCGATCCGCCGGCCCGGCTCAGGCCTGCTGCGCATCTCAGATGTGGCCGAGGTGGAACTCACCGAGCAGGAGCCGCGCTCTGCCTATCACGGAAACGGCGAGCCGGCCATCGCCTTAGGCATCATCAAGCCCGACGGCGGCAGAACCGTGGCCCCCATTGAGCGGGTCAAAGCCTTTCTTCCGGAACTTTCCGCCCTTTACCCGGACATTGCCTTTGAAATCACCCAGGACCAGCAGCCGTTAATCGATATCAACATGCGCGGCATGGTGCTCTCAATCATCCAGGCGGTGATCTTTACCGTGGCGGTGATCTTTTTCTTTCTGGCTGAAGCACGCGCCGCCCTGGTGGCGGGCATCAGCATCCCGCTTTCTTTTCTGTTCACCCTGGCCGTGCTCTGGTTTACGCCCTATACCTTAAACATGGTCACCCTGTCGGGCCTGATCGTGGCCACCGGAATGGTGGTGGACGCCTCCGTGGTGGCCCTGGAAAACATCTACCGTCATTTTCAAGCCCAATCAAACCCGGATGCCAAGACCGCGGCCGATACCGGCACCCGGGAAATTTCTCTGGCCATTACCGCAGGTATGCTCACCACCGTGGCGGTCCTGGTGCCCATCATTTTTATCGGCGGCTATCCCCAGCGCACCATCGGCCGGCTGAGCCTGACCATCTCCATCACCATGGTGGCCTCCCTGGTCATTGCCCTGACCCTGGTGCCGCTGCTGACCTCGAAGGTTTTGGGCCGAAAAAGGGAAAAAAAGAATGCCGCCGAACGTCTGGCCTCCCGTGTGGACGTGGGCGTGGGCTTTGTCCGGCGTTTTTACGTATTCATCTTAAAAGCCGCCCTGCGCTGGCGGGTGCTCACCCTGATCCTGGCTGCGGCCTTTTTCGTGGTCACGGTCCGGACCATCCCTCCGATTATCGGCGGGGATCTCATGCCGCCCATGGATACGGGCATTGCCATTGTGGAATTTGACCTGCCGGCCACAAACGACATCGGGCAGGTGGAAAAGGCGCTGAACCGGGTGGAGGAAATCATCTATGCCCAGCCGGGCATCGAAAAGGTCTCCTCTGTGATCGGCTCCGAGCCCGGGGCCATATCTTTCGGCACCGGCGGGGCCACCACCCAGTCTGCAGCCATCACCGTACACCTGGTGGACCGGACCCAGCGAAAAGAATCCATCTGGGAAATCCAGGAAACCTGGCGGGAAAAGCTTCGCCAGGTTCCGGGGATCAAAAGTTTCCGGGTCAGCGAATACGGGGCCACGCCCATGGCCACCACCAAGGCGCCCGTGGATATCATCATCAGCGGACCGGATTCAAAGATCCTTTCCCGGGTGGCAGACAAAGCCATCCAGCGGCTCCAGGACGTGCGCGGCCTCACTGATGTGAGCCGAAGCTGGCATTTTGACCAGAAACAGGTGGACGTGGCAGTGGATCCGGCCTTGGCACGCATGTACGGCACCTCCCCAAAAGAAGTCTCCCGCCAGGTCAGCGCGGCCGTGCAGGGCGTGCCCGCCACGTCCATGCGGCTTGAAGCGTTTCTCGATATTCCCATCCGGGTGCAGTACGGCCTGTCCGGGCGCAACAGCCTGTCGGCCCTGGAACATGCTTACGTGGGATCGGATTTCGGCCCCATACCCCTGCGGGCCATGGCAGAAGTCAAGACGCATACCCAGCGCCCCTTTATCACCCGGGAAGACCTTCAGGCCACCATTGATGTGACCGGCGTCAACCATGACATGACCATCGCCCAGGTCACGGCCATGGCCCAAAAGGCCCTGGCCGGTATGGAACTGCCCGGCGGCTACAGCATGGAATTTGCCGGAACAGCCTCAGACATGAAAAGCACCCAGAAGCAATTGCGCCAGGCCCTGGTCATCGGCATTGTCCTGCTCTATTTCCTGCTTTTGGCCATGTTTGGCTCTTTTGCCCATCCCATAACCATCATGGCCGCCATTCCCCTGGCCGTGGCCGGCTCCATGTGGGGACTTCTGGTCTTTGACAAGCCCATGTGCATGCCCGGCACCATGGGCATGATCTTTCTGGCCGGCATTATCATCAACAACAGCGTGCTGCTGCTCGATTTTATCATCCAGGCCAGAAAAAAGGGCTCGGAGAAAACCGAGGCCATTGTCCGGGCAGTGGAGCTTCGCATCCGGCCCATCCTGATGACCACGTTTTCAACGATCATCGGGTTATCACCCCTGATTTTCGAAACCGCCGTGGGCCTGGAGCGTTTGAGCCCGCTGGGGATCGTTGCCGGAAGCGGCCTGCTGGTGGGCACGTTTCTGACCATGATCGTGGTGCCGGTGGTCTACTCGGGCATGGACAGCATGGGCCATGGGGTCCGAAAATTGGGCCTTTGGCTGAAAGATTCTCAATTGGCGCAGGAAAATAAATGATTGTTCTGCCGGAAATCGTCCCGGTGGCATTTGCCATCGGTCCGCTGGAAATACGCTGGTATGGGCTGATGTATGTTATCGGGTTTGCCGCAGCCCTGATTTTAGGCAGCAAAAGGGCTGCAGGCAGACACTCCCCCCTTGGCCCGGATCAATTTCAGGACCTGCTGTTTTATGGATTGATTGGCCTGATCGCGGGGGCCCGGCTGGGCTATATGCTCTTTTATGATACCTCCGCGCTGATCAACGAGCCGCTGGAGATCATAAAAATCTGGCACGGGGGGATGTCTTTTCACGGCGGGTTGCTCGGTATTGCGGCCGCGGTTTTCTTATTTGCACGCCAACACCGGCTTAACATCCTGGAACTGGGAGACTTTATAGCACCCCTGGTTCCGCCGGGGCTGTTTGCCGGACGCATCGGCAACTTTATCAACGGCGAGCTCTGGGGCCGGCCAAGCGACCTGCCATGGGCTGTTGTTTATCCCGGGACGGCAGCCGGGCCTATCCCCCGCCACCCCAGTCAGCTATACGAAGCACTGTTGGAGGGGGTGGTTTTATTTTTGATCCTCTGGTTTTTTTCCCAAAAGCCGCGCCCGCGAGGAACCATACTCGGCCTGTTTTTACTCCTTTACGGCTGCTTCCGCTTTGGTGTCGAATTTTTCCGCCAGCCAGACTTTCAGCTCGGCTTTGTGGCCCTTAATTTTCTGACCATGGGCCAGATGCTGTCGCTGCCCATGATCGCGGCGGGAATCTTTCTGTTTTTTTACCGCAAGACAAATCCTTTGAACACCGAAGGAGGCCATCGTGTTTAAAGCTTCCAGAGTCATCAATAATCATCTGATAAAATTTTTAATAGCAGTCATCGCGACCGGGCTTGCTATTTCCTGATTTTTTGATGCCGAACCCCCCGGGCCCAACTGAAAGCCAATGAACCAAGAAACCCCGAATCACATCCAGCAGCCGGATAATTTAAAACAATATATTAAAAAAGGCGAATTTCCACGCTGGCGTATTTTTTTCAACCTCTACCTTCGCAATGTCATCGCCAGCCTCCTGGGATTTGCCATTATTCTGCTACTCAACTTTTTTACGCCCATGACCTCCAGCTGGCTGCATCGGGCGCTCGTTGCCTCCGGAAACGGCATACAGTGCCTGCTGGGCCTGTTTCCCCTGATTCTGGTGATCATTGCCATCTTCCAATACCGGTTTCAGCGGCCGGTGTTCAATTTTCTGACCATGCACATTCAGGGGGAGAACCCCACCTCTTTCGACGAGGAGGATATCCGGAGACGGCTTCTAAACCTGCCCATGCTCCTGGCCGTCACCAACCTCATGGTCTATATTCTCGTTCCGGGCGCCCTGCTCCTGTCCTCCTGGCTTCTGGACCTCTTTGCCATGGATTTTCGCATGGCTGTGCTTTCTTTCTTTTGGGCACTGATGATCGGCCTGATCACGGCCTGCCTGTCGTTTTTCATCGTGGAAAACTATACCCGGCACATCTGCATCCCCATGGTTTTCCCGGAAGGCGGCCTCACTCGGGTGCAGGGGGCCATACGGATCAATGTCATGCGCCGGATCCGGCTGCTCAACCTGGCCGGCACACTCACCCCCATGATGATCCTTGTGGTCACCCTGGGACTTGTGGTTCTCGACGTCTTGAAGTCCCCGGGCTTTTCCAATCAATTGGCCATCGATATTTTCATCTTTTCCCTGATCCTCTGCAGCGTCTTTATCTATATCGGCTTCCGACTCAACCGCTTGGTGGGCCGCTCCGTGATGGGGCCTTTAAAGGAGATGCTCCAGGCCATCCAGAAGGTGGAGCAAGGCGACTTCAGCCACCGGATCCAGGTGGTCTCCAATGATGAGTTGGGCGAGCTGGCCGAGGCCGGCAACAAAATGATCCAGGGCCTTGCCGAACGCGAACAGGTGCGGGAGTCCTTCGGCCGCTACGTGACCCCCGAGATCCGGGACAAGATCCTGTCCGGTGAAATTCCACTGGACGGGGAACAAAAAATCGCCACCATGCTGTTTGCCGATTTAAGGGACTTTACCAGCTACGTGGAAACCAACCCGCCGGAGGAAGTGATTCTCAGCATGCGCTCATATTTTACATACATGGAGGAGGCAATCCGGGAGGAAGGAGGCCTTGTGCTGCAGTTCGTGGGCGATGAGCTCGAAGCGGTGTTCGGGGTTCCGATAGAGGTCAAACAGCATGCGGACCGGGCGCTTCATGCGGCCCTGAAGATGCGGCGGCGCCTCGAGGAGCTGAACGAAAAGCGCGAAAATGCAGGCAAGCCCTCTTTTCAGCACGGCGTGGGAATCTGCTCGGGGCCGGTGCTGGCGGGCAATACCGGCAGCCGGGATCATCCTTCCTACGCGCTCATCGGCGACACAGTCAACAAGGCCGCCCGGGTCCAGGAACTGACCAAGGAATTCGGCTGCGAGATCCTGATTGCCCGGGAGACCCGGGATATGCTGAGCATGCGGTTTTCAGTGGAACCAAAGGAAGCCAGGGTCTTTAAGGGGTTTTCGACACCCATCGAAACCTTCGAAGTGCTGGAGCATTTTGAAAATTAAGGCAGGTACGGCCCAAACGGCCTAAAAGCCGCCTTTTGTATAAAAGGCATTGATTACCATCTCTATATTAAATTTCAGATGTGTCATTGTATTTTACCCAATGCCGAGTCCTTCAGACGCGCCACCGCTTCCTTAGCATCCCCTTTTTGATTGTCCAAAACAGTGATGCCGCGCAGCACAAGCCACTCTTTGCAAAGATTCTGAATCCCCCCAAGCCAGGACATCCGGCTTGCTCTCGGCAATCTTACGGGCCATCTTCATGGGCCCATCGGCAGACAGTTCCATGGTGGCTTTTTTTGTATCCGGTCATGTTTCACCTTCAGAAGGCGTGATCCCGAGTTTTTTCATTTTCCGCCACAGGGTGCTCCGGCTGATGCCGAGCGCCTGTGCGGTTTTTTCCCGGCTGTTTGCACATTGCTGCAAAACCGCCCGGATCTTTTCGGCTTCCATCTGCTGTTCTTCAGAGAGCCGCGAGGGATGAAACGTTTTATTTTTTATGAGGCTGTCGGGCAGATGCTCCGGCCGGATGACAGAGCTCTTGCAGGCAATAAAGGCAAATTCTATGGCGTTTTCCAGTTCACGGACATTTCCGGGAAACGGGTATTCCATGAGCACCTGCAGGGCCTGGGTGCTGATATCCCGGACATTTCTTCCCTTTTTGAGGTTTAACTTCTCAATAAAACGATTCACCAGCAGGGGAATGTCCTCGGTTCTCTCCCGCAAAGGGGGCAGGTCCAGGGCAACCACGTTTAATCGGTAAAACAGGTCTTCCCTGAACCGTCCCCCGGCGACCTGGTCGCTGAGCGGTATGTTGGCAGCAGCAATAACCCGGAAATCGGATCTTTGGGGCCGGGTTCCGCCTACCGGGACGAATTCTTTCTGCTCCAGGACCCGAAGCAGGTCTGACTGAAAAGCAAACGGCGTGGTCCCGATTTCATCGAGAAACAAGGTTCCCTTGTCGGCTGAAAGAAAGTAGCCGGACTTATCCCGGTCTGCCCCGGTAAACGCCCCTTTGACATGGCCGAAAAGCTCGGATTCGATAAGCCCTTCCGGCATTGCCGCACAATTGACCGCAACAAACGGGCCCTTGCTTCTTTGGCTCAGGTTGTGAATGGCCCGGGCGACCAGCTCTTTTCCGGTGCCGGTGGGCCCCTGGATTAAAACCGCACTGTCACTTTCTGCGATATCCGGCAGAAAAGACAGGATCTTCTGCATTTGCGGGCTCTTGCCCACAATGTCTTCTTTTACATACTGCCTGTCAATCTGCCGCCGGAGCTCCTGTATATCCGAAAGGTCCCGGAATGTCTCCACGCCGCCGATAACCCGTCCCCTGGCATCGCAAAGCAAATTGGTGCTGAGACTGATGGGCTTTTCTTCCCCGCCTCTGGTGATAATCCGGGCGGAAACATCGATCTGCGGCTCTTTGCCGGAAAGCGTTTTTCCCAGGGCACAATGTTTGGCACAGATATCGGCTCTGAAAACATCAAAGCAGAACTGGCCGACCGCCTCCTCCTGGGTAAAACCGGTAATGCTTTCAGCCGCCCGGTTAAAGGAGGTAATCCGCTTTTGCGTATCTATGGTGAAAACCCCGTCGCTGATGCTTTCCAGAATGGTACAGCACGGAGAGCGGACCACCGAGGTGATATCGCAAAAAACCCCAGGGTTTTTCTCCCCAAAGCTGCCGCTGGTCGTTTTTCGGGTCTTTTTCAATGGAAAGCACTGTTAAGACGAAAGCAATTAATTTTAAAGCTGGAACAAGCCCATATGTCAAAAGATAATATCATATCCGAAAAATTCGACCAAGTCAAAGCACCCGCGCCGTCAATTAATCAGCAGCCGGATTTGCTACGGCTTGAGCAGCAGCCCGAACCACCGCGGAAAATTATCTAACAGCTGCAAATTTTCTTGACAGAAGCAGCTTGGCCGTTTATATTATTTAGCAAATTAGCTAATCAAGCAAATTATTATATTTCTCAGGAAACCGACCCAATGGAAAAAACACTCAAACAGATCAAAGCCCTTGCCGACGGCAACCGGCTGCGCATTGTCATGGCACTGTCGACCCATGACGAGCTCTGTGTCTGTCAGATCACCGAATTGTTACAGGTTTCAACACCAACGGTTTCCAGGCACATGAGCGTCCTGCAAAACGCCGGGCTGGTAAAAAACCGGAAAGACGCCCGGTGGGTGCATTACAGACTGGCATCCGACTTTCCGGATGCCCTGTTGAACTGGGTGCAGACTTCCGTGAAAGGCTCCCGGATCATTTCAGATGACCGGAAAACCCTTGAAACCATCGTCGCAAATCCGGTTGATGAGCTTTGCAGGGCCCAGAAACAAAGGCAGGCATCTGATAAAGAAAAGGAGATTCAGACCAATGGTTGAAAAACAGGACAAGGTTATGGGGCTCTGGGAAAAGTACCTCACCCTGTGGGTGGCCCTTTGCATGGCCGCCGGCATCAGCATCGGCTACATCTTTCCCGGCATGGCCGATTTTATTGACTCGCTTTCCATCCAGCAGGTCAATATGCCCATCGGAATCCTTCTGTTTTTGATGATCTATCCCATCATGATCCAGATTGATTTCAAGCAGGTGAAAGAGGCGGCAAAAGCGCCCAAACCCGTATTGACCACACTGGTCGTCAACTGGGGCATCAAGCCCTTTACCATGACGTTTTTCGCATGGCTGTTTATGACGCAGATCTGGGCGCCTTTTATCACTCCGGAAATGGCTGATGAATACACGGCCGGCATGATTTTGCTGGGCATTGCACCCTGTACGGCCATGGTGTTTGTCTGGAGCTATCTTTCCGGCGGCAACATGGGCCACACCCTGGTCATGGTGGCCATCAATTCACTGACAATGCTTGTTTTGTATGCGCCGCTGGGCAACCTGCTTCTGGGTGTGGCCATGCCGATTCCCCTGGTGACCCTTGCCCTGACCGTGGGAGTGTATGTGGGCGTGCCGCTTGTGGCCGGCTATTTTACAAGAAAAATCCTGATCCGGCGAAAGGGGATGGACTGGTTTGAGACGGTATACATCAAAAGCTGGGGCAGCGTTTCCCAGATCGCCCTGCTGGTGACCCTGGTGGCCCTGTTTATGCTCCAGGGAGAGGTGATCATCGGCCAGCCCCTGGTTATCGTGATGATTGCCATTCCACTGATCATCCAGACTTTTTTCATATTCGGGATCACCTATCTTGCATGCAAGCCCCTGGGCATTATATACGAAGATGCTGCGCCCACTTCGCAAATCGGTGCCTCCAACCACTTCGAGGTGGCCATTGCCGTTGCCCTGACCCTGTACGGAACCGGGTCAGGGGCGGCACTGGCAACAGTTGTGGGCGTTTTGATCGAAGTGCCCATCATGTTGGCCCTGGTGCGTTTCTGCATCCGCACCCGGGAATGGTTCCCCCGGGATCCGACAAAAGCGCCGATTATATGAAAGCTGTTGCCGGTGGCGTCCGGCAGGCCATGCAAGGAAAGCCTACGGACATTGAAAACAGTTCAACCTGCCAATAGCGGTCTTACATCATGAAACCACTGGAAGCCAACAGCAACTGGGATCTGATTATCATCGGCGGCGGCGTCACCGGCGCCGGCATCTTCAGCGAAGCCGTCCGCATGGGCCTCAGGGTGCTGCTGCTGGAAAAACACGACTTTGCCTGGGGAACCTCCAGCCGGTCGTCCAAGATGGTCCACGGCGGCCTGCGCTATCTCAAAGAAGGCAAACCCCTGCTGACCCGCGCCTCGGTTAAAGAACGGCAGCGGCTGCTGGCCGAAGCCCCGGGTCTGGTCGATCCCCTGGGATTTCTCCTGCCGGTGTTCACCGATTTCGGCCCCTCCAAAAGGGTGATGGGCCTGGGCCTGGCTCTATACAGCCTGATGGCCCTGGAAAAACAGCACCGGGCCTATGACGCAGCCGAGATCAGCACCCGCATTCCCGGTCTTCGCCAAAAAAATCTCAGCGGCGGGTTTTATTTCAAAGACGCCCAGGTGGATGATGCCCGCCTGGTGCTGCGGCTGATCAACGAAGCCGTGGCCGCAGGGGGCACGGCCAAAAACTACACCCCGGCCCAAGAAATCATCCGGAATCAGCAGGGCCGGGTTGCGGCCGTGGCCATTCGGGAGGTGGAAACCGGACAAAGCGCCGAACTGCGCACCAATGCCGTCATCAACGCCACAGGCGCCTGGGCCGAAACCCTGCACCCTTCCCCCCGGCATGGACTGCACCTGCGGCCGTTGCGCGGCAGTCATCTGATTTTTCCCCGCACGGCTTTTCCCGCAGACCATGTGGTCAGCTTTATGCATCCGGCGGACAAGCGGCCGGTCTTCATGTTTCCATGGGAGGAAGTGGCCATCCTCGGCACCACGGACGTGGATCATGCCGGCGATCTGGATATTAATCCGGCCATAACCCCTGCCGAAGCGGATTACCTCATCGAAGGCATAAATTTTATCATGCCGGAACGGCCCCTTTCCAAATCTGACGCTTTTGCTTCCATTGCCGGGGTGCGGCCGGTGCTCAGCCGCGGCAAAGCCGATCCTTCCCATGAATCCCGGGAGCACGTGGTCTGGGAAAACCAGGGGCTGGTCACTGTTACCGGGGGCAAGCTCACCACATTTCGTCTGCTGGCCCGGGATGCCATCAAAGCGGCCGCGGACTATCTGCCCCACTGCGCCCTTCCCCCGGACCGGAATCCGGTTTTTAAAGCCCCGGTTGAAAATTCGAGACTGCCGGATTCACTGCCGCCGGCGACCCGCCAGCGGCTGTATGGCCGCTACGGCCGCCAGGCGGATATCATCCTTGACTTCTGCCGTAAACACACCGCTGAATGCATTCCAAAAACCAGTATTTTGTGGGCTGAAATTGCCTTTGCCGCAGCTCATGAGCAGGTGCACCACTTAACCGACCTGCTTCTGCGCCGGGTGCGGCTGGGACTGCTGGCCCCGGAAGGCGGCCGCCGACACCTGGATGCCATCGGCGATCTCTGCCGGCCGGCTCTGGGCTGGGACAATGCCCGCTGGGAAAAGGAAAAAACCGAATATCTGCAAAACTGGCGGCGATACTATGGCCCCCCTGAAAAATAGGTAATGTAACAGAAAGAATGAGGAGATCCAGGAGGCCGGAATAAAGGAAATCACCGGATATCCGGCATAGCCGCCGCCATCATTGCACGAAAGTTGTACCTGGAGAGATATTATGCGCAAAAGCAACTCTTTTACACCCCACTGGATCGACACCCCGCCGGAAAAAGGCACATACCGGTCCATTTTTAAATGGGGGGCGCCGGATCAGACCAAGCACCCCGGCCCGGGCTTTTACCGGGCCGTCAAGGAAGCGATAGAAATGTCTGACGCCGATTTTAAGCAGCCGGCCCGAACCGGGCAAGAACCGGTTCCGGCAGACATTGCCACACGGCTGTCGGGCGACACCCTCTCGGCCCTGGAGCAGATCGTGGGTTCGGAAAATATCTCCATCAAAACCTTTGACCGACTGAAATACTCCTCGGGCAAGGCCATGGAGGATCTTCTCAAACTGCGGGAAGGCCGGCTCGAAAACCTGGCCGACGTGGTGGTCCATCCCCGGGACAAAAACGACGTGCGAGCCATCGTGGCCCTGTGCCACGAAAAAAAGATCCCCATTTATATATACGGGGGCGGCAGCTCTGTGACCCTGGGACTGGAATGCGTGCGCGGCGGCGTGTGCCTGGCCCTGGGAACCCATATGAACCGGGTGCTGGAGTTTAACGAAACCAACCAGACCATCACCGTGGAGCCGGGCCTGATGGGGCCGGACTATGAAGCCGCCTTAAACAATGCCCCAAAGCGCTTTGGCGCGGCCCATCACTACACCGGCGGCCATTTTCCCCAGTCCTTTGAACACTCCTCTGTAGGCGGCTGGGTGGTCACCCTGGGCGCCGGGCAGGCATCTTCTTACTACGGCGACGCCTATGACCTGGTCATCAGCCAGGAGTACGTCACCCCGGCCGGGACCTTTTCCACCCGCCCCTTTCCCGCCACCGCCACCGGCCCCAAGGTCAACGATATCATGAAGGGCAGCGAAGGCTGCTTCGGTGTTTTGGTGGGGGTGACCATGAAAGTCTTTCGGCATTTTCCGCAAAACCGGCAACCCTTTGCCTACATGCTGCCGGACTGGGAAACAGCCGTGGCAGCAGTCCGTGAAATCTGCCAGGGGGAGTTTGGCATGCCCTCGATTCTGCGCATCTCCGACCCGGAAGAAACCGACATGGCCATGAAAATATTCGGCCTTGCCGGATCACCCATAGACCGGCTGATGACCTTGCGCCGCCAGCGCCCTGGCCGGCGCTGCCTGCTCATCGGCCAGGCCGACGGCCAGCGGCATTTCGCAGCCCAGGTGAAAAAAAACATCAAAAAAATCTGCCGCTCACACGGCGGCATGTACCTGACGGCTTACCCCATGAACAAGTGGATGCACGGCCGCTTCAGCGATCCCTACATGCGCGAGGACCTAAACGATTACGGCGTCATCATCGACACCCTGGAGACTTCGGTTACCTGGGACAACCTCCATCACCTGTACCAGGGCGTCCGCTCTTATATCAAGGAGCACCCCCGGACCATCTGCATGACCCATGCCTCCCATTTTTATCCCCAGGGCACCAACCTCTACTTTATTTTTCTTTGCCGGGCCAGGGCCACGGAGGATTTTTTGGCCTTTCAGCGGGCAATCATCGACCGGATCGAGGAACACGGCGGATCTCTGAGCCACCACCACGGGGTGGGAAAAATGATGGGTCCCTGGATGGAGCGCCACCTGGGCTCAGAGCAGATGGCTGTTTTACGGGCCATCAAAAACCATTTTGACCCCCATCACATCATGAACCCGGGCGGCACCCTGGGATTGAATGGATAAAAAACAGCATTTCCAAACCCGTTGACGCGTCGGCGTCATCCAACAAAAATCTGTTTTTTATTGACTTTCAGATTGTATAAAAGGCATTGATCACCATGAAAGCCGCAGCCAGCCAGTTTGTATAGGCAAACACCTGTTTGAGGTATTTCGGCTTGGTGTTTAACGCAAATTTTCCGCCGAGAATCCCCCCGATAACCGTCATGGCAGCCAGGGGCAGGGCCCATTGCGGGTTAAAATCACCCTGCACGGCATGGCCGGTAAAGCCCATAAAGGCAATGGCCGCGATCAGCGTGGAGGCGGTTCCCACGGCTTTGTGCATGGATACCCCGCAGGCGACCACCATCAATGGCACCAGAAAGGACCCGCCGGAAACACCCACCATGCCGGCGCCGAATCCGGTCAGCACCGTAGCCGGCACAGCGATCCAGAGATTGACAAGATAGCGATCCTCTCCGGATTTCAGGACCAGGGTACCAAACCGCGGGTTTCTCTCCGAAGGCCTGTTTTCGGAAACCGGCAGCAGCATGACAGCGCCGGCGGCAGCCAGCATTCCCGCAAAAATGATTTTCAGGGCAAACCCGCTGAACAAATGCGAAAAATAACCGCCGCCCAGTGCGGCCAAAGCCGTCAGCCCGCCGACCAAAAGAGCCAGCGACCATGACACTGCTTTGTTTTTTTGAAACACGATCATGGCCGCCACTGATGCGGCAAAAAGAATGAACTGGCCGGTAGTTGCGGCCTGGTGCATGGGAAGGCCTGCTATGGTCAGAATCACCACATAAAAATTGCCGCCTCCCTTGCCCACCATGGTCATGGTGACGGCCACGATAAATATCAGCGCGCATGCAATGACCAGGTTCGTCATCGTGGGTTATCTCCTCTGGTCTTTGGAAGGGATGGATTTGAGGAGTTTGCCCGGTTTAACCGCCTCGGTAAGCGCGCCGTAGCCGCCCTCCAAAACCCGAACCTGCTCAAAACCCTTTGTCAGCAGAAAAGCATAAACAATTGATGAGCGAACATGGGCCGGACAAAAAACAGCGATCAACCGATCTTTCGGCAGTTCATCGACCCGGTCGGGAACTTCATCCACCGGAATGTTGCAGCTTTCAATGTTTGGATGTGCCGACAAATGAATGGAAACAGATGCCGCCTCCTCTCTGGATCGCACGTCAAGCAACACCGCGGATTCTGTTTCAAACAATTTTTCCGGTGTCAGTTTATGCTGACCGCTTCCGAAAAATTCAAAGGTCAACCGTTTCAGTACCTGCTCCATGATTTCCTCCTTGTTCCTATTGAATTTCAAATTTATCCTTGCAGTTAAATCAGTACCGAGTCTTTCAACCCCCCTACCACCTGTTGGACGTCGCCTTTATAATTGTCCAACACAACAATGCCGCGCAGCTCAAGCCACTTTTTGCAAAAATTCTGAATTCCCCCGCAAACCAGCGCATCTGGTTTGCTTTCGGCGATTTTGCGGGCCATCTGCATTGGGTCATTCACGGTCAACTGCTGGATTTCTTTTTCCCGGACAAACCCGGGAGCCAGTTCATAAAACAGCAACTCGGATGAACTGCCGAAATGCGGCGCCACACGCCTTCCGAACAACGGGACACAAACAATCATCTTTTTTCCCTGGCGTTTTTTAAATGAAACAGCACGGGAACCAGAATGGTGCGGGCAGAGTTTCTGAGCCGGTAAATAGGTTCTTTACCTGATTTTAAGCATCAATCATGCCATCAGCGGGGAAAAAACGGACAATAATTGCAGAATCCCGATTTACAGGGATTTAAAAAAAATCTAAAAAAAGGGACACCGGCCCGAAAGGCAGCAGATGTTTCAAACAATGAAACCGTTGCAGGCCATGTTTCACTTTCAGGGAGCGTGATGCTGAATTTTTTCATTTTCCGGCCCAGAGGGCGTCGGCCGTGGATGACTGCGGCAAAATTTACACTGTGTTACAACAGATCCGGTTTGCCAAAAGACATAAAAACCGCTTGCATTTTTCTTATGATTCTTCCATAAATAAAAAATTAAACTTCAATCGAACCAAAATACGCAATCCGCATGAAACTCAGGATATCCATCTTTATCATTTCCATTGCTGTGGTGGTCAGCATGATCCCGGCCGGGGTATGCGCTGTCCTTCCGGCCAAGGCCGTAAAAGCCGGATGCGACAAACAGACTTCCATGGAAAAAGGCATCACCATGCCGGCTTCCGGGCAATGCCATTTGGCCTCCTGTCCGGCAAAAGAAAACCATTTGTTTCTTTTACCGGAAACAACTTCCCGCCGCCCGGATAATGAAAATCGCTATCCGACCCTATCGCCCGCGATATCCGCGCAAACACAGATTGCAGTAAACCCGTTTGCTTTTCAAACCTGCAGGTTTAAACCAGACCCATCCCTGATATTTCGTCCACCGCCGTTGTTTTGCCTTTATTGCGTCTATATCTGTTAATCTCTCCTTTTCTGAATCAAAACAAAGCGTAGGCGGGCCTTTGCCCGGCCTTGTTCCTGAATTTTGCTTTTCTTGTATCAAAAATTTTGACCATTTACCGCAAAAGGAGCTGATAACGATATGTTTGACCAATTTCTGATCACCGTAAACCAGATGATGAGCGGCGGCATGGCTGTTGCCGGAGTGGGTGCATTTGCCTGGGGCATGATCAGCGTGCTGTTTTCCCCCTGTCATCTGGCCTCCATCCCACTGATCGTGGCCTATGTGGGCGGCCAGCAGACGGCTGTGAACCCGAAACGGGCAGGATGGTATGCCGGGGCGTTTTCCATGGGATTGTTTATCACCATTGCCGCAGTTGGTATTATCTGCGCCATGCTGGGACGCATGCTCGGCGATGTGGGCATATGGCTCCAGGTGGCCGTGGGTGCGGTGCTCATCTGGGTTGCCCTGGGAATGCTGGGAGTGCAGGCATGCACCATGTCCGGCGGCCTTCTCTACCGGCTCAATCTCCGGGGCATTCACGGGGCCTTCGGCCTGGGCCTGGCCTACGGAATTTTGTCCGGATCATGCACGTTCGGCTTTATTGCCCCGATTTTGGCCATTGTCACCGTACAGCAGGAGATTTTTGCCGGATCCGTGATGATGCTGCTGTTTGCCCTGGGCCATTGCCTGCCCATTGTTTTTGCCGGAAGTTCGGCCGCGGCGGTGCGCAGGCTCACTGAAAGTGCCGCATGGCAGGGAGCCGGAACCTGGTTCCGCAAGGGTGCCGGTGCAGTCATCGGCCTACTGGGCGTCTATTTTATGGCCGGCCCGTTTACCGGAGCCATCTGACGGCAACTGACCCATGTGCAAAAAGTACCAAATAACGGCCCGTTATGCATATGCCTTCATCCCTGCACGAAGGGCGCCTTCAATGGTGCCGTCAGCCAGGTCCGCCCCGGGGAAAAAACTTTCCTCGGGGTCATAATCTTCTGCGCTGTATTTGTATATGGCCAGTTCCCAGTCGGCCATATCCCCGGTATAGCCCAGGCGGAGAACCGGCCAGGGCCCCATGCCGTCATCGCGGTCCACATAGACATAGCCGCCCTCAAAACGCACATGATAGGCCTTGCTTGAGTCTCCGATCTCTTCGCTGTTGAAAACTTCGACTGCGTCCTGTACATATTGCCGGACAAATGCCGGTATTTTTTTTTCCATGTATATCCAACCCCTTTTTCATGCTGGTCTGGGTTTTGAAAAATCACAATAATCCAATTGTGCGCACAAAACCATAATCCTTTAAAGAGATTTTGTCCAAAACCGGCCGTCTTATAGACAGTGCCCATATCAGAACCGCCGCCCATGCAAAATTTTCCGTGCAGAAAACAATGGGCTCCGCGGCCCAAACTTGATGGCACCGTAAAAAACTTTTTACTGCGTTCGATGTTTGTCAGGAAGGAAGCCCTGCGGCCGGCTTGCGCAATTTCGAAGAATGCAGCGTATTATCCATACGTGAAATTCTGAGAAATTGCGCGTAACGCAGATATTGGACTTTACGGCGCCATCAAACTTGAAAATTGCTCAATTTAGGTATAAGGTGGATACGTTTTTTTGCCAAAGCAGCAATACCAGACACACACGCAGACAAGGATGTCCTGAATATGGAAAACACACGCAACAGCGAAAGCCACAAGCTTGTCATCAACGGCTCGCAGGTTTCAGTGCAGCAGATTGTTGAAGCCGCCCGGGGACAGGCTGAAATCGAAATTGACAAAAGCCGGAAGTTTGCCGCTCACATCAATGCCTCACGCAACGTCCTGACCCGGTCCCTGGAGCAGAACCGGCCCGTCTACGGGGTGACCACGGGATTTGGCAAATGCTGCGGCAAAAGGATGATCTCCGAGGTGGCGGAAAAAAACGGCTTGAACCTGATCCGTTTTCACGGATGCGGCACTGGCGAGCCCTTTGGCGAGGCCGAGACACGGGCCGCCATGATATGCCGGCTGATCTGCTTTTCCCGGGGATACTCCGGGGTGTCCCTTGATCTGATGGAAAAAATCGCCGAACTGTTAAACGCGCGCATCACGCCTGTGGTGCCCTCTGAAGGCTCGGTGGGCGCCTCCGGAGATCTGACCCCCATGTCCTACGTGGCTGCCGCACTTGCGGGAATGCGGCAGGTCTTTTACCAGGGCCGGCAAATGCCCGCAGCAGAGGCCCTGGACCACGCCGGTATCACGCCTCACTGGTTTTTGCCCAAAGAACCCCTTGCGATCATGAACGGCACGGCCATGATGACGGCAATTGCGGCCATGGCCGTGGACCGGGCAAAAAAACTGGCTGATGCCGCCGCCTGTGCCACGGCCCTGTGCATTCACGCCATTGCCGGAAACATCCATCACTATGATCCGGTCATATCCAGGGCCAAGCCGCACCCCGGCCAGGGCGCGGCAGCAGACCGGATCGCCGGCCTGCTGGCCTCAGACGCCCCACCGGAAGATTTTTCCGCATCCGGGCCCGAAACCCTGCAGGACCCGTATTCGGTCCGCTGCGCCCCCCAGGTGATCGGCGTTCTCACAGACGCCCTTAAATGGGTGGAAGACTGGATACACACGGAAGCCAACAGCGCAAACGACAATCCCTTGTTTGATCCCGAATCCGGCAGCGTGCTCATGGGCGGCAACTTTTACGGCGGGCATGTGGCTTTTGCCATGGACGGACTCAAAAGCGCCCTGGCATCGGTGGCAGACATGGCCGACCGGCAGGTGGCCCTCATGGTGGATGCCAATGTCAACCGGGACCTGCCCGCTGACCTGGTCCGGGTCGAGGAATCCGAGCAGCCCTTTCACCACGGATTCAAGGCCATGTCCATCACTGCATCGGCCCTTGCGGCAGAGGCCCTGAAAGAAACCATGCCTGCGGCCGCATTTTCCCGCTCAACGGAATCCCACAATCAGGACAAGGTCAGCATGGGCACCATTGCCGCCAGAGACGCCTGCCGCGTTTGCTTTCTGGCGGAAAAAACCCTTGCCGTATGCCTGCTTGCCGGGGTGCAGGCCTGCGAAATCCGCGGCCGCATAGATCAGCGGCCGCACCTTTCCCGGATTGCGGAAGTGATCCGCCAAATCGCCGAACCCACCACCGCCGACCGGCCCATGGACGCCGATATCGCCAATCTGTCATCCGCCATAGCGGACTCGCAGCTGTTTCATCCGCACTCCCCGGTCATGGAAAAACATGGATAAACCGTCATGTTTGAGTGGTTCCAGACTTATGAGACGATTTTTTACTGGATAGCAGGGGGCTCACTGGCCGCGTTTGCAGCCACCCTGGCCATTATACCCTGGCTGGTGCTCCGGATTCCGGCGAATTACTTCCGCAGCCGGAAACGGAACGTCATCTGCAGTGACTGCAACCGTTCAACCCCGGTATGGCTCCTGCTCCGGATCATAAAAAATGCAGCCGGCCTCGTGTTTGTCACAGCCGGCATCGTCATGCTCTTCACCCCGGGTCAGGGCCTGCTGACCATCATCATCGGCCTCGGGCTGATGAATTTTCCCGGCAAGTTCAGGCTTGAAAGGTGGCTAATCTCCAAGGGGCCCACCCTTAAAATCATCAATCGTTACCGCCTGCGCCGGGGAAAACCCCCGCTGCTTCTGTGATTTTCAGCCCCCTGGTGAT
Source organism: Desulfosalsimonas sp. (assembly GCF_046483245.1). Classification (GTDB taxonomy): domain Bacteria; phylum Desulfobacterota; class Desulfobacteria; order Desulfobacterales; family Desulfosalsimonadaceae; genus Desulfosalsimonas. Next base: position 11,874 of record NZ_JAWODO010000022.1, on the reverse strand, counting down.
TTCGGCTTCCCCGGCGGAATAAAGACAGTCGAGAAAAGCCGTATAAAAGCTGCCGGGCCTGTCAAAGGCCGCTGCAGCCAGTTCCCCGCAACGCCCGTAAAAGGCAAACGCCGCCACTGACGCCTCAAGCAGCCGGTCCGGTGCAACCGCGCAAAAAGCCGCTGTAACCGCGGACAGGCCGCATCCCATGCCCGTGACCCGCGTCATGAGCCCATGGCCGTTTGCCACCCGGAAAACCCGGTAGCCGTCGGTGATGCAGTCCTCTTTGCCCGAGACGGCCATAATGCAGTTTTTTGAATAGGCCAGGGCCTTTAAATCCGCTGCAGCCGCATCTGAGAAACCGAGAGAGGATTCCACCCCTCGGGTCCGTACATCTGCGGACGCAAGGGAAAGCACCTCTGAGACATTTCCCCGCACCAACGAAACCCGGCAGGCAGACATGATCTTTTCCACGGCATGGGTGCGAAATTGCGTGGCGCCCGCGCCCACCGGGTCGAGCACAACCGGGATGCCTTTTTCATTCGCCGCCCGGCCGGCGCAAATCATTGCCTCCAGCCAGCATTGATCCAGGGTGCCGATATTTAACACCAGGGCCCCGGCCATGGCCGCCATTTCCCCGACCTCATCTGCGCTGTGGGCCATGACCGGGGATGCGCCGACAGCCAGCAAAATATTGGCCGAGGCGTTCATCACCACAAAATTGGTGATGTTGTGCACCAGGGGCGCACTTTGCCGGACCTGCCCAAGGATTTCAATGGTTGCGCTTTCCATGTGGGTTTTCCTTCCCGCTTTGTGCGGCAATACCGCCAGGTGCTTTTGCGCACCCGGCATGGTGGTTTATCCTTTTTCCCAGGGAAAAATTTTTGTATTTTTACATGAAAAACACCCATGTTGCCCTGGATATTGCCTTTATCAACCAAGACTTTCAAATCGTGGACATCCGGCAGATGCACCCGGAGGATGAAACCCGGATCCGGTCGGCGGTGGAGGCCAAATATGCACTGGAAGTAAACCGGGGTTTTTTCAACCGCCATGGGATCACGGTGGGAGACCGCGTTGAATTTGTTCTCCAGGTGCCTGCAGCCAAAACAACACCTATGCAATAAAACAGTGCGCTCACCCAAGCCTGCGGTACAAGGTTCTTCTGGCAACGCCCAGAATATCGGCCGCCCGTTTTTTATTGCCGTCGACCTTTTCCAACACGTGAGCAATATACTGCTTTTCAACCTCGGCAAGAGTGGGGAGCCTGTTGTCCGGGCCCCGGGCCGATATGGGAAAATTTGCCATGGCATCCGGTGAGTTGGCGTTGTCCCGGATCCTTGCCGGAAGGTCCTCGGGCTTGATTCGACTGCCGGTGCAGAATGTAACCGCCCTTTCCAGGGCGTTTTGAAATTCCCGGACGTTTCCGGGAAACGGGTATTGCTGCAAAAGGGACAGGGCCTGGTCGGAAAACCCGTGCACCTGCTTTCCCATCTGTGTGGCAAACCGGGTCAGCATGCGGCCGGCCAGCAGTTCAATATCTTCGGCCCGGTCACGCAGAGGCGGTACATTGAGGGTAAAGGTTTCCAGGCGGTAGAACAGATCCTGCCGGAACAGGCCATTGTTCACCTCTTGTTCCAGATCCTGGTGGGTGGCGGCCAGAATCCGCACATCCACCTGCTTTTCGCGGTTTCCGCCGATGGGCCGGATGCTGCCGTCCTGGAGAATCCGCAAAAGCTTGGCCTGCAGGCCCATGGGCATTTCCGCGATTTCATCAAGCAGCAGGGTCCCGCCGTGGGCCTCCTCAAAAAGGCCCTGCCTGGATTTGCTGGCCCCTGTGAAAGCGCCCGTGGTATGGCCGAAAAATTCACTTTCCATGAGATTTTCCGGAATTCCGGCGCAGTTGACGGCAATAAACGGACCGTCGCTGCGATCGCTTTCCGCATGCACGGCCCGGGCCACCAGTTCCTTGCCCGTGCCGCTTTCACCCACGATGAGCACCGGCCCGCTGGCCGGGGCCATCTGTAGGATCTGGTCAAAAAGAATCCGCATGGGCCGGCTCTGGCCGTACATTCCATGGAAATTCTCAAATTCAAAAATCTGCCGGAACCGGTCAACTTCCTGGCGCAGCCGGCGGGTTTCCAGGATTCGGACCACCCGGTGCATGAAATGCTCCAGATCCAGGGGTTTGGTGAGAAAATCGTCCGCCCCGGCTTTTAAAGCCTCCACAGCCTGGGAAATGGTGCCGAATGCAGTGATGACCAGAAACGCAGGCGGCGCATGCAGGGCTGCGGCTTTTTTGAGCAAATCCAGGCCGCTGGCCCCTGGCAGGCGAAGATCGCTGACCACCAGGTCCGGCTCCCAATCCACCAGCCGGACTTCGGCATCCTCTGCACTGGCAACCGAGGAGGCTGAAAAACCCGCATCCGTGATTTCATCGACCAGCAGGCCAGCCAAGCCTTCGTCGTCTTCCACGATCAGAATTTTCTGGCCTTCAATCCGGGAATCATTCATCTTTTGTCTCTCCAGGGGCGGCAACCGGCACGGCGGCCGGAAGCAAGAGGGTAAAACAGGCACCGCCCATGGAACTGTTCCCCACCTGAATCTCTCCGCCATGGGCCTCGACAATGCCGTGAACCACGGCAAGGCCAAGGCCTGTTCCCGCGCCCACCGCCTTGGTGGTGAAAAAAGGTTCAAACAACTTTTTCCGTTTGGTTTCATCAATACCGGATCCGCTGTCTTCCACGCAGAACACGGCCCGGTCTTCTCGCCGCTCCCAGCTGACCCGGACTTGACCGCCCGGCGCGGCCTGGGCGGCATTTTTCATGAGATTGGCCAAGGCCTGCTCCATTTGAACCGAATCCGCCTCCATCTCGTGTGTGTCCCGGCCCTCCAGAACAATGCCCGCATCCAGCCGCTTGCATTCGGGCTCCAGTGCTGCGGCGGCAGACCTTGCCAGCTGGGACATTTTTACCCGCCTGGGCCGCAGCTCGCTTCGCCGGCTGAAATCCAGGAGCTGGCGGATGATCTGCTCCATGCGCCGGGCCTGGGAGCGGATGGCCTGGATATTGTCTGCGGCCGGAGCCGGCATGTCCGGGCTGCGCAAAGCCCGCTGGGCTTTTCCCTCGATAACGCTTAAGGGCGTGCCCAGCTCATGGGCCACGCCGGCTGACAGCTGGCCGATGGCCGCCAGTTTTTCAGCCTGGCGGAGCCGTTTTTCCAGTTCTTCCTGTTCAGCCCGCCTGCGCTGGATCTCCTGTTCCGCCTGATCGATATTGTCCATCATCTGATTGAAATGCACGCCCAAGGCAAGAATTTCCCTGGGCCCGCCAGGGGAAAACCGCTGCTTGCGCTCTCCCTTTGAAATCCGGGTCATGGTTTTTGACAACCGATTCAAATGTTTCCCCAAAGCCCGGTGGTGGCCGTAGAAGACCACGCAGGTCAACCCGGTAAAGGCCAGGATAAAGATAAACACCGCCTTGTAGCGGATATCCCGGATCTGTTCCTGAAAATCGCTTCGGCGGCGGGTGAGCTGAAGCAAGCCTGTAATCCTGCCCCCGGAATCGGTTAAGGGCACAAAATAGGAATACACATCCCTGCCGGCCACCTCGCCGTACTCCCCGCGCTGTTCGCCGCCTTCCGCAAGACGGCTGACCTCCTCGGGCTGCGACTTGGGCTCGCGTCTTCCCGTAGTTGAAATTTTATTTCCCTCGGCATCATAAACATAGGCCCCGTAAACCCGGCCAATGGAAAAAGCCGATTCCAGGGCCTGGGAAATGCTGCCTTCCCGCTCGCGCTGGATGGCATGGCCAAGGGGTTGTTTGATGGCCCGCGCCACCAGTTCCAGGTCCTTTTGCATCCGTTTTTCCACCTGACGCTCAAAGGCCTGCAGACTCCAGAGCCCCACGAATGCGGCGGCCACTGCCATGGGCACCAGAACATAGATCACCAGCGCCCCGCGCAGGCTCAGGTTGCGGACGAATCGGCCCACCCGGGAAACGGCTTTTTTTATTGATTTCATTGGATTCATATGACACATGTGTCATTTGTATACATGACATTTTGGCATGTCAACACAATTTCCAAATTTAAAAAAGCATCCTGCTCTCACAACAACTAATTGCAATTTTTATAAATAAAAAAGCCACAGGGGTGCCCTGCAAAAAATGGCATATATTGTGCTAAACTTCTATTCAAAATCAGAGCCAAAAATAACCACCAAAAAATAATGACAACAAGGAGGATTTTTCATGCGGAACACCATTTCAAAAACACATCTGATCATTGCCTGCGCGCTGGCACTGGTATGTTTCCTGTGCGCCCCGGCCGCAGCCCAGAGCCAGGACACCGGCCAGCAGCAACAGCAGCAGCAACAGGAAACCCCGGATTTCTCTGATGACCGGATTCAGAAAACCGCGGAAGCCTACACGGAAATCACCAAAATCCGGGAAGAGTATCAAGATGAATTCTCCCAGGCAGAAGACTCTGAACAGGCCCAGGAGCTCCAGACCCGGATCAACGAAAAAATCACCGATGCCATTGAACAAAATGATATGAGCGTCGAGGATTACAACGAAGTCATCACAGCAGCCCAGACCGATGAAGACCTGCGTGCCGATCTGCTCGACCGGATCCGGGAAATGCGCGAATAGTTTAAAAAACCTTATTTCTGCGTACCGCAACAAAAAAGGCCCGGCTGGATCCCGTGATGCAGCCGGGTTTTTTTGCGTGTTCCCCCGGCTTGACACCAAAACAGATTCATGCAATGGATAAATCACTGACAGCAGCACCCGCCCTTTGATCAAGCAACGGAGAAACGCAATGCCATACAAGTACCTGCTCCTGGACATGGCCGGGAAAGTGGCCATGGTCACCCTCAACCGCCCGGACAAGGGAAACAGCCTGTCGCCTGACGTGCTTGAGGAAATCCGGGAAGTTTTTACCCAACTCGGCACTGATCCAGACATCAACGTGATCGTTTTTACCGGCGGGGAGCGCTATTTTTCGGCAGGCTTTGATTTAGACGAAATCCGAAAACTCGAAAAGGTTTCCAACGAAGCCTATATCCGCCTTTTCCACCAGACCTACCGCGCCATCTTGTTCTGCCCACAGCCGGTGATCTGCGCGGTGGGCGGCCCGGCAATTGCCGGCGGCTTTGACCTGACCATGATGTGTGATATCCGCTATGCCTCCACGAGGGCCAAATTCGGCCAGAGGGAAATCGCCCTTTCCCTTACACCCATCATGGATCCGCTGTGGCGGATCATCGGCATGGGACGGGCCAAGGAAGTGGCGTTGACCGGCCGCATCTATGACGCGGATGAAGCCGAAAAAATGGGATATGTGAGCCGGGTGTTTGCCGAGGGGGAGCTTTTGTCCTCGGTTGCCGAAATCGCCCAAAAAATGGCCGGCTACGACCAGCAGTGCCTCCGGGAAACCAAGCAGCTCAGTCATCTGGTCGCAGATCAGGATCTGGACGGGGCCATGCAAATCCAGGAATGGCTTTTCCGCTCCTATATCGGCTCCGAAGACAATCACCGCCGCATCGACGATTTGCAGGCACAGCTGGCCGCCAAGCGCAAAAAATAGCATCCCTGAAAAATGACCGAACCGCTGACCCACCCCTTAAAAATCGGGCTCAAGTACTGCGGCGGCTGCCAGCCCGATTATGACCGGGTGGCCCTGGTTGCCCGGATACAAAAAGAACTGGACGGTTTAGCCGAATTTCTGCCCTCGGATCACCCTGATATTGCCATGGTCCTGGCCGTGGAAGGCTGCCAGTCGGCCTGTGCTGAGCTGGAACCGTTTGCCCGCCTCCCTGTCTGGATTATTACCGATGAAAACCAGGCTGATGATTTTATCCGCCACATCAAAACATGCGATTTCCGCGCGGGTTTTCTTTGACAAAACGGAAATTTGTATGGTATTTTGATTGTTATTTTCTTGCCTGAAAAGTCTTCTTTGCCAACCCACAACCCATTATCACAAGAAGGAGTTGCCATGGTTGCCACATCCTGGCCCACTGACCGCTGGCCCGAAGGCGTCGCCGCAGACGTCGATACCTCGAAATACGAAAAGCCGCTTTTCAACGTAATCGACGAAGCTGCACGGGACTACCCGAACCAGGTTTACACCATCTTCAACGATGGCACCCGCACCTATGCCCAGGTCAGGGACACCGCCGACCGGATCGCCAATTTCCTTGCATCCGCAGGTATCCGAAAAGGAGACCGTGTGGCGATCTTTCTACCCAATCTCCCCCAATACCCGGCCATTTTCCACGGCATCCTGAAGGCCGGCGGCGTTTGCGTGACCTGCAACCCCCTGTACACGGCATCCGAGCTCAACTACCAGTTAAATGATTCCGGGGCGAGAATGGTTTTTTGCATGGATCATCCCCAATTCTATCCCACGGCCGTGGAAGCGGCAAAAAACACCAGCGTGGAAAACGTTGTCTACTGCAATATCAAGTCGTATCTGCCCAAAATAAAGGCCATTTTGGGCTCTTTGCTCAAAAAAATCCCCCAGGCCGAAAGCCATGATCCCGCCCATCACAATTTTGACGACATCGTGGCCGCAGCCAGGCCCGAACCCCCACAGGTCAGCATCGACCCGGCCGAGGACTTGGCCCTGATCATCTATACCGGCGGCACCACGGGCAAGCCCAAAGGCGCGGCCCTGAGCCACGTCAATTTCTACTATGACATCAAGGCCCTGGAGGAATGGGGGCGGCTGGTGCACGAAAAGGGCGGCAAGCCTGAAAAACTGCGCAAAGACGGATTCCACACCTATCTCGGGGTCCTTCCCTGGTATCACAGCTTCGGGCTGACCGTGTGCATGCTTTCAGCAGCCGGATACGGCAGTAAAATGATCTGCGTGCCCGACCCCCGGGCCGGCAACCCACCTTTTTCCGAAGTGTTAAAAGCCGTCCAGAAATACAAGGCCACCATTATGCCCGCAGTGCCCACCATCTTTGTGGCCTTTACCAATCATCCGGATATTGACAAATACGATCTCACATCCCTGATGGGATGCTTTTCCGGCGGCGCTCCCCTGCCCCCGGAAGTCTGCAAGCAGTTTGAGGCCAAAACCGGCGCCGTGATTTTTGAAGGTTATGGACTCAGCGAGACCGCACCCGTGGTCACCTCTAACCCCACGGACCGTGAGACCCGCAAAATCGGCACCATCGGCTTGCCCCTGCCGGGAACCGATATTAAAATCGTAGATCTGGAAACCGGCCAGAGCGAACTTCCCCAAGGCGAGGACGGCGAACTGGCCGTGTCCGGCCCTCAAGTCATGCAGGGCTACTGGAACCGGCCCGAGGAAAACCAGGCTGTTTTCCGGCAGCTCAACGGCCGGCGCTACTTTCTCACCGGCGATATCGCCCATATCGATGAAAACGGATTTATCGTGATCACGGACCGCAAAAAGGACATGATCCTGGTGGGCGGATTCAACGTCTATCCCAGGGACATCGAAGACATCCTTTACCAGCATCCCAAGGTGCAGCTGGTGGCTGTGGTGGGCGTGCCTGACGACAAAAGCGGCGAGGCGGTCAAGGCGTTTGTCCAGGTCAAGCCCGGAGAGCAGGTCACCGAGCAGGAAATCCGGGAGTTCTGCAAGCAGAACATGGCCGGCTACAAACGCCCCAAATTCATCGATTTCAGAGACGACATCCCGGTATCTCCGGTGGGCAAGGTCCTCCGCCGGGTCCTGCGGGACGAGGAAATGGATCAGAAATCCGAATAACCCCCCTGCATCCGCCGCTGCCGGGCGCTTTTTACAGGCCCGGTTCCGGCGGATGCTTCAAGGCCTCCAGCAGCCTTTCATGGATGTTGTCAAACCCGCCGTTTGACATAACAAGCACCACATCCCCGGCTGCGGCCGCATCTGCCACAAAATCCACGATCTTTCCGGTATCGTCAAAACAATGGGCGTCTTTGCCTTTTTTCTGCAGGTCAGCTGCCAGCAGTGAAGATGAAAACCGCTGGCCCTCGGGCACCTTGTGGAGAAGGGAGGCCGTGCGGATGCAGATCAAATCCGCGTTGTCAAAGCAATCCGGATAGATCTGCTGAAACACGTTTCGCATGCTCGTGTTGGTCCGGGGCTCGAAAACGCCAATCAGGCGTCCTTGCGGATAAGCCGAGCGGATCGCTGCGATGGTTTCGCGCACGGCCGTGGGATGATGGGCAAAATCGTCAATCACGGTAACGCCGCCGACCACCCCCCGGATCTCCTGGCGGCGCCGGACTCCGGCAAAGGATTGCAGGCCCTCGGATATCTGCCCGGCGGACAATCCCAAACTTGCTGCGGCAGCCGCGGAAGCGCCGGCATTTAAGCGGTTGTGGGCCCCGGCCGGGGCCATTTCAAACCAGCCGAACCATTTTTCCCGGCAAAACAGGGAAAAACCATTTTTCCCAGGCGTGCTGCTTTCCGCAGCAATGCGCCAGTGGTCTTCTTCCCGGGTGCCGTAGGTCTGCACCCGGCAGCCCAGGCCGGCCAAAAGCAGGTCTGCCGCGGCATCCGCCCCATAGGCCACCAGAGTCTGATCCGGCCGCATTTGTAAAAAATAAGCACGAAACACCGAACGGATCTGTTCGATGTCATCAAAAATATCCGCGTGATCGAATTCCGCGCCGGTCCAAATCACAACATCGGGCCGATAGTGCAAAAGCTTGGCCCCCTTGTCAAAAAAGGCCGTGTCATACTCATCGCCTTCAATGACCATGTAAGGCCCGTTTCCCACCCGGTAATTGGAGGAAAAATTGCTGACAATCCCGCCGATCATAAAAGAGGGGTCGCACCCGGCTGAGGCCAGCAGCCATGCGGCCATGGAGGCGGTGGTGGTCTTGCCGTGGGTGCCGCAAACCACCAGGGTCTGCCGATCTCCTGCCAGAAAATGATTGACCGCCTGGGGCATGGAGCAATAAGGCAACCCGGCTTCAAGGGCGTATATCGCTTCTGGATTGTCCTTTTTCACCGCATTGCCCACAATGACCAGATCCGGGCCATAGGCCAGGTGCGATGTGTCAAACCCCTGGTTGACCACAATACCTCGGTCAGCCAGAAAGGTGCTCATGGGCGGATACACGTTGGCGTCCGAGCCGGTGACCCCATAACCCATTTCCTTTAACGCCGCGGCCAGTGCGCCCATGCCGGTGCCGCATACGGCAATCAAATGCACGGTGCCCACCCCCGGGGGTATGCCGGGTGAATTTTTCAAGAGGCCATCTCTTTTTATAACCCGGCCATGACGGCTTCTGCGGCCGCCAGGGTGGTATCGATATCAGCGGTTTCATGGGCGGCTGACAAAAACACCGCCTCAAACTGGGAAGGGGCCAGGTAAATGCCCTTTTCCAGCATGGCCCGGTAGTAGGCGGCAAAGCGCTCTGTATCCGAGATTTTGGCTTCCTCGAAATTGCGTACCGGCCCGGGTGTGAAAAACATGCCCATCATGGAGCCCACCCGGTTTAAACTCACTTCCACGCCCAGCCGCTGGGCAATGCGGCCCAGGCCTTCTGCCAGCCGGGCGGAATTTTCCTCCAGGGCCTGGTAAAACCCGGGTTTTTGCAGCTGCTTTAAGGTCGCAATGCCCGCGGCCATGGCCAGGGGATTGCCCGACAGGGTGCCTGCCTGGTAGACCGGCCCCTGGGGGGCGATCTGCTCCATGATCTCTTTTTTACCACCATATGCGCCCACGGGCATGCCGCCGCCCACGATCTTACCAAAACAGCTCAGATCGGCATTGACCCCGTAAAGCCGCTGGGCCCCGCCCCAGGCCACCCGAAATCCGCACATGACCTCATCAAAAATCAAAACAGCTCCGCATTTTTCCGTTTCCCTGCGAAGGGATTCCAGAAATCCCGGCTCCGGGGCGACCATGCCCATGTTGCCGGCCACGGGCTCGACAATCACAGCGGCGATTTGACCGCCCTTTTCCTTCATCAGGGCTTCAAACGCGCCAATGTCATTGTAGGGCAGAGACAAGGTATGGGCGACAACCGCATCCGGCACACCCGGGCTGCCCGGGATATTTAAGGTGGCCACGCCCGAGCCTGCGGCCACCAGCAGATGATCGGCATGGCCGTGGTAGCAGCCGTCAAATTTCACGATCAGATCCCGGCCGGTATAGGCCCGGGCCGCGCGCACCGCGCTCATGGTGGCCTCTGTGCCGGAATTGACCATGCGCACCATTTCCACGGAATCCACGGCTTCCACGATCATTTCCGCCAGTTCCACCTCGAGATCCACGGGCGCGCCAAAGCTCACCCCACGGGCCAGCACGTCCTGGATCGCCTTGATCACCTCCGGGTGCCGGTGGCCGAGAATCAGCGGCCCCCAGGAGCAGACATAATCGATATATTCTTTGCCCTCCACGTCATAAATCCGGCAGCCGTGGCCTTTTTCTATAAACAACGGGTCCTGGGCCACGGCCTTGCCGGCGCGCACCGGACTGTTGACCCCGCCGGGGATCACTTCCCGGGCCCGCTGGAACAACCGATAGGATCTTGGATCTGATTTCATTTATCCCCCTTTAACATAGCCGGCAGCCGCTTAAATCCGGTTGACACGGCTGCATTTTTAAAGGTACAAACAATAACAAAGACCGGCATACCGGTCAAGCACCCGCAGCAAAAGAAACAGGAGCGGATTTGCGCGCTTTTGTAAAAAACAATCTTTGCCCCATGAAGCCATGACCCCCAAACAGCAGTTGCAGCCCTTTGCCCGCATCCTGGCCTACATCCTGGAGCGCCGGCCCGACGAATTCGGCCTCATCCCGGACAAGGATGGCTTTGTCACCATCAAGGAACTGCTAAAAGCCCTTTCGGAAACCGACGGATGGCGGCATATCCGCCGCAGCCATTTCAATGAACTCCTGCTCGTGGACCCGGATCCGCCCGTGGAAATCACAGACAACCGCATCCGGGCCAAAAACCGGGACCAGCTACCGGCTGCCCGGCCCTGCACGGATTTGCCCAGGCTGCTGTATACCGCCATTCGCAAAAAAGCCTACCCTGCGGTCAGGGAAAAGGGCCTGCGCGCGACAAAAGAAAGCCCGGTGGTGTGCACAGCCGACCCCCAGGCCGCAGAACAACTTGGCCGGCGAAAGGACAACCAGCCGGTGGTGCTCACTGTCCACACCACCAAAACCGAAGCCAGGGCAATTGAATTCATCCGGTTTGGCGAGCACCTCTATCTGGCTGAAACCATCCCCCCTGAAACCTTTACAGGCCCGGCCATGCCAAAAATGGCCGAAGCCGCAAACCAGGAAAAAACCAAAGACACCGCCGAGCAATACCGGCAAAAGGCCCGGGCCGGCACTTACACGGTTGACCCCAGAGACATCCCTGCCCCGCCAGAGCCCAAAAAGCCCGGCAAGGCCAAGAAAAAACAGATCTCCTGGAAACAGGAGCGCAGGGAAAAACGCCGCAGATAAAGGCCCTGACCCGAAGCCCATAAAAAATCCATTGACAACTTCCGGCAACACGGCTATAAAGCTGGTTTTAATTTCCCGGGCCGTTAGCTCAACTAGGCAGAGCAACTGACTCTTAATCAGTAGGTTGAAGGTTCGATTCCTTCACGGCCCACCACTTAAAACTCCGCCATCCAAGGCTTTTCATAGATTTTCCGGGTTTTCCGAACCACCTCAAACCCCCTCAAAAAACGACAAACTGTTTGTAAGTTGCAAACAGTTTTACAAACAGTTTGCAAACGAAAAACCCCCAAAAAAATCAAGGGGGTACGGCTTTAAGATTGAGAACGGACAAAGCGAGATTGAGATAGAAATAAAGTGGCGCAGGTAAGAAAAACATCTGCTACATCAGCTCCATCTGGCGGTTGGTAGCCCGTTCCTATCTCGGTGAAGATGTAGCGCGGGTTGGCGGGGTCGGGTTC